>CAYMOC010000120.1:0-2524 GCA_964391965.1 uncultured Thermoplasmatales archaeon | reverse complement strand
ATAAATGATTTTTGTTTTTTTTTTAGTGTTTTAATATTATTTTAGAAGTTATTATAATTTTTTGTAATAATATGGGGCAAATTAGAATAATTTTGTAATTAAAAAATAAAAAAATGTTTTTTTATGGTGTTTGTGTTGTTAAAATGTTTCTTATGAATGTTTTGATTTTTGTTAATAGTTCCTGAAATAGATCTAAGAATGGTGTGTTTCGGTTTGATTTACTGGTTTGAAGATTTACTGTTAGTTCTTTGTAGTCTTCTGGGTTGTTTTGGTTTACTATTTTTAGTGTTCCTGAATAGTTTGTGTTTTTTTCGTTGGGTGCTGTTATTTCTATGTTTATTTCTTCTGGTCCTGCTTCTGGTTTAACGTCTTGTCCTGTTTCTTTTGAAAATGTCCATGTTCCAAAGTTGGGTGTTTCTGTTATTTTCCAGTCTAGGCAGGATAGTTGTTCTCCTTGGTTTTCTATGTAGAGTTTTGTTGTGATTTTTGATCCTGGGTCCACGTTGTTTAGTTGTAAGTCTGCTGTGGCGTCTAGGTCTGGTGTGGTTGGCGTCCAGGGGTTGGTTAGTCCTTTTATGCAGAAGTTTGCTGTGCCGAACCATTCCGGGTCTCCTAATGGTTTGTAGTATAGGTCTTTCCATTTTTGGTTTTGATAATAGTAGCTTTCACCGGGGTTTGCACTGCTTTCTACTATTGTGTTTTCTGCTGTCATTTTAACATGTAATAGTACAGGTATTTTTGAGGTTCTATCGATGGGGTGTCCGCCATTTGAAAGATATAGTTTGATGTAGAAGTCATCATTTGTTACTAGTCCTATTGGTGAGTCTAGTTGTATGGTGTGGAATCCTTTGTATTCTATGTTTCCAGTATCTGAATAGATTTGGTATTTTAGTTCATTGTTTTCGAAACGGTCATATATTTCAAGGATGTAGTCTACGTTGTCTGCTGCAGTAAAAAAGTTTACTGCTTCTAGTAATGAGTTGTTTTCTGCGATGAAAGTATTGAATGCTTGGTTGATGTCTGTTTTTGTGTCTCTCCATCCGTGGTAGTCATGATAGTAGATTTTTTGGTATTCTAATAGGTTTACATCCTGGAAGCTTACTGCTCCCATTTCAGGGTGTCTTGTGCAGTGTTTATCGTAGTATGATATCCAGAAATATCCTGCGTTTCCCCAGCCTGTTCCCCAGCTGTTTTTTATTAGCCATGCTCCGTTTCCTTCTGGTGCTTGTGTTTTTTTGTTATCATCCCATCCTACGATTGCGACTGCGTGATTAGGGTCTTTATCACTACTTGGTGATTGATAGTGGACGAAATCTTCGTTTATGAAGTTTCCATCATAGCAAAGACATGTTCCAACGACGCCTTCTTTTATTACTTTTTGTTTTATTGTTTCTATGTTTTCTAGGTTGTCTCCAACGGTGTACCATTCTATGTCGTTAGGGTAATAAATATGGTAATCTGGGTTGTATCTAATTGGTGGTGTTGAATAGCTTTGACCGTCACGGTCTCGGACTACGCCTTCTGCTCTTGAGATGTATGCTGATGCAACGAGGTAGTCTCCGCCCATGTGTACCCTGAGTCCGCTTCCTTGTTCTTCCACGTCGTCATTGTTGAATTCATTGAATCCATTCCACCAATCAAGATGGTATTCAGCTAGGTTTGGTTCAGTTCCTGGTTCATCGTTTTCATCCCAGATATCATTGATTAAAAGATTTCCCTCCATAGATGCCATAACTCCATGAGCCCAGCATGTTCCTCCTTGTTGGTCTTTTACACTGGTTACAAAATCTGATCCTTCTACATTTCTTAGATCAAAACTATCTGGTGTATCGTATGGTGAAAGGTTAATGTTTTTTTCTGTGTTTATAGTGATTGCTGAAATTGCTGGTGTTAAAAGAAGAGTTATAATTATAGCTGGCAGCATTATTTTTAAAAAATTTTTTTTGGTTAACATTCTTTTTTTTCTCCCCTGCGGTTTTTTTAAATAAAATTACTTAACAAGTGTTAATAAGATTTTGTTATATAAAATTTTAGTAAACAAGATATTAATTATAAAAATTAAGATCTCAGGATAAGCTATTTAGTTCAATTATTTTGATATAAATATGGGAAGTTTTAAATATTAATAATGGCTATAATTTTTATTAATTAGAGGTGAAAAGATGATAAAGGATAAAAAAATTATTCTAACTTTATCAGCTGTTTTCTCGGTATTTCTAATATGTTCAACTGCTATTGCAGTTCCTGCATCAAACAAATCAACCTTCGAGAAAATAACTGAAACAGAAAAAGAATATGATATATCTGAATTAGACAAAGTAATTCCTGCGGGTATTTTGGATACAATTCTATCCTTCTTAAAAAAGATTAAAAACTTCCTTTTAAATCTCTCAGATATTCTAGATATAATAGATCAAGTAATTGACACGTTAGTACAAATTGTAGATCTACTCATTGAACTTATTGAAGGGATCCAAAGTAATCTAAAATTATATTAAATTATTTTTTTTTCTTTTTTAACTTC
>CAYMOC010000119.1:0-2600 GCA_964391965.1 uncultured Thermoplasmatales archaeon | reverse complement strand
TTGGTTGGTTCTTTTTCGTCTTTTTGAGTTATACAAAGGGTAGTTATCCCATTTTGAGTTGTTTTTTCAAAAAGTTCAAGAAATTCGTAATAAGAAACTGGTAGAGGTGAATGTGCTATAGCACTAATACTGTCAATTACAACTCTGTTATAAGAATCATTTTCAACGTCTTGCAATATATTCTCAACCATTTTTTTATTGATTGGTTTCATGAAATCAAAATGCACAATTTTTAGGTTACCTTGATCTTGCCATTGAGAAAAATTCCAGTTGAATTGATTTGCTTGTTTAATTATTGCATCTGGTGTTTGTTCAACGGTTATATATAGACATTTTTCATTATTTTTGCATCCTTCTGCGATAAATGCCATTCCAAATAATGTTTTTCCGGTACCCGGTAATCCTGATAGTACAATATTTGAGCTTTTAGGAAAACCTCCTTCCATAAAACTATCAAAACCATCGACTCCAGATTTTACACGTTCGATTTCTTCATTATAATTTTTAAAATTGAAATTTTGTTCCATCTTTTCCATCCATCCACAAAATTTTATCTTTAATTTGCATCAATAATCATGTAAATAGATTTTGTGGTAAATCGTAATATAAAGACAATGAACTTAAAATCTAAGTGATTAAAAATACTTGTTTTCTTCCTAATGTCAACTAAATAAAAAAACTCTGTAAAGGTTTACACTATTTTATCTTATGAATTATCTAATTCCGGCCTGGCCCATTTTTTTTGGAGAAATTGTTATATAACATTATCTCTGTATGTTTTTTTTGTTTATGAAAATTGATAAAAAAAGATTTTTAGATTCATTGTTTCTTTCTGTTTTAGTAATCAATTTTTTGTTTATGGTTCTTTTTGCAGGAGGTTTATTAAAGCTTTCTACATCTTATGGTGGTACTGTAGAGTCTATTAAGGAACCTTACAGCAATAAAGTTTCTGTTACTATAGCTGAAACTGATTCTGTTGCGCCTCCTTTTTATTTAAACATCTGGATTTTATCAGTTTTTAATGTTATTTCGATTTTGTTGTTTGCCGGTTTAGTTTATTTTGTGAAAGATTATTTTGATAAAAAACAATAATTTTTTTTGCAAATTTTTTTTATAGCCGTATGTTATATGTTTTTTGGGGTTATTTATGTCAGAGAAGATTCTTTTTTCATTGGAAAAATGTATGAAATGTACGCAGACGAAGCAGCTTCTAACTAATCGTAATGATATTAGGATTGTTACTTTTCCTCATGATTTGAATGATTGGGCTGATGAGGAGTTGAAGATGGCTAAGGAGTATAATGTTTTTGAGGATTTGCAAAAAACGGCTCCTATTTTGTGGAATGAGGGTGATAAATTGGTGGGTTATCTTCGTATTCGGAAATGGCTGCAGGATAATGGTTGATTGTTTTTTTAAAAAATAACGGTTGTGCAAAAATTATTCACAAACGTTAAATACTAAGAAAAACATAATAACAAAAACATGGATGAAGAACTAAAAAAAATCAAAAAGAAAAAATTGGAACAACTAAAAAACAGATATATGAAAGGAGAAAAAAATATGAATGAAGAAATGCCAGATATCCCTATAGAAATGTCAGATGCAGATATAAATGAACACATACAAAAATATGATCTAGTTGTAGTCGACTGCTGGGCGCCATGGTGTGGACCCTGCCGGATGATACATCCAATAGTTGAAGAATTAGCTAAAGAAAAACATGGAGAAATTGTTTTTGGGAAACTCAATGTAGATAATAACCAAAAAACTGCGATGAAATACCAAATAATGAGCATACCATCACTTTTAATCTTTAAAGATGGAAAACTAGTAGATAAAATAGTAGGAGCAATGCCAAAAGGAATTCTAAAACCAAAAATAGAACAATATCAATAAAAATTCTTTATCCTAACTTAAAAAAAATACTCTGCTATCAGGATATGATACTAAGTGTCAAACAGAAAAAGAGCAAATACAACAAAAACCAAAAAAAACAAAACAACATTAGCAGTGTTAGCTGCGATCATCACCCTCATTTTAGCTTCCACTGTTGCTGCCTTCGCAATTTTACAAGAACAAGATAATCCACCAAATCAAAATAATACTAAAAACTTAGATACCTCTGACAACTCATCGGATTTTAAAGGAGAAGATTTTGCGTTTTATGATTTAGAGGGAAATGTTAAACATCTTAGTGATTACGTTGGAAAAGTAGTAATTTTAGATCTATGGGCTACATACTGTCAACCTTGTCAATATCAAATGTTAGAACTCAAAAAAGTATACGAAAACTATAGCAAAGAAGATGTACAAATACTCTCAATAAATATTTACCCTCCTGATACCAAAGATGTAATTAAGGATTTTCTTTATCAATTTGAACAGTTAGGATATAAACTAGAATGGTTTTTTGGTAGAGAAAAAGAAAATCTCGATGATTATGTACACGGCGGGGGTATACCTGCTATGACTATTTTTGACAAATTAGGAAGAATACAAAAAAAAGAATCAGGTCTGTCTTTTTACGATGAAGTGCCACAGGAACTACAATCTCAAAAAGATTTTTTACTTATGAAAGATGAAATAGATAAACTTTTAT
>CAYMOC010000118.1:0-2673 GCA_964391965.1 uncultured Thermoplasmatales archaeon | reverse complement strand
GTAAAACAAAAAACAAAAGATGAAGAACTATGGAAACAAAAAATAAAAAATGATTCCAATAAAAATATTGATACAAGAGTAGATAGTATATTATTTGAAAAAATGGTTGAAAAAAAAATAGATGTATCAAAAATGGATGTCACAAAACAAGTAGATACACTACTATCAAAACATTTTAATTCTTATAAAAAGTGAAAAAAATATGGAAAAATCTAAAAAAACAATTAAATATCTTCCAATTTTACTGATTTTTCTCATTCTATCTATAAACGCTGAAGCATCTTTTTCGGTACCTGCAGAAATAAAAATAAGAACAGATAATAATCTTCATGCTTCTAAAGAAATAACAATAATTAATCATAATTCTGAAATTATAAATATTAGTTGTTTTCTTGAAAAAACACATAAAAATTATCTTAAAGAAAACAGAACCCGTCTTCCTGATTCAACTTGGGTAAAAATAAATCCTAAATGGCAAAAAATACAGCCTAATAAAGGAGCAGTTTTTGAAATAACTGTTGATATACCCGCTGATGAAGAAAACTTTAATCAAAAATGGCAGGTTTGGCTAACATTTCATTCAGGAGAAGGTTCTTTTTCAGTTGAACATAGTTCAAATCTACTAATAGATACAACTATTTATAATCCTGATTTAGTTACAGATTCTGAAATCATTGAAATAGATATGAAAAATGGTTTTATCCATGGAAATACCACAAAAAAAATCAGTATAACAAATAATTTTGAAAAAGAAATCAATATAGAAACAATAATCAGAAATCCAACAATTTTTACTAAAAAAAATTATTCAAATATACCTAATCTTTCATGGATTTCTACAAATCCATCAGATGCATATATTAAACCCGGGGAAACCAAAAATTTTTTTATTTATATTGACCCTGAAGAAAAACAAGAATATACCAAGAAGTTCTGGGAGACTATAATTATTTTTAAAGCATGTTATATCGATGATCCAAATAATTGTGTTGAATTAAACCCCCGAGCAAGAATAATTTTGAAAACACCAGATGAATTAACTGGTTCAATTGAGGATGATGATAAAATCAAAGGAGTGTCAACAGATCCTCTGGGTGTACTTCCAAATGGTTCACTTGTATTAATATTGGTGTTGTTTTTTTTGGTTTTTGCTTTATTTTTATTTTACAGAAAAAAAATTAAAAAATAATAACTCCATTCATTGTTATTATTAAGGTGGTAAGGAAATAGAATATGAAAAAAGTTAATCTTTATATTTTTTGTTTTACAACAATTTTTCTTTTAACATGTTTTCATAGTTTTGCAGTTGCTGAAAAAAATACTATGGAAAAACCTGAATGGAGAGTTGGAGATACCTGGGTTTTAGAAGGAACAGTCTACTCAGAAGATAAAGAATTCACTGGTTTGTTAAAATATGAGATTGTTGAAAAAACAGATATTAACCTAAATGGTTCGATTTATGAAGTATTTAAAATCGAAGTGACTAATCCTTTAGAAGATCATGTTTATTATTATGATGCTGAAACCTTATCCTTGGTAAGAGATATTAGAACTACTAAAATTCCTGGTGAAGATGATTGGGAGGTTACTAATACAAATTTTACTAATATTTGGCCTGTTTATGTTAATAAAACAGTTAATTGGACAAGTGAAAGGATCGTAAAATATGATTGGGGTTATGATAACGAGACTTTTAATTTTTCAGAAAAATGTACAGATATTGTTAATTTAGATACACCTCTTGGAAAGCTAAGAAGTTTTGAAATTAAAAGATATGTAAATGGTGTACTTGAAAGGGTAAATTATTGGTCAGAAGAATATGGTTTTATTATCAAACATACCTATTATAATGATGATGGAAGTGTTAAACGAGAAGCAATCCTTGAATCTATAGGCAGTCTGGAAAATGAAACTGATGAAGATGGCTCTGAAAATCAAAATGATCAAAATACAATATTTTTAGTAGCTGTACTGTTTGTTCTTATTATAATCTTATCAATATTTGTTTATAAAATACTTCAAAGTAAAAAACGATAAAAATTTTTATTTGTTTAAAACATTGGATACTTTTTTTCTAAATTCTTTTAAACCATTTTCATTTTCAAGAGTTATGTCGGCTGAATCAATAACTTTTTTTAAACCCCATTTAAGCTCCCGTTGATCGCGTTCTTTTATTTTATCAATATCTTTAATATCATCCTTTCTACCGCGTTTCATAGCTCGTTTGTATCGTTTTTCATCAGTTGCTGTTATAGCTATTAATAAAAAATCTTGTCCCAGTTTTTCTTTAAAAAGATCTACTTCTTCTTTGTTTCTGACGCCATCAACAACTATTTTATCTGAATCAACATTTTTCTGTATCTCTTTTATTGTTTTTTCAGCCCAGATTTGTTTTCCATGTTTCTCCCGCATCTCGTTTGCAACATATCCAACGTTATCACCTGTTAGTTTCATTCCTCTTTCTTTGGTTTCACGCCAGATCATATCACCCATTCGAACAACAGGGATGTTTTTCTCTATAGCTATTTTTACAGCTTCGCTTTTTCCTGAAAAAGGCATTCCTGTAAAGGCTATAACCTTCAAAGTTGCTCACCAATAAAATATATTTATAGTGCAGGGGGAGCGATTCGAACGCTCGAAGACCTACGTCACAGGGTCCTAAGCCCTGCCCCT
>CAYMOC010000117.1:0-3069 GCA_964391965.1 uncultured Thermoplasmatales archaeon | reverse complement strand
AGATTTAATATCAAATCTTATAAATTTTTAAAAAACTAAATCGTTTTAAAAAACCTTCGGCAAAAATTTGAAAAAAACTAAATTATTTTAATTAAAAGGATTTAAATAAAATAATCATATCTTCATGCGTCTAATAAAATTAAATTGAGTGATGAAAATATGATACAAAAAATATCTCAAATGAATGTTATGCTAATCGTTTTAGCTTTAATAATTGGATTTTCAGTTGGTTATTTGACAAATGATTTTTTGCAACAAGAAATAGATGAAGATAAAGATGGTCTAAATGAAGAAAATGAGGAAGTTCTATTTGAAGTTGGAGATAATTTACTTTTAAACTCTGGTTTTGAAAATGGAACTGATGTTAATATTTCTGATTGGTTTAAAGCTTGGATTCCTGCAGATAATTTAACCATGACGGCTGATACAAATAATACTTATTTGGGACAAAGAAGTGCGTATATAAATAACACCCATGTTTATCAAGAAAATGTTAGTAATAACTGGGCTCAAACAATAGAATCATTTCCTAATAACAGAACAATCGAACTTACAGGTTGGGTTAAAACAATAGATGCTGAAAGTGTTGTAATGGTTGTTCAATGTTGGGATGAAAACAATAGCTTAATTGAATATGCTACAACTCAGTTAGAATCACCGATCAATGGAACAAATGATTGGGCATTATATAACACATCATTGAAAGTTCCTACTGAAACAAATGAAATATTTGTTAGATTGGCATTATCAGGCACAGGACAAGTATGGTTTGATGATGTTAAACTATTGGTAAAATAATAGTTATAAATTCAAAAAAATAAATTGTTTAAACATTTATCATAAATAAAAATTTAAAAATATTTTAGGGTAACTTTCTTTAACCCTAAATTGTTTAACATTTTTTTGTAAATAGATTATGGTAAAAAAACCTCGGAGAATTAGAACATTCGCTCGTACTGCATCTAAATCTATGGAGAAACATCTTGTAGAGAATGCTAAAAAGCTTAAAGAAAATCCTTTTTTGATTATCCCAGAGTATGAAGATAAATCCTCTGAAAAATATTTTAAAAAACCCCGTAAAAAAATTGAGAAAGTTCAGAAATATATAGATGATGAGAAAAAACTTGAAAAATTTTCTAAAAAACGTGGTCTATCTGCAGCGGTAGCAGGAACTCTTCTTCTGGCTCATTCTAAGAAAGCACCATATCTAGCGGTTGCAAAACTTCCAATTGGTGATGTAGCATATGCAAAACGTGGTTCAGCTGAAAAAGAAAAACTGATAGCTGTTCAACATCATGATAACCCCGTTCTTAGATTGATGGGTGTTAAAGATATTGTTTTGAAAAAAAAGTTACATGTTTATTCTTGGGACAAAGGATTTGTGTCAACTGGTGAAAAACCTTCTCCTCCAGGTGATTTTATTGATTTTGTTTCATCTGATAAAATTTTTACAAATAAAAAAAATGATATGGTTTATTGTAAACATTTGAATTCTGATATTGTTAAAAACAAAAAGAAGTTGGATAAAAATTATCTTCATGTTTTTTGGAAACCTGCAGATTTTTCTTTTGCGTTATGTGATAAATGTGCTAATGCTTCTAAAAAAAATACTGTTTTTGAGATTAGTAAATACATGGTGCATCCTAATATCTCTGATGATTTTGAGATAAACGTTGTAGGAAGTGTTCTGAAGGATGATACATCTGTTGATAATGAGACTCGTTTTCTAGATGATTATTTGTCTGGTGAGTTAAAAGATTATGAGTTCATTGTTAAAAACATGGAAGAACGTATGAGTTCTCTTCAAGAATCTGATGAAAAGATTTTTGTTTTAAACAAAAAATCTTATGGTAACAACATGGAGGATTTTATTGATGCATTGGATCCTAAGGTTTATGAAAAAAAGGCTTTGAATTTTATTCTTTCTAGAGTAGATGGTGCAGTAGTTTTTGATAATGCAACTCCTAATAGTGTTCTTGAGCGTTTCTGGGATGATTTTGGTCTTGAATATTTGAAGTATCTTACTGGTGATTCTGAGGTTGCTGAAAAATTTTTCAGACTTGAAGATCCGCCTTCAAAGATTATTGAAACAATTTTTGAATACAAAGAACAACAGGATGCTTTGAGTAGTCTTCCAAGTTATGAATCTCTTCCAGAACTTGCGGGTTTTGCTGACAAAATAGCTAGAACTTATAAAACCGTGGGGAAGAAAAAAGCAATAAGTGTTTCAAAAAAACATCCTGATAATATGAAAGCTAAATCTATAGCTTTTGCTTTTCTTACAGTTTTTGGTAAAGGAAAGGATGAGAAATGGCGTTTTTCTGATGTTGAAGTTGAATCTGGTGAGTTTCTAAGAGATTATGCTAAAAAACTTTTGGATTCCAAAGGTGAAGAGTATCATGAGGCTTTAAAAAATCTTCTTACTGCTTGTGGTGCTTCTGAAAAAATAGATGATAAACGTGTTTAATTTTTTTTTTATTTTCCGATGTTGTTGATGTTTAGTTGATGTATTGATATATCCCAGGTTTTTATTGATATTGTGTTCCATAGGTTGTCATCCATGGTTTTGATGACTTTACCTATTATTTGGTTTTCATATACTGATTTTGATTTTGAGTGTTCTGTGTTTATTGTGTAGTAGTGTTTTATTGTTCCTATTTTTGATGAATGGATTACTGTACTGCATTTTATTTCCCCGTCTGATTCAAAATATATTATTTCATCGTTTTCTTTGATTTTGAAATCTGGGCAGGATGATCTCTGTATTATCATATATTCTCTTTTTTGTGATGTGGATTCTATCAAGTTATCATTTTGTAAGGATATGTAGTGTTCTGGGTTTTCAAAAGAATCTAGGAATTGTTCCATGGTAATCTGATTTGCTGCTGAGATAAATGGGATTGTTGCTATTATCAAAAAAATACTTGTTTTTATTATTGATTTGTGTTGTTTTGTTAGCTTCCCTTCAAACTTCACCCAACTTCCAAGCATCGTGTTAACATTTCTCAAACTTTGATATTTAAAGATTACCTGGAAAAAACTCAAAATGTAAAAATAACAAAAAAAAAA
>CAYMOC010000116.1:0-3089 GCA_964391965.1 uncultured Thermoplasmatales archaeon | reverse complement strand
ATAAAGATCTTGTTATAACAAAAGTTAATGATGCTTTTGTTAAAAAAATGGGTTACAGCCGTGAGGAAGTCGTTGGTAAGATGACTTGTGCTGATGTTTGTAAAACTCCTTTGTGTAATACTAGTGATTGTACTATTAAGAATTGTATGCAGACTAAGCAGGCTATTACTGGTGAAACTTATGCTGAAAACAAAAAAGGAGATAAAATACCGATTCGTGCTAACTGTAACGCTTTGATGGATAGTAAAGGTAACCCTGTTGGTGGTTTTGAGCTTGTACAAGATCTTACTGAGAATAAAAACGCTGAAGCTAAAGAAAAAAGTTTCATGGCAGGTATTACTGATCCTGTTTTTAAATGTGATGAAAAACTTGTAATTACTGATTGTAATGATGCTTTTGTAAAAGCCATGGGTTATAGTCGTGATGAACTAGTTGGTAAGATGACTTGTGCTGATGTTTGTAAAACACCATTATGTGGTACTGCTGATTGTACTATTAAGAATTGTATGCAGACTAAGCAGGCTATCGTTGGAGAGACTCATGCTAAAACACGAGATGGTCAGAAGGTTGAAATTCGTGCCTGTTGTAATGCTTTACTTGATAATAACGGTGAACCTGTTGGTGGTTTTGAACTTATACAGGATATAACAGAAGATAAAGAAATGGCGAGAACACTTGCATCAATGGCTAGTCAATTCGCATCATCAGCTGAAGAACTCAGTAGTTCAGCTGAAGAAGTAAATGCATCTGTTGAGCAAACATCTTCAACAATTCAGCAAATTGCAGAAGGAGCTAATACTGCTGCTAATCAAACCAATGTTGTTCTTGATGAAAGTAAGAAAGCAGGGGAAGCAGCTGAAAGCGGTCAGAAAGCCTCTGGTGAAGTTGAACAAAAAATGGAGCTTATTAAAACTACTACTGAGGATGGAGCTAAAAAAATAGCTGCTCTTGGAGATAAAAGTAAAGAAATCGGAAACATAGTTGATACCATTAATCAAATATCCGAACAAACCAATCTTCTTGCATTAAATGCTGCAATAGAGGCAGCTCGTGCTGGAGAGGCAGGACGCGGTTTCGCAGTGGTTGCTGACGAGGTTCGTAAACTAGCTGAAGAATCGGGTGATGCAACCAAACAAATCCGTGAACTAATCGAAGGTATACAGGGAGAAATAGATGGTGCTGTTAAAAGCATGGATGATAACACAAGACAGGTAGATGAAGGAAGTCAAGGAGTAAATGCTGCTGTTGAAGCATTTAAAGCAATGCCGCCGATTGTTGAAGCAGTTAGTAAAGCAGCAAATGAAGTTGCATCTGTCACACAGGAAAACGCATCTGGTAGTGAAGAAGCAAGTTCTGCTATGCAACAAGTATCAGCTTCTATGCAGCAGGTTACAAGTAGTGCTCAAGAACTATCTGGTGCAGCATCAGAACTAAAACGATTATCTAGAAGATTAAACAAAGAAGAAGCAGACGATGATGACTTTGAAGCAGATCGCCCTAAGAAAGACTGGGACAGGCCAAAAAAACCTGCCCCAAACAACATTCCAAACAAAGATTGGAATAACAACCAAAATCAACAAAACAATAAATCAAACTCTAATTCAACAAATGGAGATAAAAACTAAAAAAAATCATCATTTTGGAGGGAAAAAATTTATGCCAACTGGTATAGAAAAACAAACCGCTCGTGACCGAGCGTTAAATGAACAACAACTAGTTGTTTTCAAAGTCGCTAATGAAGAATTCGGAGTGGATATCAACGAAGTAAAAGAAATCATTCGTTGGGAAGAAGTAACACGAATACCCAACTCCCCCCCTTATATTAAGGGTGTCATTAACCTTAGGGGTAGTATAATCGTTGTTAATGATCTAGCAATGAAACTTGGGATGCCTTCTAAAAACATAGATGATGACACACGAATTCTTGTTGTTGAAGTAGGGGATAACACTGTAGGCATGGTTGTGGATAGTGCTACAGAAGTACTAAGACTCCCGGGTGAAAAAATCAAAGAAGCACCCAGTATAGTAACTGATAGCATTGATACTAACTATATTGAAGGCGTAGGTGTTCTTGATGAAAAACGACTGCTAACACTTTTAGATCTTGGAAAAGTACTCGAATCAGCAGATTACAATAAAATAGCAGCAGTTCAAAAATCAGCAGTTGAAACTTCAAAAAATGAAAAAACTAATGATGACAAAACCGAAGATAAAAAAACTGATAAATCTAAAAAAGAAGACACAGAGAAAAACAAGAAGGATTCAGATAAAAAAGACGATAAAAATTCAAAATCTGACAAGGAATCAAAAAGTAAATCTAAAAAAGAAGACAGTAGTAAATCGAGTTCTAAAAAAACCTCAAGTTCATCTAATAAATCCAGTAAAAAAGATGATGATAGTAAAAAATCAGGTAAAAACAAAAAATAAATCTTTATTTTTTTTATTATACAAAATATAAGAATTTTAAAATTTTTTTTCAGTTGATAACTTTATATTAATTAAATCCATTCATATCTATAAATGGGTTCAAAAAACCATAAAACTTGGGGGAGAAAAAAAACTAATTCTAATCAACGTATCATATCAAATATAATCAAAACCTCAGAAGTTGCTGTAATAAGTAAAGATCTTAATGGAATAATTCAAAGCTGGAACCAAGGTGCAGAAAAAATATATGGTTACACAAAGGAAGATGTTATTGGTAAACCTATCTCTATAATCTTTCCAGAAAATAAACTTGATGAAGTACCAAAAATATTAAAAAAGATAAAACAAGGAGAATCAATAGAAAACCTTGAAACAGTTAGAAAAACAAAAAATGGAGAATTAAAAAATATTTCACTAACAATATCTCCAATAAATGATGAAAAAAATAAAATTATTGGAGCATCAGCCATCGGTTATAATATCACAGATATTAAGAAAACTGAAAAAAAAATACGTAATAAGGAACGAGATTGGAGAAAAGCATTTGATTCACTTGAAGATATAATGCTGATAATAAATAAAGATTATAAAATTGAAAAAATTAATGATAAAGGATTAGATTTTCTTGGTAAACAAAGAGAAGATGTTGTTGGAAAAAAATG
>CAYMOC010000115.1:0-3186 GCA_964391965.1 uncultured Thermoplasmatales archaeon | reverse complement strand
AGGGTGCTGCATTAGAAGCACTGAAAAACAATATCCATTACCCGGATCAATTTTTAGAAAAGATAACTGAAACAAGAAATATTTTTATAAAAAATCTGAAAGAGAATAATAAAATTGATTTTCCTGTTACAGATGGAGGATTCTATTTTTTATTAAAACTTGATACAAATAAAAAATCATGGGATATCTCAAAAGAACTCATTGAAAAATACCGAGTTGTCACTATACCTGGTTGTGTTTTTGGTTTTGAACAACCAGCTATTAGAATTTCTTATGGTAATTTAACTTCAAAGGATGCAAAAAAAGGAGTTAAAAGACTAAATAGAGGCCTACTGGAAATCCTTTAAATTTTTTTTGGTTTAGAACTGTAAAGAAACAAGGTAATGTTTGTACAATAAAGGTTTTTAAATAGTTTTAACAAAAATAGTATTAAATCCTCTGTTGGTAAGGGGGAGAGAAAAAAAGATTTTTTTTCTCATCCTTTCACCTCCTCTCCTCACCACCTCCGGTCTCCCCCTTGGCCCAACAGAAATATTTTTTGTGTTTTTTCTTCTGTAAGTTCATGTGTTTTTTAACAAAAAAATAAATTAACATTAGTTAACTTTAAATAGATACTAACTCATTTGTTTATAAACTATATAAAAAAATTTGGGGAGTGTATAGGTAAATGAAAGCAAAAAAATTTTTAGTAGTACTAGTTGGAATGCTATTTTTAATAACAGCAGCTGGTGCTATACTTCAAGCTGATGACACAAAGACAGATAATGTTGAAAATCTTGAAACATTAAATAAAAAAATAAGTTTTAGTCAACCAAAAATAATAGAAAAAGAAGAATACACCTCTATTAAACTTGATGATACAGAAGCATCAACTGTTGGAATAGAAGGAAAACCATTACTTCCAGTAAAAAAAATGGTTTACGAGTTTCCAATGGGAACAAAAATAGAAAATGTTAAACTAAGTTATTCAGGTGTTGAAACAAAAACTGTTGAGAAGCATATTGAAATAGTTCCAGAACCACAACCTTACGTAACAACAACATCTAAAAGTAAAACAACAAACACAAATCAAAAATCAACAGGATATGACTACCAAGGTTTCTACCCAGAGAAATGGCATGAGTATTCAGTTAACATTGGTCTTAATGAAAACAATGAAAGAACTACTTTTGTAACAGTAAATGTTTACCCTGTTAGATATTCTGCATCAGATAAAACAGTGAAATATCTTCAAAATATTGATCTAAATGTAGTCTATGACAACACTAACACATTTAAAACAGCAGATGACACATATGATCTTTTAATTATCTCTGGTTCAGCATACATAAATGAACTTGAAAGACTTGTAAGCCATAAAGAAAACCGTGGAATAAAAACCAATCTTGTATCAGTAGATGACATAAGCGGCCAAGGAAGAGATCTTGCTGAAAAAATAAAATATTACATCAAAGAACAAATCGAGGAAACAGGAATAGAATATGTTATGCTTGTTGGCGGCCATCGAAGTTTCTTTGGTTTTGATAAATCTTCTTTACAGATCCCGACAAGATTTGTTCATCTAGATGATGGAGCCGAACCAGGTTATGTAAGCGATCTATATTATGCAGATATCTACAGTTATGATGAAGATACTGAGACATATGAATTTGCAAGTTGGGATACAAACAACAATGAAAAATATGGAGAATGGTATGGTTATAAAATAGATCAAGTAGATCTTTATCCAGATGTACATCTTGGAAGACTAGCCTGCCGTAAAACAAGTGAAGCAACAACAATGGTTAATAAAATAATAAACTATGAAAACAGCGAAAGCAAAAACTGGTTTGAAAAAATGTATGTACTATCAGGTGACGACTTCCAGGATCAACCCAAACTAGACATCAAATGGGACACAACCGGACTTGATGGAGAATTCACAATACATGCACAAAGCACAAACGAAAAAATGGAAACAGGTCAAGAAAACACAGTAACAGTAACAGTAGATCACAGCAAAAGCTCATCAGTTACATTTTCAGAAGAAGACCATATAACAACAGGTTTAAGTTATCCACATCCCCCCGTAGCAGAAATAACCGTTCCATCAGAAGGAAATATACTTGGAAGCGAGGATGTCTATGAGAGTTCACCACCCGGATCATATCTAGGTGAACGATGGACGCCTATAGTCTATAGAAGCAAAGTCATGCATATAATGGGTAAATCATACAACCCTCAACCACAACCCACTGAAGGAGTAAACACCACTATAGAAGTCTGGGTTACAGATTCTTCTGGTACAACAGTATTTGGACCAGTTGAAAAACAATCCAATGTTTGGATGGAAGGAGAATGGGCTACTCAGAAAGCACTCGATTACATGCCAAATAGTTTCGAAAAAATCAAACTATGGACTTCTAAAGGAACATTCCATGGAACACCATCAGATCCAGTTTATGGTGTAGTTGATGTAGTAAATCATCTATCAAGCGGAGCGGGATTTGTATATGTAGCAGGCCACGCTAGTCCACTAGTATGGGCAGATCACTACCCAGGTATACCAGGTGGAAGACACAACTCAGACATAACAGGACTTATGAGCATAGACATCAGCCATGGATTAATACCCAGTCTACCACTAAATGATATGACAAACGGTGAAAAACTACCAATAATGGCTCTAAGTGGCTGTCATCCATTACAACTAGATGTAAGCTTCATGAATCTTCTAACAGACACACAAAACGCTCTATATCAAAGCACATGGGTCTTTGAAAGCCTCGGATGGTGGCTAACCAGATTAGAAGGCGGCGGAACAATAGCAACACTTGGACCAGCAGGATTAGGATACGGATACATAGGAGCCTATGGAACAGAAGGACTCGGCGGATGGCTATGGCCAGAATTTTTCAGACAATACAGCCAAGAAGGAAAAGACATCCTTGGCGAAACATTCTCACAAACCCTAAATAGTTACATAAACACCTTTGGACCACGAATGGATCAATCAGATACTAAAACAGTAGAAGAAATGATACTTCTAGGCGATCCGACACTACAAATCGGCTAAAAAAATAAACAAAAATTTTTTTCTTTTTTTTTATATTTTTTTCAAAGACTTTAAAACACAAAAAAGTATAACAAATATTGTAGTGGATGCATGAAAGAAATCAATGAATTTTACCAAAATGTAAAAGATTT
>CAYMOC010000114.1:0-3190 GCA_964391965.1 uncultured Thermoplasmatales archaeon | reverse complement strand
AATAGTTTTTTCAATATGCATCTATGACTATATAACTCAAAGAAACCCATTAAAATAAGTAAAATATAAATAAACAACTCTTTTTTTCATTTACTACTCAAAAATACCAGCTATATGGAGAGAAGTAGTATAAAAAAACTAAAAGATCTAGAAATTCTTGATATAAAATTTAAAAGATACAAATTCAGATTTATATTCCAATGTATTCTTGCAACACTTACAATTCTTGCAAGCCTTCTTTTTCTTGATATACTAGCAGAAACAGCAATAATAACCTCATTAGGAGCCTCAGCTATGATAACATTTACTATGCCCCATAAATAAATACACAGCAGATGTAAGAAGATTAATCGGAGGATACCTTGTAGGAATAATAGTAGGTTTCATGTTTTACCTTGTAACAACAGCAATATCTACAGAAAAAATAATACCAACAAATCCAACACTGCCATTAATACTCTTAGCAGCAACATCAGTAGGAGTCTCTATATTCATAATGACCATGTTAAACACAGAACATGCACCAGCAGCAGGAGTCGCCCTTGGACTAGTGATACAAGAATGGACAATTATAACAATAATATTTATAATAACTTCAATTATTTGGATGACTTTAATTAAAAATTTATTAAAAAACTGGATGATAGATCTAACGTAATCTATTTTTTTTATAACTCTTACATTGTCATGTTATAGCAACACATAGTTATTTATACTTGTAGTTACATAACATATAATGGGGGTAGTATTAGAAATATGAAAAATAGAGGTGAGTTTGTAAAAAAATTTTTAGTTTTTATGATGCTGGTAATTCTAACCACAGCAACTTTATCTTCAGCTGCAACATTTAATATCGATAAAAAAACAAATTTTATAAAAAACAATAATTCAATAGAAAATGAAACAAATTTAAAACAAAATTTTTTAAAAGGTTTAAAGAACACAAAATATGTTGAAAATGTATTGGAAGAAAATAATATACTTTCAATCAAAAAAACAAATATTTTTTCAACAGTTGTGAAAACTGAATGTGAAAATGTTGAAAAAACACAAGAGGTTTTTTTTGGTTTTAAAAACAAAATAGATGTTGATAATAATCCGGATACTGGTGTTAACGGTAAAGACATACAAGTTCAGTATCTTCTTCTGCCATGGTTTGATTTCAATGAAGGAATAGGTTTTGGTTTAATTTTTACTTTAAATGTTGAAAGAATAGGTGAAGAAGTTAAAACTAAAAATCTTAGTGTAACAATGGATACAGGTTGGAGGGATGTTTCTTTTGGTTTCTGGTCCCCTGAAAAATTTGGTAACACTATACCTGATTCAGTAAGTCTTTCTTTTGGTTTAATGTTTTATTTAACTAGTAGTAAACAGGGTTTTTCAATAAATCTTAATCCACGTTACTCTGATGGATCTGAAGGTAAGGAAATAGTTTTATTTTCAAATCATAAAAAGGATAGTGAACGAAGGATTTATTCTTTACATTTTGATCCCGCGGTTGAAACACAGGTTGATGTTTTTTCAACAAAAAAACAGGGTGAATGGCAGTACAGTTTCGATAGAAAATCCTCTGTTAGCTCAACTGTTACTTCTACCTTTTCACGGATTGCTGGCGGTGAAAGAAAAGACACCTCATTTATTATTGATAGTCTTCCTTCGAGTATGTCTTTTACCTTAGGTTTAACGCCTTTTAGACAGGGTGGTGGAAGGTTTCTTTATGAAAGCAGCAGATCATATAATGTTGAAATGATTGTGGAATCCAACCAAATCGGTGTTTGTAGATATGGCGCCATACGTAATACTCCCAATAGTTTGTATGCTGAATGGGATCCAAGTCTTTCAAACGGTTATTACAGTATGGATATAAACTCTGAATCAACAGATTTTGTTTTGATGAATTCATTGGTTAACCCATCAGTGAACCTTGAAATAAATGATTTAGCTGATCTAGATTTTGATGCAACCTGGGATCTTTCTAACCCTGGAGAATTCACGATTGAAAGAGAAACAGATTTTGTAATCAATTTAGATTTTGAAATCTTTGACTGGGAGTTAGATTTCTATGGAAAACCCCTGGCTTCATATTTTTACACCAAATGGTATGTACAATCTACAGGATATCTTGAAATTGATACCAATTGGGAGTCAGTTAGTGAAGCAGATTTACTTATTAAATCTACAGATGTTGGAATAAGGACAAATGCTGAAACCATGAAAGCCGAAGATTTCAGACTCGATTGGACCGTCTGGCCTCCAAAAGACTGGAATATTGAAAAACAAGGTGAAATCGATTTTGCAGATATGGAAATAGAAGTATTTCTACAAGGGCAATGGTATCATCTTTGGCCGCTTTCAAACTAACAAATGATGAAAACTTTTATAAAACATAACCAATTAAATACGTTTCATCTGATAAAAACATGAACAATATACATAATATAACAATTAGAGTAATAGAAAAAGATGAACAAAAAATACCCGATATAATACAAAGATTCAATCAACTACTACCATTGGATTTCAAAAAAGAAAAAATAAGTATAAACCATGACACAGCGAAAGGATTTGAAGATAAAACACTTCATATTCTCACTATGGATACCACTAAATCCCAGCATAATAAAACACTCATAAAAAATATTTTTAGCAATTTACCCGATGATTATAAAACACAAATTTATAATCAAATAAATAGTCGTTTAGATGATGAAGGAAATTTCTATATAAGACTTGATAAAGAATCACTTCTTGATGATAAATTTGAACTTGTCGATCATGGTGATTGTTTTCACATCCGTTTGAAAATAGCGGCTTATCCAAGTAATCAAGAAAATCTTAAAAAATCTACAAAACAGTTTTTAGAAAAAACAGGTTGTAAAAAATAAAAAAAATATTTTTTTATTCGTTTCTAAACAATGGTTTTTTACCTGTTATTTCTTCTACTGTAAAAATAGCTGAACTGACTGCTCCGTCAACACCTGTGCTAAACTCATAACATGAATCACCTGCTACATACAAGTTTTTAATTGGTGTAGTGGGTCCAAAACGGTTTTTTCCATGCCAGTTAATGGTTCTTCTGAGACCGTCAACTATTGGGAAAAAATGATGAGTCTGCCATGTGAAATCTTTTTCAAAATCAAAATTTGGAAAAACAGGCTGCAGATCTTTTATCATTCTTTTTACAAGATTT
>CAYMOC010000113.1:0-3262 GCA_964391965.1 uncultured Thermoplasmatales archaeon | reverse complement strand
TGTAGCTGATGCAGGTTTTAGAGCATCTACTGGCGGTAGAGCATTGAGAATGATTATGCTTAAATTAGTTGACCCATCAGAGAAAGCTAAGAAGGCACTTGCTGACATTGGCTTAACTATGCAAGATTTGAATCCTGCTGCACATTCGTTTTCTGAAATATTATATACATTAAAGACTGCTGGATTTGATGCAGCCACAGCAGCTAAAGTATTTAGAGCGAGAACTGCTGGTGTAGCAACATCACTTGTTGAATCTGCATCATCAGTAACAGGATATCAAAGAGCATTAGAATCAGCATCAGGAATAACAGAAGATTTAGCAACTAAGAATGAACAGAGCTTTGCTGGTTCATTAGCTATGGTTATGGCTAAATTAGATAAGGTTGCTGGTCAGATAGGTGCAAAGTTAGCACCAGTTATAAAATCATTAGCAAACTATATAATAGATGTAGTTGTTCCGTCATTAAGAGCAGTATATGATACTATGAAGGCGTTTGCTGGTGCAATAAAACCTGTGATAGAATCATTAGGTTCTCTTAAACCAATTCTTAAAGTATTGTTTCCTGCGTTAATTACGTTTATTGGATTATGGGCATCACTCAGAATAATAATGGGAATTATTACTTTAAAGACTTTAGCTTTAGCGAAAGCTAAAACAATAGCGGCTGGTGCTAATATTTATTTATCAAGTACAGAAGCACAATTTGGGGCAATCACATTAGCTAATACTGGTGGATTATTGGCGTATGTTAAAGCGAAATATCTACATATAGCTGCTACATTCAAATCTATTATGGCAACTAATACTTTTACTGCTGCATTGTTAGCTTGTCCATTAACGTGGATAGCAGTTGGACTTGCTGCGGTTGTTGCTGCATTAGTAATATTTGGTAATAAAACAAATGAAGTATCAGCAGAGCAGAAAAAGTGGAATAATCAGTTGGAAGCATTGAAAGACACAACAAATGAAGTAGATAAATCAATGGATACATTAATAAATGCTATAGATGCGTATTCTATATCACAGGGAAGAGTTAATGATTTAGTAGATACTGGTAAGATTGGAACTGAGGAATATACGGATGCATTAGCAGAGCAAGAAGAAGCAATGCAAAATTATAAGGATGCACAGAGGGAATTTCTTAACAATCTTTCAAGTACAGTAGATTATATTGCTGATAAAAATGATAAGTTAGCTAATTATATTAATACAAGAAAAAAGGTTAATAGTGTTGAAAGTCAAGCGTTGTCAATTGATAGAGAAATGGCTAATAAAATGGAATTGATTGATAAAGCATATGAAAATAGAATTAAAATGCAAAAGGAATATGGTTCAAATTCTGTTGAATATCAATCAGCATTATCAAGAGAGGTTACTTTAAAGAAAAATGTATCTGATTTAGAAAAACAACTTATAGGTGAAACAGGTGAATTGACAGATGAACAAAAAAGACGGGTTAATACTATTGATGAATTAAATGACCAATATGATAGTTTAAATAAGACTATGGATGATACTGAATCAGTTATGGGTAGATATAATAGTACAATGGATAATTCTATTGAATTAATGAACGCATTAAAAGGTACTAATGCACTATATGCAAATATAGTTACAGATATGATGGATTTACAACAGGACTATAATCAAGCTACTGATGAATATAATGAGTTATTAGCTAAAGAGAATGTGTTACAGAGTAATTATGAAAACTTACAGGAGAATGTAATTGATGCTGTAGGTGATTTAGTTGATGCTCAGTTAGATTTATATGATATAGAAGAGAAGATATATAAACTTAGAAATGGACAGGTTGATGAGACCAGAGAGTTATTTGATGCATTAGCTAATCAGGGTGCGTTAACAAAAGACATAATATCATTGTATAGTGGAATGGAACAAGCACAAGGTAATTCATTAGCTATGCATATTAAATATACTAAAGCACTTGATAATTTAGGTTCTGACCAAAAAGGATCAGTTATGGAATGGACAACTACATATATAAATTCACTTGATGATGGATTATCTTCTACACAAGCTTTTATTAGAACTAATAGTGAGTTAGGTAAAACATTGAAAGATATTCCTGGTGTTAGTGATACTATTGCTAATTCTGTGTTGGAGTATGCGGAAGCAGAGCATGAAGCAAGATATGGTGCAAGTCAGTTAAAGAATGAATTATCAAGGCATAGTGGTGCGTTAGTTGATAACGAACAAGCATCTAATGATACAACAGAAGCATATTATGATTTAATAGATACAAATCTTGAGTTGGCTGAGGCTAATGTTGAGAAACAAGAAGCTGAGATGGATGGAGAAGAGGCATCTGAGAAGTTAGCTGATACTGTATCAAGATTAGGGTGGCATTATATCAATACAAGAGATGATTGTGATACCTTTATTGATGCAGTTGAATTGATGGTTGATGAATTAGGAATTGCAAATGTTGTTGGTGGTGACCAACAAGAGATTTTAGATGGTTTGAATACAAAGTATGGAAGAACTGAAGATAAAATTGGTGATTATACTGATGCAGAGGTATTAGCATACTTGGCTGGTGGAACGTTAGTTGATACATTAGGTGATACTTCAACAGAAATAAGTAATGTAAAGGATTCTACGAAACCAGCAATAATTGAGATAGGTAAACTTACTAAAAAAGCTAATATTTTAAAAGGTAAATTTGATGCGTTGGATACTGATTTTAGTGTTGATTTCTCATCTAACTTTGGTGATTTAGATTGGGAAAATATTAAAAATATGATGAGTACAATTGAGGGGTCAGTTCAGGGAGTAGCTGATGCTAATTTTTCTCAATTTAATGGATTAGTTGACAACATGTCGGATATGGCTGATTATGTAGGAGAATTAGCTGATAAGATGCATGATTTTGTTAAATATACTATAATAGCAGGTCAAATTGAAAGATTGCAGAAGTTTTATAAAGAAGCTAAGAAAGAAGGTGAACCTGATGCTTGGAAATTCATTGTACCTGTTTATGGTGCATATGATTATATATTTGGAGAATCTGCTGAAGAAAGAAAAAATGCTCAACGATATAGACAGCAAATAAGTGATATGGTTGATGATTTGCCTGAAGAATATCAAAAGTATTTTACAGGGTTTGCTAAAGGTGGAATTGTTGGATTGCAATCTGGTATAGCCAAGACTGTTGGTCCTCAGTTGGCAATGATAGGGGAAGCTGGTGCAGAAGCAGTTGTTCCATTAGAAGGTATTAATAAGAAATATGGTAGAGCT
>CAYMOC010000112.1:0-3306 GCA_964391965.1 uncultured Thermoplasmatales archaeon | reverse complement strand
TGGGTATTTACTTAAAAAGTAAATAAACGGCTCATAAACGACTCAAAAAGAAAACATATTTTGTTTTTTGCAGAAATTTAGCGGAAATTTAGCAGAATTCATGTTTCTGTTATCCTTTATGTATAAGTTACTATGTATGCTGTACACAAAAAGTAGCTGTTGAGAGAATAGATGAAAAGGAGTTTTTTTTAATTATAAAACTGGCGTCTCTCGCACGCAATGGATGTGTTGAGAGCCTTTGATATGATAAGGTCACATGACAACCTTTGCACGTAATTTAGCTGACAGGTTTTGCAAAAAATGAATGGTAAACTGACAAAGTTTGCACGTTTTGCATTGGAGCTGGGAGTTTTTTTAGCTTGCTAGAGTCATTGGTTGGGAAGTTTGGTTATTGATTACTGGTTTTTCTTCTGTTGGAATTGACTTGGTGTATAGTGGAGCAACTGACACATTTTGCATGCAAAGGTTGGCAGTTGGCTGACAAGTTTTGCGGGTAATTGTTGTTTTGTGGGTTTTATCTATAAAGAACGTTCGGTCTTTTGGTTGATTTTTTCTTAAACCTAAAAAAAAAGATGTTTGTTTAATCTTAGTCTCTCATTTTTAAATATACTTACCATTCTAATTTCTTGTGAAAATAAACTCCTTGTACTTATAAGTATTCTTTTTGTTTCTGTTTAAATATTTTACTTTATAGGTGAGTTGTTCTTGAATTTGGTAATTTAACATGTATTATTATTTTTTTATAGTGAAACATTATATGACTGAATTCATAATATTTTGAGAATATGATGTTACACCACATGACTAAAAGATATGGGTTTAATAATTAATATCTTTGAATTGTTTTTGAATATCTGTTTTCCATATTTTACCTTTAGTTATTAGCTCACAAAATCTTTCTGCACTATCACCTTTACCAAAATAGTTTAATGGCTCTAATTTTAGTTTCTTTGCTTTTTTTATTGAATCGATTATCTGTTTTTTATTATGTTTAACTTTAATTATATTTTTATTTTTTGTTCTATTTTTTTGTCTGTTTCCAATATCTATTGCAGGCACAGCATATATTTCTGCTTCTCTTATGCCAGCACTTGAATTACCAATTACATATTTCGACTCTTTTAGTAATTTTAGAAAATATTCAAACCTTAAAGATGGAAAAACTTCGAAGTTTTTATTGTTTTTTAATTTTTTAATTTCTTTTAAAATTATATCTGAGCCTTGATCATTATTTGGATATATTACTATATACTTATCTTTACTTTCGATTAAAGCTGAGATAACAGTTTTTATGTTTTTCTTAATATTATCCAACTCAGTTGTCACAGGATGATATATAAAAATTGCATAATCTTCAAAATTAATATCATATCGTGCCTTTGCTTTCTTTAGACTTGGTAACCGGTTAGATTTCATGACATCTATATCAGGAGAGCCAATTACAAAGATACTATCATTTTTTTCCCCCATCTGTATTAATCTTTTCTTTGCGGTTTTGTTTGCTACAAAATGTACATGTGATAGTTTTGTGATTGCATGTCTAATCATTTCATCCAATGTACCAGATATTTCTCCTCCTTCGATGTGACAAACCAATATATTGTTAAAACTTCCAACAATTGCTCCTGCGAATGCTTCTATACGGTCACCGTGAACTACTATCATATCTGGTTTTATCTCTTTAATATAATTACCAAATCCAAGTATCGTGTTTGATAATATTACATCCGGATCTATTGTATGGGTTTGATTCATATAGACATAAATATTTTTGTAGTTTTGTTTTTTAACTTCGGTGTATGTCGATCCAAATTTTGATAAGGTATGCATACCAGTAACAAATATATACGCCTCAAATTTTTTTGATCTCTCTATCTTATTCATGAGTGGTTTGAGTTTTCCAAAGTCTGCTCTTGTGCCTGTCAGAAAGACAATTTTCTTTATAAATTTCACCTCTTTTTAATTATCTTTAGTGCTAATTTTTTTCATATATTTTCTTTATTTAAAATTAATCTTTTTTTCCTTCAATTTAAAAGTTGTTAAATTGACATTCACATTTTTTCTTGATATATTATTAGATGGCTCTAACTTACAACAGATATATTTATTATCAACTGTTTAATATAAACATAAAATGTTTTACTCTCTAGCTTCAGTTTCTTCATTTGGCTAGAGGTTAATTTTTATTCCTTTAACTAATCAGGTTTCCACTCGAAAAATAAAAATATATCTTTCATGTTTTTAATCAATTGTTTCAAAATTTAGTTTGCAGAGCATTTTTTTATATATATCTAAAGTCTCCCTTTTTTTCTGGTTTATAATATCATTAGTTTTTTCTATTATCTTATCCTTATTTTCCATATATTTTTCCATTTTTTTAATAACTGCTTCACTAAATTCACCATCTACTTTTACATATCTATCTCTTAAGCCTAGTCCCTCATACATATATAGCAGTCTATCTAATGAGGCTAGTCCAATATTTATTTTATTCATTGCTAAAGAACAGATGTTTGAGTGCAATCTTATGCAAAGAGCCAATTCACTTTTTTTATATATAGAAAATAGTTTATGTGCTCCTTCGTAACCATGTAGATATGGGGCAACAGATATCCTTGTTCTCAAACTATAATCATCTATTTTATTTATGATTTTATCTATAGCACTAATATTAGTATACAAATGTGGAACAAATACTATATCGTATTTTGAGTTCGATAGCACATAATTTATTATTTTTAAATAGTTCTTGTTATATTTATTCGGATCAATATTTTTGATAAATTTATTATTTTTCATTTTAAATTTATCATCCGATGTATTCATTACAATATATTTCTTATTCAATAAATTGTAATTATGCAAATTATTTTCATAAAAAAAACCATTATCTAAGATTTCCTCTATTTTATTATGATAACTGCTACCGACACGTCTTTTTATAAATTCCTTTGATCCATCATTACGTAATGCTAAAGTTATTTTTTCACTATCTATAACAAAATTTAAAAAATTTTTAAATTTTTCAATATTTCCATTAGGTATCTCTCTTGGTGGGTAACAACCCATACTGGCTATCATTATTGGCACGTTGATTTTTTTAAATATTGCTGGCTTAATGTTTAGAGTAGTTCCTGTACAGCTACCAGTTATACTATAATCTAAATAATTGCCCCCACCAATAATTAGTAGATCATATCTATTAACTTTCTCCGCAAATTTTTCATTGTATACAAGTTTATCACTTCTTGAATAAATATTATATGATTTTCTAATCTCCAGTTGAGTTATATTATTTTTTTTTTT
>CAYMOC010000111.1:0-3464 GCA_964391965.1 uncultured Thermoplasmatales archaeon | reverse complement strand
TGGGACTTTGATGATGGAACAACAAGTACAGACCAAAATCCTACCCATCAATATACCAGTACAGGAAATTATAATGTAGAATTAACTGTAGAAGATAATAACGGAGCAACAAATACTTATACAGATATAGTAGATATAATTGATTCGTCAGTCGGAACAACTATTTGGATGGATGATGTTAGTATTCCAAAAAATGGTAGCAGCACTGGATGTCTAAGGGTTTTAGAAGCTGATGGCGTAGGTTGCGTTGAAGTAAACCTAACATGGGATCCTTCTGTTGTTCAGGTGAATATACTTAACAATCAATATGATGACCCCAATGATGATCAGAATGATTATATTATCGACCAGACCGATTTTTACCAGGTTCTTGTTTCACCTGTTATCCCTGTCGAAGAAAGTCATCATAATGGATGGGTTGTTATCAACGCCACATATAATTTTCCACCAGGCTTAACAGGCGATCTTGTGATAACAGAAATGACATTTGAAGCAAAAAATGATGTGGGAATAAATTGCGGTTTAACAATTAAAGATAGTAAATTATTTGAACCTTCTTCTAGCCCAACTGATCCTGTTGGAAATAGTATACCTCATAGTAAAAAACACGGAAATGCTGATATTGAGACATCTATCACAGGTTATGAAATAGAGTTAGAGGAAAACGGATGGGGCGGATTAAGTAACGGAATCACACCCGTTATATTCGATATTGATGATGATTCTGAGGAAGAAATCATCTATACAACTATTGGTACCGAATGTTTAGTTGTAGCAAATTATTCTAATTCAAATTTTGAGATAGAATCTATTTATTGGTTCGGGGCTTTTGGATATACTTCACCAAAAGTCGCGGATTTAGATGACGACGGCACCTATGAGATAATTGTTACAGGATACGACATTAACGAAGATGTTGAAGGAATACATATCTTCAATTATTTAGGACCAGAGAGTAACGATCCGTTAGATACAATTTTAGATAATTCTGATTCTACATTAATTCCTATGGACAATTATAGTTTTGGAGGTTGTTACTGGACAAGCCCAGCAGTATCAAATCTAGATGGTGACGAAGATTTAGAGATAATAGTTGGATCTACAGATAATAAAGTTTATATATTCAGCTATACCAGTGGTTCACTGATTTTAGAAGATGATTATGATACTGGTGAAGAGATACGTTCTTCTCCAGCAATAGCTGATTTAGATGACGACAATGTAAAAGAAATCGTTGTTGGAAATTACGATAGTACTCTATTTGTTTTAAGTCATAATGGAAACACAATTACAGAAGAAGCTATTTTTTCAAAGGATGAACCAATTGTAATACCCAATAATGAGTTTTATTCTCCAGTTTTAGCCGATGTAGATGACGATTCAGTAATTGAAATTATCGTTGGCGACATGGATGGATATATCCGAATTCTTAATCATGATGGTTCTTCATTAACTGAGGAGGATAACTACAGAATAGGTTCATTTATCCGTGCGTCACCTGTGGTTGCCGACCTTGACAATGACAACGATCTGGAAATATTTGTAGGTAGAGATTTCAAGTTTTTTGTTTTACAACATGATGGAACAACTATACATAAAGAAGGACAATTTACAACAAGTAAAGATTTAAAATGCTCCCACCCAGCAATAGCCGATATAGACAACGACGGAATCTTAGAGATAATAACAGGTACGGGATCAAGCGGAGGGGGAAATCCTTCGGTTACCAATCTTTATGTTTTTAACCACGATGGAACAACTCTAACAAAAGAAGCAGGCTTTGAAGCATCATCATGGTCTATAGGAGGAGGAACAGTAATTTATGATGTTGACAAAGATGGAATAATAGAGATAATAACTGGCGGTAGTTTAACAATTTTTAGTGCAGGAACAGATAGCGGACAACAATATTCTCAATGGCCAATGTATCATAACAATCTCGAAAACACAGGTTTTCAACCTAAATAAAAATTTATGATGGGTTTTTTATAAAGTTGTTATCCATCATACATTGTGTTTTTTCACGTGATTCTTTAATTATTTTCATAGCGTTATCGTAAAGTTCTTCTTTTGATGGTTTAACACGCGCTATTCCCTGCTTTATGGCTTTCATTCCTACCGCTACGGCTTCACGAGGGAATACCTCCCAGTTATCCATTGTTGGAACAATATTTTCCTCAGATAGTCCATTATCCTCTGCTGTTTTTGCTATTTCAAAAGCTGCCGCGATACACATCTCATCAGTGATGGTTTCAGCACGTACATCTAGTGTTCCCCGGAATATCCCAGGGAAACCAAGACTGTTATTGATTTGATTTGGAAAATCAGAACGCCCCGTTGCAAAAATTCGTACTCCTGCTTCTTTTGCTTCCCATGGCCAGATTTCTGGAATAGGGTTTGCTGTAGCAAATACAATTCGGTCATCATTCATTGTTTGTATCCATTCTTTTTTAATGGTACCTGGTCCTGGTTTACTAGCTGCTATACAGATATCTGTGTCTTTTAATGCATCAACTACATCACCGGTTCTACCCATTTTATTTGATTTCACTGCCATATCCCATTTCACTGGATTATTATCCCTATTTTCTTCTAAGTCTTTTCTTGAATTATGAAGTATTCCTTTGCTATCTGCCATGATAATGTTTTCTTGTTTCACGCCTGCTGCTATCAACACTCGCGATATTGCTATGTTTGCAGCACCTGCCCCTATCATTGATACAAGTGCTTCATCCATTTTTTTACCGACAAGCTTTAAAGCGTTTATTGCACCAGCTACTACTATGGTTGCTGTTCCTTGTTGATCATCATGCCAGACGGGTATATCCATTTCTTTCCTAAGTCGATCGAGAATTGTGAAACATTTTGGTTTAGCTATATCTTCAAGGTTTATTCCGCCAAAACTTGGTTTTAAAAGTTTAACAGTATTAATTATCTCTTCTGGATCTTTTGTATCAAGACAAATTGGTACAGCATCCACACCACCTAAATACTTGAATAGTAAGGATTTACCTTCCATTACAGGAAGACCTGCTTCAGGACCTATATCTCCAAGTCCTAAAACTCGTGTTCCATCACTAACAACAGCTATTGAATTCCATTTATTTGTGTAATCATAAACTTTCAAAGGATTCCTTTGGATTTCTTTACAGGGTTCAGCAACACCAGGCGTGTACCATATTCCAAAATCATCAAAGCTTTTAACTCGACATTTAGGAATAACCTCGATTTTACCCTTATAAAAAGGATGAAGTTTCATAGCATCTTTACCTGGTTTCTCTGCTTTTTTTAAAAGTTGTTCAACATTGACTTTTTCCATAAACTAATGTCTCCCCCAGATTTTTTTGATTGGAAAATGGATATTTAATAATACTTTATTACTCTTTACCAACAATTCATTTTTTTGTTGTTTTTACAAAACAATTATATGCAGGATTTTCATTCGCAAATCCGGGAGTGTAATT
>CAYMOC010000110.1:0-4125 GCA_964391965.1 uncultured Thermoplasmatales archaeon | reverse complement strand
AAGTTTGATACAATAACACTTACAACCTATGCATTTATTTTGGGAACAATATTTTTCTTACCCTTTGTAACAACAGATATAATTAATGTAGTTCAAACAATTAATATAAATGTCTGGCTGGCAATAATCTATCTTGGTGTTTTCTGCTCAATTTTTGCTTACCTGGCATGGTACCTTGCTTTGTCAAAAACAGAAGCGGGTAAATCAGCTGTTTTTCTAAACCTGATACCTGTTTTTACAATAATTATGTCTTTTTTTATAGGAGAAACACCAACTATGTTATTCTTAGTTGGAACAATTCTAATAATCTACGGAGTTTATCTTACTCAAAAAGGATAAAATAAAAAAATTTTTATGGTTTTTTAACATGTTTAAGAATTTCTTTCCAATCATGTACCTCTCGGCATTTTCCACAAATACCTTTGTATTCCTTGTAATCATATTCACTCATGGGTTTACCGCAGTATTCACATGTATATTTTTTTCTGCTCATCTTTAATTGAATCTTAGTTATATTTATTTAATATTTACCTTATAGTTTTAGTTGTTATTGTCGAATCGGTTGGAATATGAATAACTTTTAGTTTGCAACCTGAATTTATTGGTTTTTCTAGATGACAAATTAATCTATCTCCAGCTGAAAACTGGTTATTTGTTCTAATAAATCCACATTTACCCTCTATAGGATAATCTGTTTCAGTTGGAATACTAAAATCTGTATCATTTATCATTATTCTGAGTTCTTTCCATTTTGCATCTGATGATGCAAGTTGGACAGTATAATTCACCCAAAAACCACCAGTTTTGTTTAAATCAGTATCTTGAATTAAAGAAATCTCAGGATTTATTTCATCTGGTAGTAAAGGAAAGAAAGGACTTGGTGTGGAGTAATACAATATCACAATAACAAAAAATAGAACAACTATGAAGATAACTGCTGCAATGATAAATGATCTCCTTTTCCTAATTTTTTGGTCATATTCCTCTATTTTTTTCGTTTCTATAGTTATTGTTTTTTCAGAAAACCTTGTACTACAATAATGACAGATTTTTGAATCCTGAGGTATAACTTTTCCACAATTTGAACATTTTCTATTAGAGGACATTTTTCTCGTTTTTTAAAAATCAAGTATCTTGTTATAACATTTATGTTTAGTTTAAAAAGATTTTTTTTGTTCCATAACCTTTATAATTATCCCTTGTTTCTTAGCGATAAATAAAGTTGTGTTTGTGAAACAAAATTATGTTTTGTGTGGAATGCGGTAAAGAAACAGAAATATTCAAAGATGGCTTATGCAAAGAATGCTATTTTAAATCCCATCAGTTCACAGAAGGAACAGAGTTTATTGATATACCAGTTTGCGCTCATTGTGGAGTTTTAAAATACAAAAACACCTGGCTGCAAGAAGATTTAGAAAAAGTATTAGCTCGATATGTAAAAAACAGTTTTAAAATAAATAATCAACTTAAAAAAATAAAGATAAAAACACAATGCTCAGAAGAAAAAGAACGACTCAACTGCCAAGTTTCAATAACTGGTTTTATTGATGATCAAAAAATAGTTGAAAAACATCAGGTTTTTGTTCGGCTTAAACAAAACGTTTGCAATGTCTGCAGTAAACAATTTGGTGGATACCATGAAGCAATAATACAGGTTAGAGCTGAAGATCGTGATTTAACAGAAAAAGAACTTGACAATATCGTTTTTTTTGTTTTCAAAATAGTTGAAAACTTGCAAGAAAAAGGTCAGAGAGGAGTTTTTTTAGCAGATTACGGAGAAGAACATGGAGGTTTTGATTTCTTTTTATCTGACAAGCAAGCAGCATATAATATAACAAAAAAACTACAAGAAGAACATGGTGGAAATATTAAAAAATCTTCAAAAAACATAGGGATGAAAGAAGGTAAACAACTATACAGAAATACTTTTCTTTTAAGGCTGCCAAATCTAACAAAAGATGACTATATAAAAATTAAAGATGATTATTATCAAGTACTTTATGTTAAATCAAACAAAATTAAACTAAGAAGTCTTTCAAACTGGAAAGAAGAAATAATTCCTTTAGATAAAGTTGAGAATAAAAAACCAGTTAATGAAAAAATCATCTCAAAAGAAAGAATTGTTGTAAGTCAAACAAAAAATGAATTACAGCTAATGGATCAAGACACCTATGAAACATTTCAATTAAAAAAACCAGTAGATAAACATTTTAAATCTAAAACTGTTAAAACTTTAAAAATTGATGAACATGTTTTTTTAGATCCAGAAAATGTTGGCCAAATTTGATAAGTGATAAGTATTATAACCATTTTTTATAGTGGGGAGAAAAAAACTATGGCAAAAACATCTGTTAATATTGAGGAAAATGTTGCTAGCATGATTTGTTACCTTGGAGTATGGGTTACAGGTTTAATCTTTTTTTTAATTGAAAAAGAAAATAGAATAGTGCGCTTCCATGCGTTACAATCCTTGATAACCTTTGTTGGAGTATTTGTTGTATACATTTTTTTATGGTTTATAAGTTGGATTGTACCCTTTTTTTGGATTATTAACACTCTGTTTGGCTTGTTAGTATTTATCCTATGGGTGGTACTTATGATAAAAGCCTACCAAGGCGAATATTTTAAACTACCAATAATCGGCGATATCGCTGAACAAAACATATAAAAAAATCATTTTTTGTTTTTCTATTTTTTTATAAGAACACATCACTTTTTGTTCTTTCTGATATCTCTCCAGCAATGTTAGTCTTCATAAGTTTTTTTACTTCATCAACATTTTTTCCATGGCCTAATGCCCACATAAGTTTAACATAAGCTGTTTCGGGTAGCATATCCTCGCAGGGAATAACTCCAGCGTTTTTTATGTCGCGGCCGTTAGAATAAACATTAAGGTTCACTCTTCCAAAAAAACACTGTGAGGTCATAACAAAAACTGTACCCTTTTTTTCTTGTAGTTCTTTTATTCTGGGAATAATTTTCTGAGATGTATGACCCAAGCCTGTTCCAACAAGCACTATTCCTTTTTTTTCAGGGATATCCTCTGGTTTAAGACCTGGATAATAATAAACTATGGCAACATCGGTTTCTAGTTTGTCATCAACCATTACTTTACCAGTTTTTTTCTTACAGTAATCTTCTTTAATTTTTATTTTCCCGTTTTCTACAATACCAATAGGTTTTTCATTTACAGTTTTAAAAGCATCGCGTCTGCTTGTATGAAACTTACGAACCTTTGTACCTCTGTGAATTACTGTAGTTTTATCTGACATACTATTATGCATCGCTGCAACTACTTCACCTATATCAGATTTAGATGCAACTTTTACTGCATCAGTAAAATTTAAGACTGCATCGGAACTAGGTCGGTCGCTGCTACGTTGCGATCCAACCAACACCACGGGCCCTATTAAGTTTTTAAGCATAAAAGCCAAAGCCGCAGATGTATATCCTAATGTATCAGTTCCATGAGGGATCACAACCCCATCAGCACCTTTATTTAGTTCATCAGCAACAATTCTTGCAAGTTTCTGCCAAAACCTGGGTTCCATATCTTCACTAAGAATCTGAAACGCGACCTGAGCCTTTATATTACAAATATCATAAACTTCTGGTACTGAAAAAGCTAAATCCTCCGCAGATGTAGCAGGATGAACCGCTCCCGTGCGGTAATCAACATAACAAGCAATAGTACCACCTGTCCCAATAACAGAAACCGTGGGTTTGTTTTTATCAAAAGGAATCTCTTTAACTTTCTTCTCTATTTTTTTGTGTTTCTTAACAAGTTCAATCTCACACTTCTCATCAAGAACAAGACCTATATTATAACCACTATCAAGCTTAATATTGATTATATCCTCATCACTGAAATCATGATGAGGCATCAAAACACCTTCATAAACAGAATCTTCTTTTTTAACTCTGATACGATCACCAGTTTGGATACCCGAGTTTTTTAGTTTATCCTCAATGAATTTTTTCCTAGACATAATTCTAATCAAAAAAATGTATACCTCTAAGGGTTTTAAAGAATTATCTATTAAAACCTCTAATAAAAATTAATAATCTTTGGGCTTCATCCCAAAATAAATAATTAGGAGATAAATCATTTTTTAAATCATGGAT
>CAYMOC010000109.1:0-4137 GCA_964391965.1 uncultured Thermoplasmatales archaeon | reverse complement strand
AAGGTTAAATCCCAGGAGAAACTTAATTCAGGATATCACAAAAATGTTTTTTTATAGAAAAAATTATAAACATACACATAACTAACAACTTAAAATTAAAAAATATTTTTTGGGGGAGTATAGAAGAATATGGATATTGAAATTGCAGGCTATGGCTTAGAAGAAGAATTACCGCTGATTGGTGTAAGCATCTGGAATATTTTGATTTTTATACTGGTTTTAATAGTGGGTGTAATAGTTGTTAAAATCGTATCAGCATTGTTGAAAAAATGGATGCTAAGAGCAAATCTAACTGAGATTCTATCTGAGTTTACCACAAGAATTCTAAGGTTGATTCTTTATGTTTTTGTGATTGGTACAGCTTTAGCATTCCTTGGAATAGAAATTGGTGCAGCATTGGTAAGTGTATCAGTGGTACTTGGTTTTGTTTTAGGTTTTGCACTTGGTGACACTCTTAGTAATATTGCTGCTGGTTTTATGGTGGCTATAACTAAACCATTCAAAAAAGGAGATTATGTTACCGCTAATGGTGAAAGTGGAACAGTTCAAAATGTTGGAATAAGTGTAACTGAGTTAACTACACCTGATAACAAACATATTATTGTTCCAAATAAACTTGTTTGGGGTGGCAATGTTACCAACTTTACCAAGCATCCAACACGTCGTATGGATCTAACTATGGGTATTGGTTATGATGATGATATGGACAAGGCTATAAAAGCAACTATGGAGGTCTTGAAGAATGACAGTCGTGTTCTTTCAGATCCGGCACCAAAGGTGGCTATAAATGAAATGGCTGATTCATCAGTGAACCTGGTTGTACGTCCTTGGGTTAAAACAAGTGAATACTGGGATGTTTTCTTTGATCTACAAAAGGCTTTGAAAGAAAAATATGATGAAGTGGGTCTTAACATACCATATCCACAAACAGATGTACACTTGTTCAAAGAATAAAAAAAACAAAAAATGATGGCTTTTTTTAAAGCCATTTTTTCTTTTTAAAATAAAAAAGCATAACTATTCCAACTAGAAGCATAATCATAAGTGCCATAGGATAACCCAGGTTCCATCCTAGTTCTGGCATATTCTGAAAGTTCATACCATATATTCCTGCGATAAAAGTCAAAGGTATAAAAATCGCTGCGAAAATAGTTAAAACTTTCATGACTTCATTCATTTTATTACTAACAGCGCTAAGATAAACATCTAGCATACCCGAAATCATATCCCGAAAAGTTTCTGCTGTGTCAATCACTTGAATTGTATGATCATAGACATCTTTTAGATAAACCATTGTTGTTTTTTGAATAATTCTTGATTCAGAACGCACCAGGCTATTTATTGCCTCACGAAACGGCCAAACAGATTTTCTTAGAAAAAGCATCTCGCGTTTCAAACTATGAATCCTTTGCATGGTTTCTGTACTTGTGTCATGTAATAGTTCTTCTTCTAAATCCTCAACTCGGTCTCCTATTTTTTCAAGAATCGAAAAATAATTATCAACTATAGCATCTATTAAAACATAGGATAGATAATCCGCGTTCATCTTTCTAATGCGGCCTTTACCAGTCCTGATACGGTTTCTAATCGATTCAAAAACATCACCAGGTTTTTCCTGAAAAGAAATAACAAAATTTTTTGAAAAAACCAGGCTTACTTGTTCAGATTCAATCATTTTTTCTGTATCCTCATAGGTTAACATTTTTAGGACAACAAAAAAATAATCATCTAAATCCTCTGTTTTCGGTCGTTGACCTGTGTTTAAAATATCCTCCAAAACAAGCGGATGAAGATTGAACTGCTTTCCAATTTTTTCAACAAGTTCTACATCATGAAGACCATCAATATTTATCCAAGTAACTGATTTTTTATCTTTATATCTGAAACATTCCTCTATTGTTTCAAGTTCTTTTTCAAAAAAATTGTTTTCATCATAATCAATAAGGGTGATTTTTGCTTTTTCAGTTTTTTTCTCTCCAACATGAACAAGTGAACCAGGTGGTAAACCTGCAGATTTTTTACTTCTTTTTATAAATCGACCCATAATAATTGTAATATAACTCTTATCATATTTTTTTTGTGATAGTAATATTGATAAAACCCTTGTTTATTCCCAAACTAAAAAAATAATATTTTTTAGCCCCGTAGTGTAGCGGTCAATCATCGAAGGCCCTGGACCTTCGGACTCCAGTTCGAATCTGGACGGGGCTACCTATTTTTTTTTATTTAAGCATTTTTACTTCTATAGAATCATCAGTGATTTCTATTAATGCTCCTTCGCCACGTTTACCCATGCTGCAGTTGACAAAAACGGTACCATTTTTTACTGTAAACCCTGGGTCTTCATGAATGTGTCCACTAATAATCATACGGGGTTTATATTTTTCAACAATGTTTTTAAGTTCTTTACTTCCGCCATGTTTTCCCATAAAAATAGAATCTTGATAACCATGAGCGGGTACATGAGAAACAATTACTGTTTTATCATCCACTATTTTTTTGTTTTCAAGAATTTTAAAATCTTCAGGGTAGTAACCGTTGATTCCAACAAAAGAAATATTGTTTTTCTCTATTTTTTTTAGTTCTAAGAATTCTGCTTGACTTTCGTTTATTCCCTGTTTTACATCATCGCTGTCTATGTTTCCTGTTACTGCAAAGGTTTGAATGGGTATTTGATCTAAAAGATTTTTAGCTGAATCAGCTGGTCCAAACTGTGTGATATCTCCAGCTACCAGTACAAGATCCGGATGATATTTTTTGATGTTATCATAGATAAGATTCATCCGGTATTGGCTTCCATGTATATCTGCGACTGCATAAATCTTCAAAAAAAATCCACAGCTCCTTTATAATCATTTTATTTAAGTTGGTGCAATTGTCTCCTCATATTTAGTAAGTAAGTAATCTAGTTTATTTTCAAAAATTTCTGCTTGTTTCTGAATAACTTTTTCTGCATCATTTATATCCATGTCTTTTACTTCTTCAGCGTAACTCACAAAACGACCTAGCCAGAATGTTTTAAGAGTATCAAGTAAGAGATATCTGTCGGATTTATTCTTTGTTTTTTTGAAAGCCGCTGCATAATTATACACTATTTCAGCCCAGATTTCAGAGTTAAAAGATTGTTTTCCTTCAACGATTTTTTCCAATTCTGTAACAATTTCTTCTGGTAGATACTGAGATATCGTGTTTTTATATGATTTAAACTCATCTAAAAAGGTGTGTCTCATATCATCAATATTTACTTTGACTGGTATTGGTTTTTGACTAAATGATTCACGGCAGTATTTCGGACGCCAAAGCGGAGGTCTTGACTTCCAGCTTTCTTCGTAATATTCCGCAAGATTAAACATACTAGCTGTAACTCGTCTGAACATAGGGATAAGAAACTTTTCTGGTTCGAGATAATGTGTGGTGGATTCATGTATTTTCAGTGAAAATAATCCTTCTTTTACATACATTCCCTCAGCTGCAGCAGAGGTAACTATAAATATATCTACCCCGAAACCTGGTGGAAATAATGGATGTTCTCTTAGTTTTTCATAAAGATTTCGTGATAGAGCGAATTCTCCAGCGATCGGCTGACGGATATCAATACCGTACAAAGCGCGAGTAAATGGATATACTAAATTATTTGTTATTACTCCATCATTTTTATCACGGATATAATATGGAACAGTTAGATCCGCTCGGCCATAAATAATAGGATTAGCCATGGTTTCAATCCAACCTGGTCGGATACTTAACAAATCTCCGTCACATAAAAATACACATTTAGCCTGGCATTGATGAGCTATTTCAAAAATTGTCATCACACCTGCGCCTTTACCGATTGGTTTTATGTCTTTTGTAACAATGATATCTATGTTGTTATATGGTGTGAAAAGTTTTACTGCGTTATCAGTGTCATCAGTTGATTCGCCAGTTGAGACAATTATTGCTTTTTTTAGATTTGGAAAATAACGATAAAGGCCTTCGTTTACAACTTTTAAAACATTCAAAATAGTGGTTTCAACATCTTTTCCTAGTACTCCAACCATTATGTCAACATTTCCGATTTCTTCACATTTATCAATTACTTCTGTTTTTAATTTTAAATCTTTATTCCAATCCTGATTCAACTCAAAAATCCTCTCC
>CAYMOC010000108.1:0-4299 GCA_964391965.1 uncultured Thermoplasmatales archaeon | reverse complement strand
TTTTTTTTTTAGTTTGAGACGAAAATTTTAGTTTTTTTAATCAAAATTGAATAGCTATACGAATTATTCATACAAGTTTAGGTTAGAATATATCGATCATGTAAGAATTTTGTTAAAGAAACAATTGAATTGTTCTCAAGTTAGGAGAACTCATAGAATTATTAAAAAAAAACGTTATATCAAAATGTTAAAAACAAAAATAGAATATTGTGAATTTAAATGAAAAGTTTGAAATGTGACTTTACACATCTAATAACAAATTTCTAAAAGTGTAAAAAAACAAAAATTTACAATTTGGAAGAGAGATAGATGATTATCGTAATTGCAGTGGCAGTAATCGGAGCGATACTAATGGCAATATCTATTGGCGCCTCCAGTGTCCCACCGGCTTTTGCTCCTGTCAGCAGTATTTCCTCAGCAGGTCTTAGACTTTCCTTAGTGGCAGGCATATTTGCAATGATAGGTGCAATTGTGCAAGGGGGAAATGTAACAGATACAATAAGTTCTGGGCTGATAACAGGGGAAATTGTTATAGCTCAATCTGCTTCAATTTTAGTGGCTGGATCTTTAATTGTAATTATTAGTGTTCTCACCAATTATCCTATGCCAACTGCATTTACTCTCGTGGGAGCTGTTTTAGGTAGCAGCTTTGCTTTTGGAGATAAGATACTTTTGTCTTCAACCGGAATAACTGTTTCTTTTTGGGTTCTTACTCCTTTGGCAGCTGTCATCCTGAGTTATATACTTGCAAGAGTTTTAAGGAAATTTATATCTAGAGAAAACTCTACCGATAAGGTTAACAAAATTTTGTTTTTGGCAGGTTGTTATGTTGCATACACAGCTGGAGCGGCATCTGTTGGATTGGCAGTTGGTCCACTTAGGAATCTTGAGTTGCCTGTAATCTATCTTTTAATTCTTGGAGGCGTGACAATTATGATAGGAACATGGCTGTTCTCTCCTAGGATGATAAATGTGATATCCTATGACTACTCAAATGTAGGTCCCAGAAGATCCACTGCTGCACTTCTTGCATCAGGTTTAATAGCTCAGGTGGGTATACAAATGGGTGTACCTGTATCATTTGGACTTGCGATTATCCCTGCAGTTATTGGAAGTGGACTTGTTGAAGGGGCAGAAAACAAAGATATTCGAAAGATTGGATTTACTGTTTTAAGATGGGTTTTGGCTTTCTTCCTCGCAGGGCTCCTCAGTTTTCTTTTCGGTAGATTCTGGTTTTTGATAGGATATGTATAGATTACTGTATGGAACCGCTTGATTTTTTTTTAAAAATAGGAAAAAAAACCTTTAGATTCATATCAGATGATACATCTTATGTAAGTGAAAAATTAGTAATCTATCATGGTATAAATCATCAAACTTTATTCAAATATTTATCTCTAAAAAATAAGGAAAATAATCAAATATTTAATATGCTTTGAAAATAACAGTTTCAATTATTCTGCGATATTTCGTAAACTTTTCTGATCTTTTTTCTTAACATGTCATTGGAGACATTCACTGTCAGTCTATATCTGCCATTATTGATTCTTTGTAAATTAACAGAAAAATGTTCAGTATCAAAAGAGTAAGGATTGAATCTTAACATTATCTTTTCATATACTAATTTCTCAAACTTTCTAATAGAACCTACTGATTTAGCTCCGAGGATTCTGTAGATACATTTAGAAGCTTCCTTTAATTCTTCAGTGGATTTTTCTTTATTTTTCCTGCAAATTATTGTTTCCTTGACTTTTTTTCCTGCTATTTGAAGCTCTTTTGTCGTCCCGTTAAATTCTTTTTCAACTTTTTGTTTTTTCAAAGAAGCCGTTGTTGCAGTTCTTTTTGATATAATCGTTTCGTTTTCATTTTCCCTTGGACGCCATTCGTGGTATCTTTTTATGGAAAGTTGATATTCTCCCATTATTTCTTTTATTGCTTTCTTCCCTTGATTTTCAGAAACTGTTTTTAAAATATTCTCTAATCTTCTTGCAAAATCGCAGACTTCATCCCAATCTCCCTCTGATTTCATACCAGAGAGTGTTACAGTTTGATTTTCCCCTAGCATCTGAAAAAAAGGTTAAAAAAGATATGATATAAAAGTGTTTTGGTTTAAAATGTTGGTTTTGTCAAAATAACAATCATAGGATACGTACAATATTGACACAATGAATCCGATACGCCTATGTGAAAGCCTTGTTATAGGAGAAAATATGATTGCTGAAAAAACCTGTTTTTTTTTTAAAGATGCGATTCATAGTTAGCAAATCAAATCGATAAATCATTTAATCATTCTTTTTTTCCAAATGTCTCTTTATTAGTCCTTTTAAAACTCCATGGAAAAATAATCCAATCCAATAGAGTACCACGAAAGTAATTATATAAGAAATGGTTGCGAGTATGAAGAAAATTGTTGAAATCACTATTCCATCTGTAGATAAAAGATTTTGATATATCTCAGAGCTAAAAAGATTTTTTAACCAAAAAATATCTATAAAAAACCTGAATATTACAAAAATTATAGCAGGAATGATCGATATTCTAGCTATTTGTTTTGAGTTTTTTGAATATAATTCTTCATCATTAAAACTATACACTTTAAAAACAACGGCAACTAAGAGTATATACAATCCTAACATTATCAAATTAATTATAATCCGATCCATTTTTTCAAAAGATCTCCCTCAAATCAGCTAAATATTATAGTTAATTATTTTTTTAAGGATATCAAATTTTTGAAAATACATAAATAAAACAACATAAGATATCATTAAAATTAGTATGGGTATTCTAAACATCCTTTGTGGTATTAGTTCAATATCTAATAAATCAAGTGCAGCCAATATTATAAAGGATAGGATAATTGTAATAAAAACCGCGTATAATGCAGCTTTGCTCATATTCTTTTTTAACTTTTTATTAAACTTGGTCTTACCTTTTAATATTAGCTTCCATTGCTGAATCCCAGCATAAATAAACAAACACAATCCAATCCATGCAAGGACAAATATTATTAGAGATATCCAATCAGGAAGGTTGATATTTTCTTGAACGGAAATAACAGATGCTGCAATAGAGATTATTATAATAAAAATACTGATTTTAAAAATAGTATCATAATTAATAAAAATTTTATCAAATGAGTTTCCGTCATTTTTTTTAACTTCTTTTTTCAACTTATCTCCTCTATTAACTGGTTTTCTAAACCTATTTAATTTTACTATTTAGACTTTACCTTGTTTAGCTTAACAGATGAGATTATTGTACTTATTGTAACATATTAAATAGGACTTTTCATTTAAACAAGTCCTTAATTAAAGTAATTCTTTTTATTGAAAACTTCTTTTCTTTAGATGCATTGAACTACACAAGAAATGCTGTAAACTCCAAATTCTCCGGCTAGGTAAATACAACAGGGATTTACGGCTACTGGTGCTGCTGCACAGCACATTAATGCTGTAATTGTAGCTTCTGGAAGCATCATATAGCTTAACCCCATACAATCTAACCAACAACTAAGTTGTTAATGCTAAATATATCAGTAGCGATAATAGATCTGAGGGTACTGGATTCTCCCCTGAACTTATGTTTGCACATAACGGACACCCGGTTTTTTGTTTATTGTTATTTTTTTCTTTAGTTTCATATCCAGTACTTTCTTCTTTTTCATCTAGTTCGGTTTCAATTGTGTTATTTTTAAATGCAAAGCTTTGATTGATGTTTACAGCTGTAACACTTGAAACCAATAACAAAACACTTAAAACAATCCCCAAAAACATCAATATTTTCTTTTTTCTTTCCAAACTTTTTTACCTCCCCCTTAATTTTATATTATGTATTACTTTAGTTATATAAAAAGTTCATTTATGGTCTACAAAATGTCATTAAAAATTAATTTGTTATGTAAAATTTTACTAAAGTAATAGGCGGACGCGGCGGTGTGAAAACCCTGTTCTTTGTTGCAAGGGGGGACGGGTGCATAAATTATTTTATTTATATACTAATCGTTTAAAATTATCCTATTTTTTGGATTATTTAAAACAAAGTATTTAAATACTTTCACCGTTCGGTGAAACAATAGATTTGAGTTTAACAAAATTATAAAAATTCAATTTTTTTATATCATTTTACAGATTTTGAAGCAAATTCTACAATATACGGGTAAATAACAGTTATATCGTAGAAAATACGTCAAACCTCTTTAATATGTAAGCAATATTTATATAATAGGATTTTTAGTTACATGTAAGTAAAGTTTATATAGTAGATTTTTTAGTTACATATATTATGAGAGGGTCAAAA
>CAYMOC010000107.1:0-4344 GCA_964391965.1 uncultured Thermoplasmatales archaeon | reverse complement strand
TTTTGAAAAAAGCTCATTGCTTTTCTGTGTGTTGATTGTAGTCTTGGTAGTTCGTTTTCTATTGGCGTCATTGCTTTTTCTATGTCTTTTTCTGTGAACATATGTAATGCTTCTTTTAGATTATCTGATACACCATAGTAGTCTATTATTAATCCATAGTTTTTTTCTTGGTATGGTCTGTTTACTCTTGCTATTGCTTGAAGTAGAGTGTGTTCTTTTAGTGGTTTATCCAAATACATTACTTGTAATATTGGTGCATCAAACCCTGTGAGTAGCATATCACATACAATTAGTATTTTTATGTCATCATTTGTATCAAGAAATCTTTTTTTCCAGTTTTTCTTGTCTTCTTCTGTTGGTGTATATTTTTTTATTTCTTGTGGGTCGTTGTGTCCTGGTGATATGATTACTCTTGATTCTGGTGCGTTTAGTTCGTCTAGTTGTTTTTTGTAGTTTACTGTTGCTTGTTTGCTTGTTGTTACTATCATTGCTTTAAATGGATATGCTATTTTTTGTTCATAGTGTTGTAGTATGTCTAGGCATACTTGTTCTATTCTTTTTGGTGCTTCAGCAAGATCCTGTTCTCTTGCGTATCTTTTTCTGATTTCTATTTTTTCTTTTTCTGTTTTATCTTTAAAGATTCTATTAAAAATTTTATCCAGGTTTACTCCATCTAGATGTATATCTGCTAGTCTTCCTTGGTATTTTATTGGTATTGTTGTTCCATCTTCTATTGATCTGTCTATTGTGTAGGTGTCTATGTAGTTTCCAAATGTTTTTTTGGTGTTTCTTTTTTGTTTTTCTATTGGTGTTCCTGTAAATCCTATGTAGTGTGCATTTGGTAGTGCTGTTCTCATATTGTTTGCAAATATTTTGTATTGAGTTCGGTGTGCCTCATCTACTAAAACAAAAATGTTTTTGTTTTTTGTTAAAACTTTATCATCATCAAATTTATGGATGAGTGTTGTTATTGTTTCTCCTACTGGTTTTTTGAGTTTGTTTTTTAGATCTTTGATGTCTTCTGCTTGTTTTGGATTTGGAAATCCACATTGTTGGAAGGTGTCATGTATTTGTTGATCTAGGTTTTGTCTATCTGTTACTAAAAGTAGTGTTGGGTTTTTCATTTGTCTTCGTAGTTTTAGTCCTAGAAATAGCATGGTTAGGCTTTTTCCACTTCCTTGTGTATGCCATATGATTCCTCCTTTTGTGGTGTTTTCTTTTTTGATTCGTTCTAGTGTTTTTTGTACTGCTCGGTATTGTTGGTATCGTGGTATTATTTTGATTGTTTCTTGGTTTTTTTCCTGGAAAACTGTGAAGTTTTGTATGATATCTAGGATTCTATCTTTTTTAAAAAGAGAAAATAGTAGTATGTCTTGGGGCGTGATTCTTTCTTTTTTTAGTATTTTTTTAAGTTGTTCAGTGCTTTCTGGATATGGGTCTTTCCATGCTTTGTAGTATTCTTGTGGTGTTTTATAGGTTCCTGCTTCTGCTCCGTCTTTCCAAGTAATTATTGAGTATTGGTTGTATCTGAAAAGATGTTCTGCTCCTTCGTCTATTCCGCCTCGTTGGTTTTGATATCTTTGCATTTGGTTTAGTGCTTGTTCTTTTGGATCAACAATAGTTGGGCTTTTACATTCAATTACTGCTAGTGGTATACCATTTATGAATGCTACAATATCTGGTTTTATTGTTTCTTTTTTTCCTTTAACTCGATACTGGTTTAAAACTAAAAAATCGTTATTTTCTATGTTTTCATAATCAATTATTTTGATTGTTTGATGTTTTTTACCATGGCCAATGTTTTGTTCAAGAGAGATATGTTTTACGAGTTTGTTATGTATTATTTTGTTTGCATGCATATGACTTGTTGCTTTGACTGTTTTTATTTCCCGGATTGCTTTGTTTAGATTATTTTCATCAATCCAAGGGTTTAGTTTTTTAATTGATTCTCTTAATCGATTTTCAAGAATTACTGTGTTTAGGTTTTCTCTTGAATCTATTTTTGTTATGTCATCAATTTCGTTTATATCTATGACTGTCCAGCCGAGTTTATCTAGTGTTTCTAGTGCTGGTTTTTCTACATGGTGATATTCATCCCAGTCATCATACATTACATCAAAACCATATCTTGTAATAATTTAGTTGTTATCAACTTTTACTCTTTTTTTACCAGTAAGTAAATCTTGCATAAGTCCTTTTTTGATTTCTTCAAGTTTTTGTTTGTATTTTTTTTCTTTTAATATTTTCTTATCAATATTTGAAAGAATTGAAGCAATTCTTTTTTGTTCATTAATAAGTGGAAGAGGAATTTTATATGATTTTAAAGAATTCCAAGATGTTCGAGGTAAGTTTGTACCCTCCATTGTTGAAATAGTTCTTGATTTCATAAAATGAGAATGAATTAGATAAATAAGATAATCATTTGTTGAAAATTTTCCTGAATAAATAGGTATAATATCTGTAGAACAAATTCCATCAAATGGAGCTATCGCAGCTTTTTCTAAATAAGGCCTTAATTTTCCATACAAAACATCACCTTTTTTAAAAAACCTGCTACTACTCCTTCCAGTTCCATTGCTATCAAATCGTTCAATATGAATATTTTTACTTTCCAGATGCTCCAATCCAATATATCTAAATCCATCTTCATTGTTTTTTGCTTTTTCAGTTCTTTTATAATATATTTTTCCAAAATTTATAACATTCCATTCTTCAGGGATTTCAATTTCTTTAGGACCAAGCTTAACAGTTTTGAAATTCTTATGCCCAATGCCTTTTATCAAAAGTTTTTGCACCAAACCTTTTTTCAACATTCGTGTTTTTTCGATAATTTCATCGGTCTGACTTATTGCTTTGTCGACAGTTGAAAGAATTTCAGCTATTTTCTTTTGTTCTGATAAAGGAGGATATAATATCTCTATTTTCATGAGGTCTTTTTTATTTAATTTACCTCTATTTGTTCCAACTATTGCATAATTTAAATCAATTAAATTTAGAAATTCAGAAAAATATTTTTCATGTATTTTTTTACATTTTAAAATATGTGCATGATTATTTACCCAAGATTTACCTGTAATTATAAAAGAAGTTGAAGCGAAATTGGACCAATCTGCTCCATCTTCTCCAACAAGCACCAAAGTTTCATCGAAAATATAGTCGTCAACATAATCAATACATCCAGTTGCCCCATAATAAGGGATATCTCCTTTTTTTCTTTCAGATTCTGTGATTGGTATTCTCTTATTATCTAAATTTTGGCAAACATCTTTTATTAATTTTTTATCCCATCTCTCAGGAACTTCATATCCCTTAGGGCCAAGGTTAACTTTTTTATAACCCTGAGTAACTGATTCTAAACCTTTAGGCATAGCCAAGTTCCTCCATAAAACCATGGAGTTTTTCTTCAGTTTCTTCTCGTTCTTTTTCAATATTTTTAAGTTCTTTTAGTTCACTTGAAACATCAACTGGTTCCTCAGGTTCAGTTGTATCAACATAACGTGGAACATTTAGATTCCAATCATTCTCCTCAATTTCATCTAAATCAACAATACGACTATGATGATCTTCTCCCTTCCAATTACGATATGTATCAACAATTTTTGCAATACCTTCTTCAGTCAACCGATTTTGATTAGAAAGCTCATCAAACATTTTAATCCCAGATTCACGCAATACTTGATCCTCAGCATAAATAAACAAAACCTTGCCTTTTCTTTTAGCTGGTTTATCATTATTTAAAATCAAAAGACAGCCAGGACTACTAGTATTATAAAACAAGTTCTTTGGAAGAGCAACAACACACTCAACATAATCCTTTTCTAAAAACTTCCTACGAATATCTCCTTCACTTCGACCTCTAAAAAGAACGCCATTATCTAGAACTACACCCATCTTACCTGTTTTACTAAGTGATGCAAACATATGTTGAACCCATGTCCAATCAGCTGAACTTTTTGATGGAAGACCATATGGAAAACGATTAAATGGATCATCTTCAAGAAAACTTTTACTCCATTTTTTCTGATTCCACATGGGATTAGCTATAACCCTATCAAAAATCATAAGTTCATCTTCTTCACGAAACTTTGGATTACGAAGCGTGTCACCTTTCTCAATATTTGAATCTGAAAGATCATGAAGAATCATATTCATCTCACAAATAGCCCAAGTATTCAAATTACGCTCCTGACCAAACAATGTTACATCATCATAACTACCACCAGATTCCTTAATATGAAACGCTGAATACACAAGCATTCCACCACTACCACAACAAGGATCATACACACGCATACCAGGCTGAGGATCTAGAATATCAACAAGAACACGAACTACTTCACGAGG
>CAYMOC010000106.1:0-4465 GCA_964391965.1 uncultured Thermoplasmatales archaeon | reverse complement strand
TTTTACTCTTTGACCATTTTCATACTTTTGTATTTCTCACAGCAAACCTTTTTATAACAAATCTTTGAAAACAGATACCATGAAATAAATTATCACGGCAAAGTCTGTCGTGAGAAACGAAACGGAACGGAAGGTGATCAAAAAATGAAAAGGTGAAAAGGAGTATGAAAAAGAAATATATGGACAGATTTGTAGGCAAGTATTGCAAAATAGTTACAAAAGAACCTGGCGAAGACAAAGCCAGTGTAGTTACAGGTATTCTAGAAGATATTGATTATGAAGATGGTTTTATTTTAATAGATTCTGAACAAGGATTAGGAGCACTTAGAATAAACACCATTATAGCAATTAAACCCTCAAGTAAGAGAAGAAAAAGAAAGATAACCCACGAAGAAACAGCAGCCATAGGAATAGGAACCCTAATTGTTTTTATAGCACTAGTTCTTGTTGCAGCAGTCGCAGCCAGTGTCATAATACAAACCAGTGAACAACTACAAAACAGAGCCTATGCGGTAGGAAAACAAACCATAAGAGAAGTCTCAAGTGGTGTACAAATAGTAGATCAAATAGGATACTGTAACGAAAACAAAACAGTAATTCAATATCTAGCGATAAGCGTACGACCAAGAGCAGGAAGTTATGATATAGATCTAAACGAAACACTAATCTATTTACAATATGACAACCTAACCGTGTTATCATTAAACTACAATAATGGTACAGATTCAGTAATATCAACTGTTAACGAAAGCGGTATATTCAATACACTTGATATGAGAACATTGGGAGCTACAAACTTTGGAGCCATAGGTATAAGAGACTCGGATCAATCAATACAAAACACATATGGTATGGGAACCGGAGATATGGCAATGATACTAATAAATCTCACTGCATCATTCCCTGACACCGGAGGACTTGAACCTGGTGAAGAACTACTCGGGAGACTTGTACCAGAAATAGGAGCAGCAGGAATATTTCTTGTTAGTGCACCTAATGCATTCGATAACAGAGTAGTTGAATTATAAAAAAAATCATTAGGAATAAAAAAAAATTTATTCCTTTTTTTCATCTATTTTTTTAACTATAGCAATATGAGCTGTTTTTCCATTCAAACTAGTTGATTTTAAATCAACATGTAAACGAACTTTTTTATCATCCTTAGATTTAAAAGTAGCCTCATAACTAGATACGCTTTTACCATTAAGTCTTTTTAAAAAATATTTTTGTAGATTTGAATAATCCTTTGGAATAATTAAACTCAAAAAATTTTTACCAACAACATCAACATCCTCATAACCAAGAAGTTCTGAAAAACTATCATTAATTTTTTCAATCCTTCCTTTCCTAATAATAAAAGCACTTTCATCAATATCATTAAAAAAATCTACTTTTCCCTTGGATGCTATATCTTTATCAACTTCATCAACAACTTCCTTAGATTTAAAAAAAGAAGGAGAAAGCGATTTTAAACCTGTTAAATTAGAAAGATTATCAGAAAGATGTTTTTCATCATTAACTAAAACTCTTCTCCGGTACTCTAATTCCTGTTCTAGATTTTTAATCTTATCTTCTTTTTCTTCAAGTTTACCAAAGATATCAGAAACTTTTTTTAGATCTTCTGTAGACATGCTAGAAACAAAGTTTGGTTTCTCTTCTATTTCAGATGTTTTTGCGTAAGAGACTTTCTCTAAAGGCAAAAAATTTTGAGGGGAAAAACTTAAAGCTGGTTTTTTTAAACTATAAAAATCTTTCTCATAAATTTCATAGTTTTCTTCTTCATTGTAAGAATAAGATAGAATATGTCTCTGATCTATCAATAAAACAGTTATCAGACATAGAAAAATAATATAATAATAAATATTTTCAACAACTATGCTTCTTGAAGTTATTGCTATACCGGTTCCTAATAGAAGAGTTAGTGTAAAAATATAAGAATAGATTAAATTTTTTTTTGTTGAATGAAAGTGAAGATATGCTTCAAAAATTAGAAAAACTAAGGATAGAAACAAAAGCTGGATTTGATCCAGCCCTGATAACAAATAAAAAGGGGTTAAATTAAAAATAACTTCTGGTTCAAAACTTGTTTCAAAGAAAAAAATAAAAACAAATTTAACTGATATAAAAAAAGCTAGAAACATAAAAAAATAACATGGGAAACACCAAGGGATACGTTTTGATTCATCCGTTACCATATGAATTCCGTTTCAAAGCCCATATTTCTTTTCTTCTTTTAATACAAAACATTGCACCCATTATACCAAAAAGTAACGCTAGAAGAGTTGGAAAATACTCTGGAATCTCATAAAAAAAAGGATTATCAAACCAAGGAATAAATAATAAACTATTACTACGACCTGTTTCTGGTTTTTCCATAACCGGCGTGTAATCTATTTGCGCTGAAGCATCTTTAGAACCTTCTCTATCCCTAATAAAGACGTTTAGTCGTGTAAACCATGTTTTATTAAATACAAAAAGCAGCCCCATATCACATCGTTGATCAACAGTTAATCTTTTAGGAGAAGGATAAGAACCACACTTTTTTGTATTAAGTAATTGTTCACCATAATTTTGTTCAAAATCGTCTATTCTTTCCCATTTTTCTTCATTTTCATATTGTTTATATAAAAATCTAGCGATAAGTTCATCATTGTCTTTATCCACTAGTTCAATTGTGACTTGAAGAAGATCACCCCATGAGTTATAATCAGAGATATTTAGATATAATCTGATAGTATCTGTTCTTTGTTCTACTCTTATATGGCCAAACTTGGGATTAACATTTAAAACACCTACCCCAGCTTGTTCAGCACTAACTGGCGAAGTAAATAAAATGTTTGAAAGAACAACAAAAATTATTGATAGAATTAATAAAATATTTATTTTTTTACATCCCAACTGGTTCTTTTACCTCCTTTTATGTCTTATTTGAGATATAAACATATATATTATTACTGAAATAATTGATATTACTATAACACCAGTAACTAAATTATTTGAGCCAAAGGATAATTTAGATTTTTCAGAGGTTTCTTCTATTTCTTCTTTTGGTTCATCAATTGTTATGTGTGTCTGAAAACTTTTTGTTTTTCCTGTATTTGTTTTAAAATCATAATGGATATCTCCAGATTTGCCTTCACGTATTGCTTCAACTCTTATCACGATTTTTTGTTCTTCTGTTGATGTTGAGGTTATATCAAAAGGTGAATTGACTTCATTTCCATTTTTCAAAATTTTCAATATTCGAATATTTTCTGTGTCATTGGTCCAGATATCTAGATTTATATTTCCGTCTCCAGATACATAGGCGTTTAAATCTATTATTTCGCTCTCATACATTTTAACATTTTTCTTATATTGAAAAGAAAGCCCTGTATCAAGTATATCTTCAATAAGTTCGTATCCGCTATGTCCAACAAAAACATTTAAGGAAGGTAAATCAAGTTTGAATGCTGTTTTTAAATAAACCATTGAATCTGTGTCATCAACAATGTATTTGTCAAGGACTTTTGCAGAAACTGTTCCAGTTCTTTCTATTCGTTGTGGCTGCCATGATCCAGAGTGAAGTGTTAATTCATAATTATAGTCTTTCTTTGGTGATAGATGTTCTGTGAAACTACTGAATTCAATGAAATCCACAAAATCTGGGTATCCTGCTTTAATTTTCAATGGTACATTCCCTGTATTTTTTAGTGTAAAGAAATCGTTTCCATCGGCATCCATTTCTACGAATGGATCACAATAAAAGGAGATGATATCTCCATGGCTATGTGCCAAACCACGAGTTGCTTTTTCTAACCAGAAGTTGTCTTCATAGACGAGTTGATTATTTGAATATAATTTAATAGTCCATTCTTCTCTTGAAAATATTTCTTTAGGAAGAATATCTTTAACTCCGATCTTAAAGCTATAAACTGCCTTGTTTTTATTACAATTTGAGGCGTCGATATATGTATAATTTTCGTAATCTATCTGACTGTTCCATGGTTCTGCATCGTTTTCTGTATAAGTCCATTCATAATAAGTACTAGAGTTTTTTACGCTTGGTATATCATCGCCCTTATGAAGAATAAGTTTTAGGTTTCTTGGTTTTTGAGAACCCATATCGATATCGATATTATTCCATATTCCTGCAACCAGTATTTGGTTTTCATTATGATATTGTGTTTCTTCTTCAATTACACGAATGTTTAGATTTGTATTTTCTTCAGCTGAAATACTGTTTGGCAGCATAATTGCTGAGAATATTATTAGAATTATTATCAATTTTAAATATTGACTTCTATTAATCCCATCACCTCCATATTAAATGGAATTTTATCTCATATAGATATTAATTTTCGAGCTTGCCCATCCTCTATAAGACTTATTCTTAGAAGCATATTAAAGTTTTTCTATTAAAAAGAGATTGTGTGATATCCTGAATTAAGTTTCTCCTGGGATTTAACCTTCATAATTTCACTCC
>CAYMOC010000105.1:0-4604 GCA_964391965.1 uncultured Thermoplasmatales archaeon | reverse complement strand
CTCTTTAGGCAATATTGGACAATGGTCAACAGTTAAATCTGCAACAACAGATGATATTCCAGACAACAGTCCACCTGAAAAACCATTTTTTATTGATGGTATGTATAATGCTGAAATTCTTACAGTTTATTCTTATATGGTTTCAGTTGAGGATCCAGATGATGATCAAGTTAATTTTCATTGGGATTGGGATGGCGATAACGTTGTTGATGAAATTGGACCTCTGGTAAATAGTGGTTTTCTGCATATAAGGAATCACATTTTTCTTACAGAGGATTTATATCAAGTTAAAGTCAAAGCTGTTGATACAAATGGAGCTGAAGGTCCATGGTCAGATGCTTGTAACATAATTGCTTTTAGCCCTAGCGAGAATCCTAATAATCCAAATATTCCAGTTAAACCAAATGGACCCGACACAGGTGAAACGGGTGATAAATATACTTTTTCTACTTCTAGTACTGACCCTGATTTAGACAACATCAGCTACATCTGGGATATGGATGGAGATAAAAAAGCAGATTATGTTACTCTGCAGCATCCAAATGGTGAAGTATGTAGTCAGAGTCATAAATATCTGGAGTCGGGAACGTTTGATGTTAGAGTTAGAGCATATGATCAGTATGCAGGTTATTCAGATTGGTCAGAACCGCATACTATTGTTGTTAGTAAAGGAAAGGATGATCCGCCTGTTAAACCTTTAAAACCGGGTTTAGGTGCATCTAAAGGATATATAGATCAAGAGTTGACTTTTAATGCAGTAAGTTATGATCCAGAGGGTTCTGAAATAAGATTCGGTTGGGATTGGAACGGTGATAACGTTGTTGATGAATGGAGCAGTTTTTACGAAGATGAAGTATGTGGACCAATAAGTCATAGTTGGAGTAGTTCTGGAACATATAACATAAAGGTTTTAGCTGAAGACAGACAAGGTTTAACAAGTGATTGGTCTGAAAGTAGAGAGATTAAAATATTTGATTCAAAGAAAGGATCAATTTTTGTTCCTCAAAATGGAGACTTTGGGGAACCTAAAGTGATTCAGGATATCTTCTGGATGCGCGATAATAAAGATGTTGTAAGAAAAGTTGTGAATGAGAGTAATGGAGCGGTTGGTACTTTTGCATCTGCAACAGCGGGTTTTCCTCTTTTTGATAGTATAACTGGTACTACAGATATTGAAGCTTATCAAAACTTTTCGTTTGATGTTGGAAGATCTAAACATTTAAAATTTGATGTGGAAATGGTTTTGACACATAGTGTTGACACAACTCTTGGTAGTGTTGGTACAAACTGGCTTGTTTGGAGATATGGAAACTGGGATAACTACCATGAAAAAGAACTTTCAAAAGCTTTTATTGGTCTTAATGATTTAGCGTCTATCTGGACGGCTGTAGCTTCTAATAGCTTACATAATTTGATAAAAACACCTATAGGTTTAGCTAAACTTGTACATGTTTTAGGTCTTGGAGGTAATGTTCCATTGCCGTTACCTTCGATTTATAAATTTTTAATTAAAATGCATGATTTAGCAAAAGTTATACCTTCAGGTGTTAGTTATATTGTGTTTATTTTAGTGGAAAGTCTTCTTTGGTATAACACGTATCTTGAATATGAGGATTTGAATGCTCATTATATGGATTTAGAAAAAGAGGGTGCAGCTGAGATAAGGCATATAACTTTTGAAAAAACCTATGAGCCAGGTCATCATACTATTTGGGCTGGTGTTAGATCTAAAGCCCATGCGTTTGGTTTTGGTGGAGCTTCTACTTATTGTGCTGGTCAGATAACTAGTATACGTGTTGATGGTATTTCTCCACCGGGTATTCCTAGTATTACTGGTTTAGGTGGCAATTTTGTTGGTTCTCCTGCTGAGATTCAGGTTGAAAGTGTTGATTATAACAATGATCCTGTGAGATATATTGTTGATTGGGGTGACGGGAGTTCTGAGACTTATTCTGATTTTTATGAAAGTGGAGAACAGGTTGTTTTGAGTCATAGATATAGTGAAACAGGAGGTTATACTATTACGGTTAAATCTGAGGATTGTGATGGAATGTTGTCTGAGGAAAATACATATTCTGTTAATATTGGAGGAGATGATGAGATTCCTACGGTTTCTATAGAGAGTCCTGAGGATTACTTTTATATTCATGGTAATAGAAAAGTTAGGTTTTCTTATCCTATTGTTCTTTTTAGTGGTATAGAGGTTGGGGCTGATGCTTTTGATCAGAGTTCTGGTATTCGATATGTTGAGTTTAATGTTGATGGTGAAACCGTGGTTGATGAAACATTCCCATATGGTTTTATTTATGATAAGCGAGGAGCAGGTTTTAAAACTATAAGAGTTAGAGCGGTTGATAATAGTGGAAAAAGTTCATCAGTTGTTTCTAAGAAAATGTTTTATTTTAACTTAATTTAAAAAAAAATTTTTTATTTTTTTTATGCTCTGTTTCTATTTGGGTTTCGTCTTTTGTTTTTTCTGTAATTATTGTTTCTTTTTCCTCTAAAGTTTCTTTGTGATTTTTGTTTTATGAATGGTAGTTGTTTGAAGTCTGGCATTTCTTTTCTTTCTATGTTTAGTTTTTTGTTGCTTTGTACTCGTCTGAAGTGTGGATGATCTGGTTTTGTTAGTAGTGTTATTGCGTTTCCTTTTTCTCCGGCTCTCGCAGTTCTTCCAATTCTGTGTATGTAGTCTTTGTCTGTTTTTGGTACATCATAGTTGTAGATGTATGTTACGTTTTTGATGTCTAGTCCTCTTGCTGCTACATCTGTTGCCACTAGGATATCTGTGTTTTCTTTTTTTAGAGCGCTTAGTGATTTGAGTCTTCGGTTTTGTGTCATTCCACCATGCATTGCAAAGGCTTCTATGTTGTTTCTTCTTAAATTTTTGGTTACTAGATCGACTTCTCTTCTTGTTGCGCAGAATATTATTGATAGTCCGTCTGTGTTTTCTTTTAGTAGATGCACGAGTATTGAGAATTTGTGTTTTTTTGGGTATATGTCGTAGAATACTTGTCTTAGTTTGTGTTCTTGTACTAGTGATCCGGTTTTGATGATTTCTGGGTCTTGTAGATGTTTATGCATTTGTTTTATTGGTCCTTGGTCTGTTGTGGCGCTGAACATTAGTGTTTGTCTGTCTTTTGGTATTTTTCGTATTATTTTTTCTACATCATCGATGAATCCCATGTCTAGCATTTTGTCTATTTCATCTAGTACGAGAAATTGTGTTTTTGATAGGTTGATTGTGCCTCTACCTATGTGATCTAGTAGTCTTCCGGGTGTTGCTACGACTATTTCTGAGTGTTTGAGATTTTGTATTTGTGGGTTTATTGCTACGCCTCCGTAGATGTCTGTTACTTGTATGTTAAGTGGTTTTCCTAGTTCTTTGAATACATCTGTTATTTGTATGCATAGTTCTCTTGTGGGTGTTAGTACTAGTACTTGTATTCCTTGGTTTTTTTGTATTTTGTTGAGTATAGGTATACAAAAAGCTAGGGTTTTTCCGGAGCCCGTTTCTGCTTGTCCGGCTATATCTTGTCCTTTTAGTATTTTTGGTATGCATTTTTGTTGTATTTTGGTTAGTTCTTCAAAATCTAGTTTTATTATTCTGTTTTTTAGTTCTGGTTTTATTTCGAGTTCTTCGAATTTCATTTTTTTGATTTCTCCATTTTTTAACAACCATAGAATAATTTTTTTAGTTGTTGAAAAAGAGACTTATCAAAAATTTTTTTTGTTTTTTTGTGCCTGTTTTTCACCAGTTTAAAAAATTATTGCATTATCGGTTTTAAATTATTTATTTTGTTATTATTTGTAATAGGTTTATTTGTACTTATATAGTTTTCTATTCTTTGTTTTTGTTTTTTTTAGTAAGTTTTATATTTGTTTTTATTTTGGTTTTTTTTGTTTTACTATTATTAATTTTTTATATGTATATATCTTTTTAAATAAAAGTAAAAAGATTTATATACTTATTTTTATTAGCGGCACAGGAAATAAACAGAAAAAAAGGGCATTTTAAAGATGAAAAATATAAGGTTTCTATCAATATTTTGTGTAAGTATAATTTTGATTAGTGGTTTAATAATAACACCAAATACTAAGGCTGATGATCCAGGATACGACCAACAACAAACAGATCATGACTGGGAAGTATCAATATCAAACAACCAAGGATTCTACCACTTCGTAGCTCAATCATTCAAACCCACAAAAAACAGACTCTGCGACATAGAAGTATACATAATGAACTGCTACGAACCCACCAAAGACCTAAAAGTATCCATCAGAGAAACACTTAATGGACCAGATTTAGCAACAACCACAATGCCCTCATCAAACATACCCGTTTACCCGCCAGCATGGATCGAATTTCCAATGCCTGATTTGTCAGTAAACATTGATCAAACATACTACATAGTCCTAAGTATGGACTACGAAAACATACCCGCTCCCTCATACTACGCATGGGGATGGTCAGAAAACAGTCAATACACCCGAGGGGAAATGTACAGTAAAACAAGTCCAGATGCCGACTGGGACTCAAGCGGATGGACCGGTTGTGACACATGTTTCAAAACATATGGATATAATGCACCAAACAACCCACC
>CAYMOC010000104.1:0-4798 GCA_964391965.1 uncultured Thermoplasmatales archaeon | reverse complement strand
GGAGCCCACAATGATGCCGGGTTACACCATGCCCCCAGAGATTTTTTTTTAAAACATTTAAACCTAATAAAATGTATTTGTTTATTTGTTACGTTTTCTCTTTTCGCGTCTCATTCGTTTTTTTCGCCATTTCCAGCGCATGTTTCCCTTTTTTTTCCAGGATCGTGAACTTCTTTTCATAATAACTTTTTACCTCTAATTTTTGTGTCTTAAGCTGCCCCTAAAAGATATTCCAATATATAACGGTTTAGGAAAAATATAGGTGGATCTATCAATTTTTTTTTTATTCATCCATCCAGAGATATTTGCATCTTTCGCAGTACCAGCCGAGTGATACCCATTTTTGTTTACCGTTTTTTGGGTTAATATGACGGTAGACTCTTGTAAGTTTCAGATCGCATTTTGGACATTGTTTTTTTAGTTTTTCATCATATTTTTCTTTTCCTATTTTAACCATTAATGTATCAGCTAATAGATCATATGAATATCCGCATTCGGTACATAGCCAGGCTACAGGTACCCATCTTCTTTTCCCTTCGATGGTTTTGTTCTGATAGAGTTTTACAGCTTTACCGCCGCATTCAGGGCATTTCTTTTTTATGTTTTTTGCACCACCTAATAAACAAATAGTGTGTTATACTCTCAATCATTTGATGTATATAAATTTTTTTCTAAAAAAATAAGCTGAATGTTTTTTTATAGATATGGTATTTTGATTTTGAAAGAACTACCTTTTTTTATGATGCTTTCAGCCCATATTTCTCCTTTGTGTTTCTCAATTATTTGTTTGCAAATAAAAAGCCCTAAACCTGTTCCTTCGTTTTTACGGTCATCACCGGTGTATGCTTGATAAAACTTGGAAAATACTTTTTTTACTTCTTCTTGTGACATCCCGATTCCTGTATCCTCAACTCTTATCATTATAAATCCATCTTTTACTTTTGCAGTAATCGATATGGATCCGTGATCTGTGAATTTTAGTGCATTACTCATAAGGTTTTTTAGAACCTGACTAAGTCGGTATCTGTCACCTATGATGTTTGGTAGTTCGTTTGGTATATGGGTTATAAATTCCAGGTTTTTTTCTTCCATAGCAGGTTTCATGTCTTCAACGATTTCATCTAATATTTCAGCAGGATTGAGTTTTTCCATATCAAAACGCATGGTGTCTGTATCTAGCCGTGATACATCGAGTATGTCATTTACTAGTTTTAACAATCGTTCAGCGTTTCTTTTACCAATTTTTGCCCATTTTTTTACTGTGTCACTTGTTTTTTCATCTGATATTATTAAATCCAGATATCCTTTTATAGGTGTAACCGGTGATTTGAGTTCATGAGCTGCTATGTTCATAAACTCTGTTTTTAGTCTTTCAGATTTTTTAAGTTCTTCTTCTACTTTTTTTCTTTCTGTTATATCTCGTATAGTACAAATCATCCCTGAGAAAACACTGTCTTTCCAGATAGGAGCAACATTTACCTCTATTGGAACTGTTTTTCCTTCTGGTCTAATAATTTCTAATTCCACGCCAGATATTTTTTTTCTTTGTTTCCTGGTGTCAATAAATACTTGTTGAAATAAATATACTGATTCATCAGATAGGTATTCTCTAAAAATTGTTGCAAGTATCTGACTTTTCCTTCGACCAACTATTTTTTCAAAAGAAGGATTCACATAGGTCAACCGACCGAGTTCATCAACTGTTATTACTCCATCTGCTGAGGTTTCAGCTAGAACACGATATCTTTCCTCAAGTTTCACGAGTTCATCCCATGCTCGTTGACGCTGGGTTATATCACGTCCATGAAGAAGTACTCCTTTAACACGGTTTTCTTCTTTTATTAGATCTGTCCCAAAAAGGAAACGATAACGTCCTCTTTCTTTAGTTTTTAACTCGGTTTCATATTCTCTTATATTTACTCCTTCACAGCCTTTTTTTACTGCTTCGATATGTTTTTTTAGATCTTCACCTGAGAAAACGTTTTTGAAACAGGAAAATGATTTGTTTATAACCTCTTTTTTATTATTTATATCTCCAAAATTCAGTGCTGTTTTGTTTATATCTAAGATTCGTCCATATACATCAAAATAAACCAAAAAATCACTATATGCATTAAATATTTCCTTATATCTTAATTCATTATCAACAAAAATGTTTTCATCGATGGAGCCTGTTTTTTGATTTTCAGATTCTTCATCCTGAACTAAAAGTTTTTCTGAGGATGTTTTGTTGAAAAAAAACTGTGTATTTTCCTCATCTTTTTCAGGATTTTCCCTCATGAAAAATTATACCTCATCTGTTTCAAAACAATAAAATACTGGATTTAAAGGATAAACTGAATCTTTTTTTTATTCTACATCCCATCAATCTTTCACTATTTTGAATACTTTGTCAACTATTAAAAACTTATTTTTTCTCTAACTCTTTTTTGATTTTCTTTTTTAAATCTTTTACATCAAAAGGTTTTCTAACATACAAACAGCCTCTGTCAGCTGCCATTTCTTTAGCAGTTTCCGTTCCACGAGCAGTTAAAAAAATAACAGGGATATCCTTCCATTTAGAGTTACATTTAAGTTCACGGTGTACATCCCAGCCGCTTACAATCGGCATCATGATATCAAGAATTATCAAATCAGGTTTCATATCCGGGTCATCCGATTCTAAATAATCAATTGCTTGACGACCACCCTCTGCACAAATAACTTCATAACCACTTTTTTCAAGTATGGTTCCCACTGATACAAGTATATCTGGATCATCATCTATTGCTAAAATCTTCTTTTTTTTATCTGGTTTTTTGTTTTTCTTAGAAGATTTTTTTGTTTCTTTCTTTTTTGATTTAGTTTTACTTTTCTTCTTCTTTGCCATAAATATCCTTAGCTAACAGTACGTTTTTTTGAATAATTTTACAATACCAATAATTTCAGTTTAATAAAAAAGATTTTCTATAAAATTTTATTAAAAAAGAGATTTTGAAACAAAATTTGTTTTTTTTTATTTAAGACTTCTTATATCGCATTCGCTTTCTTCACAGACTGTGTCCTCAACCGAGTCTGAAAGTATTTTATCAACACCTGATTTATCAGATGGATGTATTATAACTTTTGATGGTTTATATTCTTCAACGGCTTTTAAGATTATATCTGATGCTTTACCTTTTTTCTCTATTTTTTTAGCAGGTATTTCTAGATTTTCCGTTAGTTCAATTATTTTATCTGAGTAGCCTGAAGAACGTATTTTTTGGTCTTTTTCGAATTGTCCTCTGAGTTTCTCCACATCCTTTCTACCAAGGTAGCTTTCAATGGTTCCACTAGATTTTTTTGTCTCGGATATACTAAGTATTATTATTTTATCTGGTTTTTCTTTTTTTAAAATTTTTTTGATTTTTTCTATACTTTTTTTATCGTAAGGATTTCGGTAACATGCGATTAATATTTTTTTATTCATTTTTTTTCACCATAATCCTATTATTTTCCACCAACTCAGGCCTATTGTCATAAAAATTCCTATTCCTATTAGATTCAAAATTAATCCTGGTTTCAGGAAATCATTGGTTCTTAGAAGTCCTGTATCATAGACCATTGCTGATCCTGGTGTTCCAATTATAAACATGAATGCAAACGCAGATGGTAATGCTACTACAAACATTGCTAGTTGTGGGCTAAGGTTTAGAGCAGATGCAGTGAAAATTGTTAGGGTTATTGGTAGTATTGTTCCTGTTGCTGCGCTGTTGCTCATAATATTTGATAAAAAAATTGTTAATGTTACAACTGCAAGAATTACTAAATATGGATGTGATGCAAAAAGATAGATTATTTTACTTGCGATAAAATTTGCTGCATTGGTTTCTTGAGAGAGTGCAAAAGCTAATGTTATTGCTCCAGCGTAGAGAAATATTATCCCCCATGGTAGTTTGTTTTCTACATCCTCCCAGCTTAAAGTATTAGTAAGACCTAGTAATCCTGCGATGAACACAGCTACAGTAGCCATCCCGATAAGTGTTCCAAAAAGAGCCCATAGAATGAATGCAAGAGTTAAAAAAAATATTACTTTCATCTCACCAAAGGATATGCTTCCCATTTTGTTTACTTCTTTTTTAAGATAGTTACTTATGTGTTTCATATCGATTTTTTCTGGTGGATAAAAAATTGTTAGTATTATGAATACAAAAAAGATCATTATGAATACTATGGGTGCTGCTGCTATGAACCATTCTGCAAAACTTACTGTTTCACCGGGGAATTGTTGATGGTATATCGATAACGCGAGTGGGTTTCTTGCTCCACCTAGTAGTGTTCCCATGCTTCCTACTGATGATCCATAGGCAAGAGATAGTAGTGCTGCTTTCGAAAAATTGGTTCCTTCCATGTCGTTTTTACTTGCTCGTAGTATGCTTAGCACGATCGGTATTAGTAGTGCTACTACTCCATGTGCCGGCATCGTCATAGAAAGTAACGCTGCGATTAGTGTTATTCCTAGTAAGAATTTTCTGGGTGATGATCCGAATCTTTTCAAAAAAGTAAGTGCTATTCGTTTATCAAGATTGTATTTACTTAAAGAAAAGGCAAGGATTATTGCGCCTACTAGAAAAAAAATAGTTGTTGATCCTGCTCCCTGGAAAGCACTATCAGGTGTGAAAACACCTGTGAGAACTAGTAAGAATGCTATGAAAAAAAATGTTATCGGAAATGATACAGGCCGGGTTATCCATAGTATTATAGTTGCGGCAAAAACTGCTATTGCGCTTTGACCCGCGGTTGACAAACCCTCAGGGTTTGGGATAAAATAAATTATTAA
>CAYMOC010000103.1:0-5018 GCA_964391965.1 uncultured Thermoplasmatales archaeon | reverse complement strand
ACTGATTTTGTTTTAAAATTTGAAGATATTGTAAAAAACAAAAAAATTAATGTAGATGTGAAAATGAGATCAGATAAGACACAGTTTATAGGTGTTTTTGTTACTAGTTATTGGAGGTATCATATTGTTTCTGATGGTTTTATTTCTGTGGATTCGAAAAAAGAAAAAGTGGATAGAAATCAGATAATGGAGTTTATAAAATTTAGTTGATCTAAAAAAAAAAAATTATTTTGATTTAAGGGTGGTTAATTGGAGAGAAAAAAAATTGCTATTGTTGGTGCAGGAGTAGGAGGATTAACTGCTGGTGCTCTTCTTGCAAAAAAAGGATACAGTGTAACTATTTTTGAAAAAGAAAAATATGTTGGCGGTAGAGCTTTAACTTTTGATGGATCAGAAATAAATATTGATGATTATAGAAAAATATTATCTAGTTTTAATTTGAATATTGCTTTTTCAGATCCACCTCTTGAAGAAATTTTTTCTAAAAGACTACTTGATGGATATAGATTAGATCTTGGTTACCATGTTATCGGTGGCGGTGGTAGTATTGTTAACAGTGTTTTTTCTAAGTTTGACGAAAAAGTTAATTTTTTAGAATCAAAAGTGGGTTTTATTGACGAGAAAAGTTTTCGTTTTCCTTTTCTTTCGACTTTTGATAAGTTAAAGATTTTTCCTAATATTTTAAGGCTTTTTTTAGCTGGTGAAAAAATTTTTAAAAAACTTGATAGTGTTTCCATGAAAGATACCATAAATCAGTATGGTAAGGGTAAAATGAAGCTTATTTTGGAGGTTTTTTCTCGTTCTATAACCACAGTGAATGATTTAAACAAAATTTCAACAGGTGAAACTTTTCGTGCTCAAAAAAATCTTTATCGTGGTTCTAAACCTGTGGGTTACCCTGTTGGTGGTTTAAAAAGTGTTTCTAATAAACTCGTTGAGATTATAAAAAAACATGATGGAGAAATAAAATTAAACTCAAAGGTTGATGAAATAGTTATTAGGACTCAGAAAGCTGTTGGTGTTAAAGTAGAAGGAGATATTCATTTTTTTGATTTTGTTGTTTCTAATCTTTTAGTTCAAAATCTTTTTGATATAGTTAACGAAGATTTTTTTCCAAAAAGATATGTTGATTATCTTAAAAATCTTGAAGGTACAGGTAGTCTTTGTGCTTATTATTCTTTAAAAAATGTTCCTGATAGTTTGAAAGGTAAATGTTTTCATTTTATTAAAAGAAATATTGGTGTTGAAGGAAATGATGCAGTTGGTATGATTGATTTTTTAACATCATATTCCCAATCAAAGGTTTCTAACAGTGAGGATTATCTGGTTCAGTCCTATGTTATATGTACTCCCAAAGAGGCAAGAGATAAACAAGTTTTAGAAGAATTAAGGAATATTTTAGATGAAAAATTAGATGTTTTAATCCCGAGTTTTAAAAAAGATTTAAAATGGGCTATTTATCCGAATATTTGGCATCTGGATGGTGTAGCGAAAACTATTGATAAAGATAAACCCTCAATAGAGACACCAGTTGAAAATCTGTTTCTTGTTGGTGATGGTGTTAAAGCATCTGGCATTGGTTTTAATTGTGCTGTTAATTCTGCTAAAAAGTTAGAAAAAATGTTATAAAAAAAAAGAAAAAATTGTTTTTTTTATGCTTTATTTGGTCGTGGTTTGAAGCTTTGTCTGAATGTTCCATCTGTGTTTTGTACAAGTACTGTTGATTGTTTTTCTTTAGCGATTTTTCTTGCTTGTTTTATTGCATTCTTTTTGGTTCTGTGATGGCTGTATATTTTTCCGTGTCCTCTTACTGCCCAGTCGCCTTTGACTTGTCCGGGTTGTGGTTTACTGACTACATATATTACATTTGATGGTTTTCTATGGTTGTTTTCTTCTGTTTTTTGGTTTTTTGGTTCTTGTTTTTTGGTTTTTTTGTTTTCTTTTTTGTAAAGGTATGGTAGATTGGATCGTGGGTTTATTCCAACTTCATATCCGTCTGGCATTGATGTTGGTGTTCCACTATGTGGTTTGTGTTTACTAAAGAAATGAATAGTAACTGTTTTTCCACTTTTTAGATCAACTGTTCTTTTGTAAAGTGTGTAGTCTTTGTAGGTGAATACTTTTTGTGTTTCTGGTTTATGGTTTTTTGTTTTGTAAAGGTATGGTAGATTGGATCGTGGGTTTATTCCAACTTCATATCCTTCGGGTTTACTTGTAGGTGTTCCACTGTGTGGTTTGTGTTTACTGAAAAAATGAATAGTTACTGTTTTCCCGCTTTTAAGTTCAACAATTCTTTTGTATAATGTGTATGGTCCGTAGGTGAATATTTCTACTTTTTTGAAGTATTCTTTGACATTTTCTGTTGTAAGATAATAAATCATTAATAGATATACTATTAGTAGTACTATGTGGAATATTAGGCTGGCTCCTATTATTATTCCCCATATAGTCCATAGTGATGTCCATATGAGATAAGCCATGGTGAATTTTCGTGCCCATTTGGTTTTATCTAGGAATCCTTTGGTTATTAAGTAGAGTGTTATTGCTAATATTGTGAATATAAAAATCAGTAGTAGTCCTGAGGGTATACCAAGTGTTTCTATGCTGTGTCCATAATGTGTGTATATTCCTGATATGAAGAAATCTATGAAAAAGTAGTATATCTGTAGTACAATTAGTAGTATTAGGAATAGAGTTATGTCTGTTGGCATATTGTTTTTTTGTTTAAACATAGATTTTCCTCCTTACAAATACTGCTGCTACAATTGAAGTAAGAACCGCTCCTAAGGTTCCTGCTATTATCCAGAAGGTGTTGTCTGCTTCTGATTTTTCGGGTTTATTGATGTTTATTGTTAGTGTTGTTGTATCTGTTGATCCTTGGCTGTCTGTAACGGTTAATGTTACTTTGTAGGTTCCTTTTTGTTTATATTCATGATTTACTTGTTTTCCTGTGGCGGTGTTTCCGTCGCCGAAATCCCAGCTGTATGTTAGTTGGTCTTGTTCAGGGTCATAGCTTTTTGAAGCGTCAAAGATTATTTTTTTATTTGTTTGACTTGAAGATGGTCCTTCAGCTTCTGCAACTGGAGGTTTGTTTGTTGTTGTACCATCTTCAGAGTCATCTTCGTCCTCTGTAGGTTTGTTGCTTAAACGTGAAGCTAGTAAAACCAATCCGCCAACTATTCCAGCTGCCGAACCAAATTTGTAAAAATTACCGAGTTTCATTACTTTTATTTCACTAGTGTTTGTGTTTCCTGCTTTATCATATGCTTTTACTTTGATTGTTTTTATTTTTAAAAATAGGTTTGAATCATTCCAGGTCCAGATGTATGGTGCCCCTGAATCGTTGTATTTTGATTCATTGTCGATTAAAAACTCTACTTTTTCTATTCCTGATTCTTCATCATATGCTTCTACTTCGATATCTATTGCGCCGATGATTCTTGTTAAAAGTAGGGTTTTTCTTTTTTCTTCATTGTTTTTGTAAAGTTTTTTCTCTTTTGGTTTTGTTATATTAACAAAAGGTTTTTCTGTATCAACGATTACATCTTCTTTGAAATGACCTGTTATGTTTTTGTTTGAATCCATGAGTATTTCTATACTGTTTTCTTCTCCTGTTGCATCTCCACTCCAGTGGTCAAAAACCCAGTTTGTTTCAGGGTTTGCATTTAGTGTAACTGTTGTTCCTTCTGTGTAGTTTGTTTGATCAGGGTTTATATTAACGGTTCCTTGTCCGTCTGTGTTTACTGTGAGTGTGTATTTTTCTGGTTGTTCTTCGATGAAATGTGCTGTTATGGTTTTATCTTCATCTATTATTATGGTCTCTGAAAGGTTGTTACTTCCATCTATTTCATCGTTACCAGTCCAGTAGTTGAAACTCCAGTTGTTTGAAGCTATTGCTGTTAGGGTTACTTCTGTGTCTTTTAAGAATTCTTCATAGTTTGGTTCAATGTTTACTGTTCCATCTCCGTCGGTTGTTATTTCTAAAGTGTATATTGTGTAGTCATGTATTTGGTCATCATCGGGATCATAGTATTTGTCTAGTTCTCCATTATCATCTGAATCGAATACCCATTCTTCTGTTTCATCGTAATCTACGTCTTTTATTATTATATCTGTTAGGATGTCATCATCTGGGTCCCAGTATTTGTCAGGTTTGTTATCTTCATTTGTGTCTATTAGATGATCTGTTTTTCCGTCATTGTCTCCGTCTTTTGATTTTTTTGCTACTGATGAGCCATCTGGGTCTTCGAAGATTTCGTAGCCGTCGTTTGGGTCATCGTTTTGATCTATTGCTTTTTCGTATTCACAGTCGTTGTCTACATCTTTTTGTTTGAACTCATGTTCATATGAGGAGATTATTGTGGATGTGCAGATTCCTCTTCGGGGGTCTCCGTAGCAGCTTTCGATTGCGTCGACTACTACATAGTTATTTATTACGCCTTCTTGGTTTACTTGTGCGTCAAATTCTAGTTCGTAGCTTTCTCCGTCTAAAAGTATTAGGTTTCCTAAATCCCATATTATTGTGTCTTCTGTGCTGTATGATTCTTCTTCACGGGTTGCGTTTCCCAGGTATGTTAGTCCTTCGGGTATGTGGTTTTTTATTACTATTTGTTCTAGTTTTATTCCGATTCCGTCTCCGTCGAGGTCATGGTATGTTACTGTTATTTTTATTCGGAGGGTGTCACCTACATGGGTTTGTATTTGGTTTACCCATTCGTTTTGTTCTGTTTTGATTTGATTTTTTACTTCTATTACTGATTCAGCATTTGCAGTGTTTGTAAATAATGCTATTGGTATTAACATACATGCTATTATTACTAAGGAGATGATTTTTTTGTGCATCTTATTTTTTTCGCCCCTTTTTTATTTATTTTTATAAAGGTATCATTTATATTAATGTTCTTTATATATAAATATTGTCATAATAATGTAAGAATAAAAAATTAGAAAAAAAAATAAAAAAACGGATCTGCCGGGAGTTAAACAACTCAACAGGAGAATTATTCAGGAGGAGATTT
>CAYMOC010000102.1:0-5088 GCA_964391965.1 uncultured Thermoplasmatales archaeon | reverse complement strand
GGGGGGGGTTTGTTTTTAAAAAACAATATTTTTTTTGGGAGGATGATTTTTTTTAACCTAATTTTAACTAATTTTATTTACATTACAATACATTACTTTACCTTACCACCCAACCTAATTTGGTTGTACCAAAAATATACTCTATTTTTTATTTTATTTAAATGTTTGCTGCTATAATGTCACTATGTTAAAATATAAACCTTTCCTATAATCTCTTCAAGAAAAGCAAAAACTTTTTGAAAAATTTTTTGTACTAATAAAACAATATTTTCCCAAATAGATGATGAACTCTAAAGAATCAGAAAAAAACATTTTTGATGCAGAACTTGCAACATCAATAAAAATACTATACTGGTCAACACTAATTTTTGTCATAATACTTTTAATAGTTGTATCATTTATAACAGAAATGTCCTTTTTAGAAAAAATAATATTCTACAGTATTTTTATTTTTGTATTAATCCTCTTTATCTATATTCTTTATAAAGCACATAATATGAAATATATATTAGAATCAGAAAAACTAATTATCTATGGAGCAATGGGGAGTAAAACAGTAAACATAGAAGATATCAAAAATATAGAAAAAACTGTTATTCCTTTTGGTTTCCGTATGTTTGGAGCAAGTTTCCTGGGAGGATGGTATTATCTTCCGGGTGTTGGAAAAGCATGGGTTGCTATGGGTAATTTTAGAGATGGTGTCCTTATTACAACAAAAGATAAACTAAATATTGTAGTTACACCAAAAAATCCTTCTAAGTTTATAGATATAATTGAAAGAAATCAAAAAAAGTAAAAATTTTTTCACTCTTTTTTATTTTTAAAATAAGTGTAAATACCTAACAACAACGCAACAATTATGATTGCTATTATTAAGATAAGAAGAATCATTTCTGAATCAATTTCTTCTTCTTTTTCCTCTGGTTCTTCTGCAAATGTTTGTGCTTCGAGACTAAATATCATTCCATTGGCACTCATAAACACTTCACCATCTACAACTATACTATCCGCGGTTATCGCTGTTGTAATATAATTGTAAACATCATCTTCTAAAGTGTAAGCGGGCGTGTAATCCCAGACGAGTTCTCCATTGGTTTGATTCACTGCATAAAATCTTCCATCATCAGATCCAAAAAACACGTAATCCCCATATGCAACTGGTGAGGATTGTATTGCTCCATTGGTTGTAAACGACCAAATCATATCACCAGAGTTTTTGTTAAAACAATACATGTTATGATCCATTGAACCAACAAATAATCTATTGTTTTGAAATGATGGCGTTGTTTGAATTGACCAACCTGTTGGTTGTTTCCAATTAAGTTTTCCATTTGATAAATCAACTGAGTAAATATTTGTATCACTGGATCCAAAAAACACGTTTTTGTTATCTGCACTTGCCTTGGTTGTTATAAGTCCATCTGTTTCAAAACTCCAGATAATGTTACCATCATCTGGGTTGATTGAGTAACATTTATTATCACATGTGGCAATCAACCTGTTATTTGTTTTATCCATTGAGAGATATACTTTTTGTTTTTTTAGAAAATCATCCCAGATGATATCTCCATTTGTTTTATCCATTGCATATATTTTTCCCTCTCGATTACCGAAGAAGACCTTGTTATCTATAAAAACAGGATCTGAACAAATATATTTGGTTTCTTCATTATTCCAAATTATTTCTCCATCATCAGGGTTTAAACCAAGTGTTTCATTTTCCCATCCAACAGCAACCACAGAGTTATCAGCTTTTATCCATGTTCTTTCATCATAATTATTAATGTCTTCAGTCCAGATTTTTCCACCATTAGCTGTACTTATACTGTACACCTTTCCATCAGAAGCTGCACCATACACGACATTGTCATTATAATCAAGATTTGCATGCCATGTGTTACGTCCTTCATAATCGCCTGCAAAATCATAATCCCATCTCATCTCAGCTTTTTTAGAAGCTGTTTTCTCTTGTTCTTCAGGCAGCATGAAATCATGATTTTCTGGTAAACCATTAATTAAAGTCCAACCCTGAGGTGGTACATCCCGGACGCCTTTAAGATTAGCTTTTTGATCAGAAGTATTCCATATCATCCCTCCGACATTTCCAAAGAAAACCCAAAGACTGTTTTCTTCCATTAGATCTGTATCTGTTAGTTTAACATCTGTTGAAGCAAAATCACAAACCGGGAATTCATACATTATTTTATCTTTTAAAACTTCAACATCGATTTCACCATAATATTTTTCTCCAAGTTCATCAAGTTTAGCATCTCTCTCTGAATGTTCATATCTAAGAGTAAAATATTGATAAAAATTTAGGCCAATTAGTTTGTAAATAAGACCTTTAATTCCTAAACCATTTGCTTCGAATCTTACACCAAGATCCATAGCATTATTGGCACTGAAATAATAACCATCTTTTTGACGCCAAATTTTTGAATTGTATAATGCAAGATCCAAACGAGCGATTTCACCTGTTTCTGCATCTCCAACTAGATAAACAGCTGTCCAAAGTCCATCATTTTTGTTTTGAAGATGATATAAGGCTTCATCAAGACTGCTACTGTATTGTGCAGAAAGCCTTGTCCTTATAACCATTGAATAACCTTTGTTTCTCCAGAATCCCTGAGGTGCAGTTGTATCCATGACAATAATGCCCTCCTCGTTTTGATAATAATTATTATCACTCCAGATAAAACCAGGTGTTGAACTCATTGTAAAACGATATCCTTCAGATGGAACAACATCTATTATAACATTCCATCTTTGAGCAACATAATAAGGATACCACCAACCACCACATCTTATACCATGAGATGCAACCATCTGGCCATTTGTAGTTGCATCACCAGATGCTATAAATGCGTTACAATGATGAGCTTTAGGTGCTTTCAAAAAAATGTTAATAAACTGGTTTTTACTTGGTAGACCAGTTGGAACAAGATTTCTAATAGAATTATAAAAGCCTCTAAGTGGATGAAAACCTTTTTTCATCGTTGTCAAACGAGTCATATATTCAAACATTTGATTTATTCCAAGAATATCTTTATAATCAACTTCTCTATCAAAAACACTACCGCCTTTATCGTTTACTCCGTCAACGATACCCAGTATTTCCTGCTGATATTCTTCAGGGTATCTATCCCAATAAATCTTGTCAATTCGTTCTCTACAAAAATTCCACCATTTATTTGATATCTGTTGGTATCTGTCAGATTCCTGATCTATATTAACATTTGCAAACATTGGGCTGTTATGGATGATGTTACTCCAACGAAGTATATGATCTACTATTTCAGCTGAAAGAAGATAACCATGTTGATAACCTCTTTCATATCCATCTCCTTCTATATGTAAATATATCCAACCTTGTGTATTGTATCGATATCCTTGTTCATATTTTCCTTGTTGATCTGCATAGTTTGTATCTTCTTTTGTTTGTATTCCTAAACCTGTTATAAAAACAGTTGTTAATAGTAAAAAAGATACTAAGACTGTAAAATAAACTCGTTTCATTTTTAAACTCCCATATAAATAAATAAATTATTATTATTTAAATTTTTTTTAATGCAATGTTAAAAAATATTAGTTTATTGGAGGTTCCTCCTCTAATAGATCAAATAAATTAAAACTATGAACCTTGTTTCTAAAAGCAAAGGACTGACCTTCTGCAAAAGAAATAAGAAAATCACCTGTTTTTGGACAAGAAACCCATTGATGTACTGAATTTACAAAACCAATTTTCTGAATCAACCAAAACAAAAGATCTGTTTTTCCTTCATAAACATCTCTAATCATCTGCATAGTACCCTCTAAATCCAGTGTACCTGCTCTGTCTTCAACAGCTTCACTTATAGTTCTATAAAAAGACCATCCTCCAAAGTAACCATTTTTACCTAAAAGATACATGATAAATCCTTTCAATCCGCTTGGGTCATCGGTATCTCTATTTGGTTGAGTCTTTGCTGTTTCGGGATGTATAAAATAAGGAACTCTTCTAACTAATCCGTTTACCTTCCAATAAGGGTCATTATCTTCAACAGGGTTATCCCATTCTCCAACATAAAGAAGACTTTCTGTTTGTTCAATAGCAAATCCTTCTGGAATGTTTCCATCTGATATAACAAAATTCCATCCGCAGGTTCTATCAGAACTCATAATACTAACTGCTTCTCCCCCAGATGAGGCCTCATCAAGAACCATTCTCATACGAAAAGCAGCACTAATTCCATCAAAAGTTGTATCATCTGTGATACATGTAGTTTCTCCTATCGCGATACCTTTCTCGTTTATTCCACCCCAGCTAAAAATACTTCCAGCAAAACTTGGATCCATAGAAGCATAATCATTTGTTGGATCTCTTACTACTATGAATTGTGTTTCATGAAATGGCGTACCTGTTTCAGGGTCTTTAATGTTAAGAGTCCAATCCCAACCTCGTATGTGGTACAGTTCACCATTCACAGTTAATGGTCCCCATAAAGAAACCTCGCAACAAGATTTTGCTTGTAAATTAAAAATTGCAGGAATAGTGTTTAAAACCGCTATATCTTCAAAAGACCAATCTGATCCATCAGCCATGCCTTCCATTTCATCTATATATTTCTGAGGTAGATTATCATCCATTTGATAATAAACTTCAAGGATATCATCATATGGCCAACCATGGTTTTCAAAATAAGATAACTGAGCTCTAAGATTCTGTTGGATTTCATCTGAAGCTAATGCACCATATTGATAGCCCATATCATAATTTGAACCACTTAAATGAAGGATTCTAACCCCGTCTTTTACTTCAAGCCATCCATTATGTGAATTAATTGTTACAAAATCAACTGAGCTGTTATCAGAAAAGTTTAATTTTTTTTCATTTCCCATTTCTTTTCCAATGGTAAAAACACTTGAAAAAATTGTTAAGAAAAACACTCCAGCTATAAATAAAACAATAATTTTTTTTTGCATCTATATCGACCTCTAAATTAATTACTTATAATTTTCTCTTATTATAATATAATAGAGTTAACTTTATTTAAAATTAATCATTAAAATTTATTTTAATAGGTATATAAAATAGAAAATAAAAATAAT
>CAYMOC010000101.1:0-5185 GCA_964391965.1 uncultured Thermoplasmatales archaeon | reverse complement strand
AGAAAAAGATTACCTCCTCAAACTTTATCTGTACTATTATTACACAAATTTTGATGATGCAGTATTCAAAGGTGGAACATGCCTCAAATACGTGTACGGATTACCCCGATTCAGTGAAGACCTTGACTTCAATATCTCTATAGCACCTGAAACATTTCAAAAACAGACACACTCAACACTAAAAAAAATAAAACAAACTGGCCTAAAACCATACTTCATAAAAGAGGAACGATTCACCAATGCCTACACCTCTGAAATTGGAATACATGGACCATTATACAAAGGAACAGAAGTCAGCCGAAACAAAATACGAATCGATGCAGGAAAACGCATTGGAACTCTTCTTCCAACAACATGGAAAATCATCAACTCTGAATACCCCGAAACAAAACAACATTTCCTAGTACAAACAATGAATGAAGAAGAACTCCTTGTAGAAAAAATTATAGCATTGATAAACCGAGACAAAGGAAGAGATCTTTACGATACCTGGTTCTTAATAGAAAAAGGAACCAAGCTAAACAAGAACCTTTTCAAACAAAAAACAAACACACCATTTTTGATAGATACTATACCAACAGAAAAAACCTATTTACGAGATATAACCAAACTCACCAATCAAGTCATTCCTTACGATCAAATAAAAAAAACAGTAAAACAAAAATTAAAAACCCTCCAAGACTAACAAAAATAAAAAGTATCTTGGTAAATTTACTCGATGAAACATTGGAAAAAACTGAATGGAGAACTAATCACTTACAACGTATCAAGTAAATCTCGAATAGCTTTACGCACTGCTTCATCAGAAGAAAGCGTTGGTTTCCACCCAAGTTTTTTGATTTTACTAATATCAAATTGAAAATGAGGAATATCACCTTTCCACCCTCGTTTTCCACCAGTATACTTGAACTCAACATTGTCAAGATTCATTTCTTCAACCACAAGTTCACCAATCCGAGTCACTTCAGTTACAGAATCAACTCCAAGATTAAAAACGTTAACTTCATCATCAGCATGCGTAAATCCATGAAGAATACCATCAACACATTCAGTCACATACAAATACGGCTTTTTTTGTTTTCCATCGCCAAGAATCTCAAGTTCATTAGGATTATCTTTTAGTTTATGAATAAAATCAACGATTACACCATGTGTTCCACGTTCCCCTACAACATTTGCAAACCTGTAAATCCAGCCTTTCATGTCAAAAGTGTGAGCAAAAGAACTTATGAGTCCCTCTGAAGCAAGTTTAGCTGCACCATAAACAGATATCGGAAGAAGCGGCCCATAATCTTCAGGTAATGGTTTCTCCGGTGTCTCTCCATATATTACGCTACTCGATGAAAAAACGATTTCTTTAACATTTTTTAGTCGCATCGCATCAAGAAGATTATAAGTGGATTGCATGTCTTTTTCAGCAATCTCTGGTTTTTCAGCACCAAGTCGCACATCAGGATTAGCTGCTATATGAAAAACAACATCATGATCTTTGATATTCTCAAGGATTTTTTGTTTATCTAAAAGATCTGCTTTTACAAACTTGAAATAATCCTGGTTTAAATGTTTTTTTAAAAAATCTTTTTTCCCTGAGCTAAGATTATCATATACTGTTACCTGGTTTCCTTTTTCAACGAGTTTATCAACAAGATGGCTTCCAATGAATCCTGCTCCACCAGTTACAAAACATTTCATAATCTTTCAGTTTCTCCACACTGTTTTTTTTTAAAATTTTTTATCCTTGTTATGTTTAAGTATTTTATCCACAAAAATGTCGGCAAAAAAAAAATGAAAAAAAATTTAAAAAAAGTTTTTAAGAATTTTATCTTTTTTTGATTATTGTGATATAAGGTTACAATAATTTTTTTGTGCTAATTTTTGTTATAAAAAATTATTCTACTTTTTTGATGTTTATTGCTTTTGGTCCTTTATCAGATTCTTCTGTTTCGAATTCTACTTCGTCGCCTTCTTGAAGTTGTGTTCCAAAAGGTATAGCAGTTCGATGTACGAAGATATCTTTTCCCTCGTCGGTTTCTATAAATCCGAAACCTTTACGTGGGTTGTACCATTTTATTTTTCCATTCATACTATTTTTCAACCTCCTTTTTTACTTTTTTGGAGTTTATTTTTTTGCAAAAAAATATTTTTTGTGTTAAAAAAAGATTTGTTTTTTTCTTTTAATAACTTGGTTTTTTTGCTTGTTTTTTATTTTGTTAGTGATTATTATCTGTTATAAAAGTTTTTCCAATAGTTTTTTTGTGTGTGTTTTTTAATTTAATGGTTATTAGTTATTAATGTTTATATATAAAGAGCATGTTTATGGGCGGCTATGCTTGTGTCTCTGTTGGAAAACCAGTTTTTCTGGGTTTTGGTGTTAACTATTTATGTTTTCACTTTTACTTATTCTGCTAAATTTATCTATAATTGGATGACTCGTAAAAAGGGTCTTGAGCGTGAACAAGCAGTTTATTATAATCGTAAACTTGTACATATTTTTGCTGGTGGTGTAGTAGTTCTTCTGGTTCCTTTTGTTTTTCGTAGTCCTTGGTTTCCATTGTTTTGCGGTATGATGATTACGGTGTTTACATTGGTTTCACATAAATCTGATCATATGATGTATTGGTTTCAGACTGAGAAGAATTGGAATGATGTAACTTTTTGTTTTATGTGGGGTGTTACAGTGTTTGGTCTTTGGATGGTTTTAGGTAATCCTTGGGTTGCTGTGATTCCTCCTGCTTTTATGGCTATTGGTGATGGTATCACGGGTATTATCCGTAGTTTTGTTTTTGAGCGTCGTACTAAACATTTTATTGGTAATGTTTGGATGGCAGCGTTTTGTATACCTATTGGTTTTTATCTGGGTCATCTTGCAGGGAATGGTATGATTTTTTGGGGTCCCCTCTCTGGTGTTTTCGCTTCAGTTGTAGAGCGTTATGAGATTGGCCCGGTGGATGATAATATTTTGATAACGGTGGTTGCTTCTGTGGTTTTGCTTTTTGGTGCTTGGGTTGGCCCTGTTTTTTAGGGGATAATGTATTTAAAGTGTTTGTTATACATGTTGTTTTTTGATGAATAAAAATATTGAGAGTCAATTTAAAGAAAATAATGTCTCCTGGATTCAGCTTCATTTCACTGATCTTATAGGCCGCCTGCGTAGTCTTCATATGCCTGCTGAAACTTTTCTAGATAGTGTTATGGATGATGGAATCGGACTTGATGGTTCTAGTGTTGGTTTTGCAAAAGTTGAAAAATCTGATATGATAGTAAAACCTGATCCTGATAGTTTCATGTTGCTTCCTCACGAGAAAGATGAAGCTCGTTTCATAGGTGAAATCCATGGTTTAGATGGTAAGACTTTTGTTGCTGATCCTCGTAATGTTTTAAAAAAAGCAGTGGGTTATGCTAAGGATAATGGTTTTGATGAGATAAAAATCAGCCCGGAGATGGAGTTTTATGTTCTCTTGGAGCATGGTGAACAGGAAGCAAAAATAGTTGAACAACAGGGTTATTTCGCGCCACCATCTTTGGATGACTGTAAAAATTATAGGAAGACCTTATCTGAGTTTCTTCTTGAGTGTGGTTATCCTGTTAAGTATCATCATCATGAAGTAGGTCTTTATCAGCATGAAGTTGAGATTGGAGATTTAAATGCACTTTCTGCTGCTGATTACTGTATGTTTTTTAAATACTTGGCTCGTGAAACTGCTCGTTTATATGATTTTCTTGTGACTTTTATGCCAAAACCGTTTTCTGATGATGCCGGGAATGGTATGCATGCACATTGTTGTTTCTATAAAAATGGTAAAAACATGTTTCAGGATGATTCAGATGATTTGCGTTTAAGTCAGACTGCTCGTTATTTTATTGGCGGTATTTTAGAGCATGCACGTGGTATGGCCGCTCTTGCAAATCCAACTCTTAATAGTTATAAACGTTTGATTCCAAATTTTGAGGCACCAATATATGTAGCATGGGCTATGCATAACCGTAGCAGCCTAGTGCGTATTCCAGCTAGAAAAAGCATTGATGTAGAAGTTCGAAATCCTGATCCAGCAGCGAATCCTTATTTGTTGTTTGCAGCGATGATCCATGCAGGAATTGATGGAATTAAAAAGAAAATAGAATATGATGCAATACCAGAAAATATCTATAAAATGAGTGAAAAAACCAAAGATCTTGGTATCAAAAAACTTCCTACTAATCTACACGAATCACTTGAAGAACTAGAATCAGATGATGTTATAAAACGTGCTATAGGAAAAGAAGCTGTTGAGTTGTTTACAAAATATAAAAGTAAAGAATGGCAGCATTATATAGCAGATACCACCGATTTAGAATACCGTCTTTACTTCCATTGTTAAATTTTTTAACTTATCTAACCTTTTTCTTGTCAGGTTTTTTTAAACCTTCTTGGGAAAATTTATATAAAAATATAATATATAATATTGTAATTTACTCATAAAGGGTGATCTATATATGAAAAAAATCCTGATAGTTTTTTTTGTTCTTTTAATATTAACAGTATCAGCAAATGCTAAAATCAATTCAATTTCAGATTCTAGTTATCCAAACAAAATCGATAAATCAAATATTAATATAATTGACATGGGTTGGATGGAGGAAATGGAAGGTGTTAAAATCCTTCATCTTAATGGTTCCTTTTATGAGATGGGATATCAACTTGGTTCTTTTTTGAAATATGAGATTTTAAGGAATCTTCGAGCTTTTGGTTTATCAGATTTAAAATTAAAAAATGAAACTTGTGAATTATGGAATATCCAAAAAAACTATGTTCCCACAGAACTTGTAGATTATGTTCAGGGTACTGCTGATGCTGTTGGTGTTTCTTTTGATGATGTTGGTTGTATCTGGGTTTGGGAGAAAAATTGTTCTCTTAGTTGTAGTGGTTATATGGCAGAGGGTTCTGCTACAAGTAGTAATGAGATTATTCATGTTTATAGTTTAGATTTTCCTATATCTCCAGTTGATCCTGTTACGGGTCTAAGTGTTTTAAATGATCCAGTTTTAATCGTTGGAAAACCTGATTCAGGTAATGCATTTATGTACCCTTCTTTTGCAGGTTACGTTGTAGAAAGTGGAGTAAATGAAAAAGGCATAGTTATTTCAAATACAGCATCTCCTTGTAAAGATGAAAATGATTATGGTTCACCTGTTGGAATAAGACTTT
>CAYMOC010000100.1:0-5220 GCA_964391965.1 uncultured Thermoplasmatales archaeon | reverse complement strand
CCAATTTTTTTTTTATGAGTTCATTCGTTTTTCATTTGTTTTATTAGTATAAGCAATGTTTTACTTGTCTACTAATCTTATATTGCCCCATTGTTGAGGTCATTCATGTCTTCATTCCACTGAAGCGCTGTGATTGTAGCAAAGAATTCTCCATCGAGATCTTTTAGCTTATTGTCCTGTGGAAGATGAATGCTGATTTCTATATAGATAGAATCTCCTGTATGAACTTGATGACCAATATCTACAGGACTGTCTTTGTCAATATCTGACATTTCCCAAATTCCATCGCCATCGCCATCTACTTCATAGGCGTTGATTTTAATTTCACCAGCGTTGTATAAATCTTCTAACCACTGATCATTAGATGTTTCAGAAATTGTTGCCCATAGTTTAGCTGGAACACTACCAGTGTAATGAATTACGAAATCCGCAGTGAAATTTTTGCATGGGAACAAATTATCATATACCATATGTACATCATAATCATCGCCATCGTAATGTTGTGCTTTAGCAAAGGATACAAGCTCAGCATAAAAGCCATTATATTGAGCGGCCCAATCTAAAACTTCAGCTTCTGTTGGCAGTTCGCTCATAAAACCTTTGAGCATTAAAACTTCTTCGTCGTGATCATATTCTTCGACAATGGCCGCGTCCCAATCATTTGGTATATCTGGGAATGTTTTTCCCGCGTCTACCCATACTTTGTACACATAGGTACCAGAATAAGCGACTACTTCCATTGATACTGTAGCAGTATCAACATCACCTTTTATTGTCAAGGTGTCAGTGAAACCTGCATAAGCTACACCAATACCAGCAAGAGCAAGTATTGCTATTACTAACAAGCTTCCAATTTTTGTTTTTCTCATTTTTCTATTACCTCTTTATTCTATTTTTTTTCATTTGCTTCATTTTTTCTTTGTCACCCCCGAAATTTTTTTTGAGAAGTGTCCTCCCACCGGGAGGGGGGTAACAAACACTTCTTGAACGCTGCTCATCCTAAAGCCGTGAGCAAAGAACTATTTTTTAAATCAAAATTTTATGGATCAACTTCAATAATGTTTAGTTGTACATCACAACCAGCATCGATAATGACAGCAAGCCACAAAGGATCATCCCCTGTTGGACGACCATTATTAACCCAATCTACAGCATTTGCATTAACATCAGCAATAATTGCTTGTGCATCACTGTCAGATGGGTAATGTCCGCCGTTGACATAATACCATATAGCATACTGAACACTTATCCTAGAATAACCATCATCATGGTTGATAATATAATCAACACAATCCCAATCAGTAATTCCTGTGGGTGCATGATCATTACCTGGTTGAATCAATTCACGATCATCAAAATGCAATGTTACATCATAGTTTCCCTCGATTATGGTTGTATATTGATCTACACACCATCCACGAAGATGAGCACCGACTTCAATCGGATTGCTCCATGGACCAGTACCAACTATTGAGTTAATAGTAACATTCCAGTAACTTTCAGTTTCACCATAATGTTTCATGTAAACATTCATCTCAGTAGGTATAGTAAGTGTCTTTTCTACTGGGGCATTAAAACCAACCATGTGATATACATCACCAGGATTGCAACTACTAATATCGACATAATCATAGTTGTCAAATTTGTAGATATCTGTATGTGCATATAGTTCAGCACTACCATCACCAGGATCATCAGTTTTTCCAGCAAATGGAATATATCCATCCTCTAAGACTTCTCTAGTACAGATTCTGTCCACGCCAGAGGGTATATCGCTTATTTTTATGGTTTCAGAACCAGTAAATGTATTCCAGTTTCCGCCACCATAACCATACTGACTGGCTGTATCTGAATAATCAGTTATCGGATCAGTTACCTGTCCATAAAATCCCCATTCAAACTCCCAGTTTGGATCAACATAACAATCTGGATGATTTGATAAGAAATCATTTATCAAACTCTCAGTTACCATCGGTGGTTGATTTGGATCATTTCCCCATTCTGGTAAACAATCTTTAGAAGGACAAATAATCTTAGTTGCCTTCAAAGTAATGGGTTTTTCTTCATTATTAAAGGTTACAATTGCGTTACCTTCCAATAATTCAAAAGTTATTGAGTTTGCCCCAGTACTATCAGATTGATAATCTCCAGATATATCTATATCTGTTAAATCCCAATCAGCTGGTATTGTCTCAGTAACTGTATAGGTTCCTAAATCAAGATTACCAACAGTAAAGTGATCTCCATCTGAAAGTGTGAATACTTCATTAGTATCTGGACCAGTTACTGTGAATTCAAACTCTGTGTTTGAACCATCAGGTATGGTTTCTTTATGAACCTCTATTGAACCTTTAGGATTAGGTACATATCCACATGGATCAGTCCATTGAACAATCTCCATGTTCATGTAAAAACTGCCCTCTCGACCTTGATAAAAATTATCTTGTGGTATACTAATATGTAATTCAAGAGATACCTTTTCATAGGCATGGATCTGAGATCCTTCCTCTATTATTTTACCAGTATCCGTATACATGGTACCATAGATATCACCATTTTGTATTAATGGAGTAATCCATTCATCGCCAGATATAAGCCCGTATTCAAGCTTACTAACTTTCACAGGCAAAGTACCAACCTTAAAATGCAAATCAGCAACATACTCAACACTTGGCATCAGATTATGAAAATCTACTTCGACATCATTATCACCAGTTCCAGGATATGATTCCGCCCAGGAAACTAGCTCATATTGACAGTTCGGGTAATCATTTAATGGGTTGTAATTCGGGTCATCTGTGACAACAATCTCATCAGCTGGAGCATCTTCGCATCCCCAGACTTTGTAAACCCATGTACCAGTGTATTCAAGTTCCTCGAATTGCACACGTGCAGTATTAGCACTACCGTAAACGGCTACAGTATCTGTAAAACCTGCATATGTTATACCAACACCTGCTAAGGCAAGAACAGCTATAAGAAATATTGAACCTGCTTTACTTGCTTTATTTCGCTTCATTTTTTTTTTACCTCCTTACAACTACTTCTTCTTTATTTTTTCTCTTTAGAGTTGGGAGTGAAAAGCCGAACTTCTCCCCCAAATGTTTTTGTTTTAGTGTGATATGGATAAAACTCCTATAGTATATCCACATCACCTTACTTGAACAATTTAATTTATAAATAGGGTTTAATATATAAAAGCCGATGAAATAAACTTCTAGAACATTGTTCCATATAGGAACTTTTGTTACAAAAAATATACAGATTATAAACTAAAAAGTTACGAAAAAAACAATAAAACAGAAGAATGTTCTAACTAAGATATTCTAAAACTTTTTTAATGTCCTCAAGAAAAACCAAACCTTTATCAGTAGGAAAATAAAGAGTATGGGAATTACCATTATCACGAACATACTCTTCCTTAAGAATCTCTTTTTCCTTCAAAAAACCAAGATAACTCTGAAGCTGAGCATAACTAAGATTACTCTGATACAAAATCTCAGTCTTACGAGCACCATTTCTTGAAACAGTAACAATTTTATTAATAATCTCAATCGATGAACGCCTATTATTTACCATAACCTAAAAAACCTCCCCATATCCCTTAAAATATAAACTTTCTTTCGTCAGATTTAACAACCCCAAACATAATTTATAAGCACATAATATTATAAATACCTTTATTTAAATCTTGCTATAAATTATCAAAATGGCCTGAAAAAACCTAACCTTACAAACAAACTATTCTACTAAATACCTCCACACCTAAGAATAAAAAATCATTATCAATATACCCTATTTAAGAATATCCAAAAACAAAAAAATAAAAATAAAGAAAAAAAAAGTAATTTTTTAGATTTCAACAAAAAAACCAAGAATCAAAAAACCCTCAACATAAATAGGACCCATGATTTTCTCTCCACCGCCATCCTCCATAGTCCTATACACATTAGCAAAAATCTCAACTCTCCCAAAACCAAACATAAAACGAGACGCACCAACCTCTTCACCAGGACTTAAACTATCAAAATAAGTCTCATCACAATAATAAGAATAAGAACCATTATAACTCCAACACATAAGAATCTGCTTCTCACCCTCAATAACACTATCACCAGTATTCTTCACAAAAGCCTTGGCTCTACCAAAAGAAGTCTCAATTCTTAAATCAAGATCACCATAATCCAAAGAAACATTTTCAACAGAACTAGCTTCTTTTTCACTTTCCTCAGCAGAAACAGAAACCAAACTACCAAAAAAAGCACTCAACAACAAAACCATCAATAAAACACTCAAAAGCCCTTTTTTCATCAATACATCACTAAAAACATAATATAAAAACAATCTTATATAAAAACTCTAGAACAAAAATCGACTAAAAAAAATTTTTAAATAAATGTGTTAACCCTTTCAACATCAAACACACAATAACTATATGTTATCTCAATATTCAAAGGATCAGAAATCAAACCCAACAAAAAATTCCTAAACAAATTCCTAACCCTACGAGAAGGACGTAATTCTTTAGTATAAGACTCACCACGAACACGCCAATCACCATCAAAACCCTTAGTAAAATCAAAAATATCATACATATCCCAATAAGACTCTAAAGCCTCATCAGAACTATTAGCCAAAACCTCAAAATCAGGCGGACAATCATTCAAAACAACAGAAGAACAAAAAACAGTAGGATTCCTATTCTTCAAAACCCTATCATACAAAAACTTAGAACCAAACTTAACACCCCTAATCCTACCACATTCCTCACCCAAAGGACTAACCACTGACACATCAAGCCTGTCACCAGTTAAACCAAAAAATTTTACATAACGATCATTCCAAGAAACAGAAACATTAACCGTTTTCAAAAACTTTTCATCAAAACCAAAATCATAACAAAAACTCAAAGAACCATCAAACAAACCATTAAACAAATTACCATCCCTAAACAAACGAGAACGATTCATACCAGTTTTAATCTCATCATAACTAATCTTCCCAGACTCCGTAGACCAAGAAACACGATACAAAAAACCTTCATCCTCTAATTCAACATAATCCGTATCATCAACAGTTTCCACATCAGAAGAATCAATCATAAACATTGCAACAAAAGTACTAACTAAAACCAAACAAGCAACCGCAAAGAAAACCAACACAATTTTAGAACCTTTATACATTTTTTTTCTACCCGCACAAACATATAATACAAACTTC
>CAYMOC010000099.1:0-5489 GCA_964391965.1 uncultured Thermoplasmatales archaeon | reverse complement strand
TTTACAAACATTAATATAAAAAAACATTTTTTTAAAAAAACATTGTAAAAAAACATATATAGATATAAAAACATTAATTTTAAAAAGAAACTGTGAGGGAAGATAAACACAAGATGAGGAAAAAAAACAATAAAAATATAGTTTTATTCCTAACAATAAATCTATTAATTCTATGTGTTTTCTCAACAAATATAATAAATGCTGAAATGAAAAAACCAAGTTTTAACAAAGATCAATACTGGGAATATGATATACAACTTTTTTCAGGTGGAAAAACATACAATGGAACCTCAAATTTTTATGTAACAAAATCAGAAAAAATGTTTCTAAACAGTACAGAATTCACAGTTTATAACTGTACAGAAACAAGAGAAATAAAGGATTTAAATTTCACAAGTAAAAACACAATCTATGTTCTTCCTTTCAATAACTCAATTTTGAAAGTAAAACAAGAAACAACTATAGAAAATAACACAAATAAAACCGTTACAGTCTTCCCAGGTTTAGGATTCAGTGGAATATCTTGGCCTCTAAAAATTGGAAACTCTTGGACTAATAATGAAACACAGATAACCTATTTTAACAACAAATCTAAAACAGAAAAAATATCTGCCAACTATGAATGTATAAACAACACGGAACTTACTTTAAAAGCAGGATCTTTTGATTGTTATGTAGTAAAAAGATGGAACTATAACGATGATGAAAATCAGAACTATACATTATACTATTATTCATCTAAAGCAGGCGGCAGATACATCCAGCTAGAAATTTATAATAATAATCAACTCGAATGGATCTATAAATTAACAGACTATAATTATAGTATAACAGGATTAGATGAACAAAACAGTGAATTAGGAAGTTCAGATGGGTTGTTTAACAAATTAGTTTTAATACTTATTATACTGGTTATATCATTAGTTTTAATGTTAATAGTTATCAAAAAAATAAGATAAAATATTTTTTTTTAGAATTCTTCATATCTTCCAGCAAAATATAAAGCAGGGCCAACCGTTGACATACCTCTTCCTATAAACTGTTCTTTTTCAGGTTTTATACTTAGAAAACCAATAACTGGAATAGTCTGTGATTCACCAATTAATTTACCAATAAAAATATTCCGTCCAAAAAAACCTCTAAGAGTACCTATTTCTTCCCGATCATTGTTATAAACTCTTCCAGCAAAAACACCACCCTGTCTACGTAATTTAAAAACACCTATCATACCAGCAACAACAGTAGGATCTTCATCTCCTCTATTAGGATAACCAATCACAGCTGAAAAATTACCATCCCATTCGTCTAAATCATTACTCTCAATCACTTTGATATTGTTTTTTTCTAATATCATACCAGAACCCAATGGAATCAAAGATAAAAACAAAACAGCAGTTAAAAAAACAAAAATTTTTTTCATAATTTTTTTTCCTCCCTACAATAAAACTTCATTTTACTACTAAAACAGAACAATTAGAATTTTTAACAACTTCCTGAGAAACACTTTTCTCCATAAATTTATCTATTCCTTTACGACGTTCATGATGAGCCATAACTATAATATCGCCTTTTTTAGAATATTTAACAATTTCTTCAGCAGGATTACCTGTTAGAAGATCAGTTTTTATATCCACGCCATGTTTTTTACCAATCTCTTTAAACTTATCCAAAAAAGACATAGCTTCTTTCTTAAGACGTTCTTCTATCACTACAGAGGACATAAACTGATGAGTATCATTAACAGTGATAACTTTAGCTTCAACATCAAGCGCACTAGCTAAAAAAGCACCTTTTTCAACTGCTTCAGATGCATCATCTGTTTTATCCACCGGGATAATAATCCGTTTAACATCCTCCATCTTAAGAATAGATTCTCCTATTTATTTTAGTAGTATAATACAATTCTTTTTTAAGATTCATAAATGAACAAATAGTAGTTAAATATTTTCTTTCAAAAAAAACAATTTTAATATAAAACATTAATTTTTTATACAAGATGTAAAAATATATTTTTTTCTCAATAAGATTAATCAATAAAACCCTGTTTCATTTTTTCTTTGATGACAAAAAATAATCAAAGATTTTCAGATTTAATAGAAAAAAAACTCTCAGATCTATCACCAATTCAAACCATTATGAAAATGGCTGAAGAAAGAAACATCATAAAAATGGGTCTTAAACCAGATGAGGTAATAAGTTTTGGAGGTGGTTGGTGTAACCATAAAACCCCTGAAACATTAAAAAATATTTATTTAGATATAATACTTGATGATGAATTATTCCATAAAAGTGGCAGATACAGCCCAATAAAAGGCGAATACAACTGCCGGGATCAAATAGCAAATTTTGAAAAACAAATATTTCAAATGAAAAACATTGGTCCAGAAAACATACTTCTTGGACAATCTTCAACACAACTTTTCCATGACACCATACGTGTTCTAAACAACTCCAATGATACAATAGCATTCCTGGATCCTACATATGCAAACTATGAAAACGCAGTTAAATGCGCTCTAAAAAACGCAAAAATAGAATTTATACCAGCTTTAAACCCTGAAACATGGGAATACATGCCTGATCAACAGCAATCACTTGAAAAACTAAAAAAACTATGTACACAAGGTCTGAAAACACTGGTGATACCATCACCAGACAACCCCACAAGTCAGATACTATCAAATGATTTCATAAAAAAAACCTATCAAATACTTGAAGAAAACCAAGCATTTCTGGTAATAGATCATGCCTATAAAGAACTCTACTTTAACGAGATCCCAGAATATTTCAAATGGTCACCTAATAACCATCCATATCTTATAACACTCCATTCAAACAGTAAATGGCTTTCCAGCCTGGGAAGAAGACTCGGATGGGTAGAAGCAAACCCTGAAATTATTTCAGCATTTGAAAAAATAAACGAATCAACATTACTCTCACCAGACACCTTACACTCCATGGCAACAGCAGAATTCTTAAAACAAACACTAGAAGACAAAAACTTGAAAAAATTTATAGACGAAACCCGAACATTATACCATAAAACCTCAAAAGTTTTAACAAAAAACATAAAAAAACATCTAAACACAAAATATCTAAAACCACAAGGCGGACTATACACATGCATCCCAACACCCTATCAAGAAAACCCTGTAACATTTGTAGAAAAACTACTAAAAGAAACAGGAGTACTACTAATACCAGGAAAAGGATTCGGCCCAAGTATGAACAAAGGACTCAGACTATCATATGGGCCACTATGCTACCAGCATGAACAAATCAAAGAAGGAATAGAAAAAATAAAAAATTATTTCTAAAAAATACTTTTTTTGAAAAAAGATAAATCAACATTACTCCAATCATCAAAATCCCCTAAACCATTAACTCCATCAGAATAATCTAAGATTTTAAATTTATAATAATAATTCATGCAGCTACGATAATTACGGAATCTAAACCATTCAAAAGAAAAAGAAACAAGAGTGTCAATATTATCATTACCCTTATGTATATCCGATAAAAGACCCAGAGTACTACCCAGTTGATGCATACTTGCACCAGCAATAATTTTTTCTTTACATACTAACGGAACTTTATCTACAAGTTTTTCAGCTGAAACAAGAAACGAATCCAAGCCATACCAACCAATAAAAGGAAAGTTAACATCAGGACCTGAATTGCAGATTAAACCATAATGAAAAATTCCTTTACGAGGATTATCTAAATCATTATGAAGAAAATAATTCCAATAAATATTACTAAGTTTTGAAAAAGAAAAATTCCTGATCAAAGGAATCTCTTCACCGCCACCTAATTCACCTAAATCAATATGTAAAAAAATATCTTTTTCCGCAAAAGCCTCTCTAATTTTACTTAGATAACTCCAAGAAGGTTTGTTTGAACAATCCTCAGGGTTAATAATATGAACCCAATCAATCTCTAAAAAAACATCTTTTTTATAAGGGTTAGAACCCCATTTATCTGTAAAACATTCTTCAACATTATTTAATCCATCACAATCTGGATCAAGATTATAATGATCATCCCAAACCAAGGGATCATAACCCCATTTTTCTTCCCACCAATCTGGAACACCATCCATATCTGAATCAACCTCATCAAAATTAATAGTTTTCTGATCTAAACTATACATAGGTTTTTCAACAAAAAAATCACAGGGTTCCCAATTAATACCAGAACTTTCTAATTCAAAAAAACTCCAGGGAAAAAATTTAATGTTACAAAAACCAAATTTAATTCGACCATGTTTTCTTATAAAAAATAAGGATGGACCAAAAAATCTACCCCAATAATTTTGTTTAATATCACAACAAGAATTTTTAGCTTTCAAAGAATAAAGATAGTTATCAAAAATATTACAAAAACAGATTTTACATACAGAGTTTTCAACTACATAAACTCCTAACCTTAAATTATCTTTAATTTCACAACCATAAAAATTTATATTCTGACTGTTTTTTTCTATTTTAATAGCAAAATGTGTGTTTTTAATAAAAGAAGAATTTCTTAAAAAAATATTACTACAACCGTTAAGATTTAAACCAATCCCATTATGAAAAAAATAACAATTTTCAAAACATGTATCAATGTTTTCAGTTAAAAAAATTCCACCATGGTTATCACTATTCTTGTTAATATTACATTTAATAAATTTGTTTTTTTCACATTTTTCAAAAAAACAAGATAAACCATTGCATGTAAAAAATGATTTTTTTATCATACTTTTTTTTACTTTTTGAAATTCGATACCGATTGAGTTATTTGAAATATAACATTCTGAGATCTTAATATTTTCTGATTTTGTTGCTTTTATTCCTTGTCCGTTATGATGTATTTTAGAGTTTTTAATAAATGTAAAATTTGAGTTTTGGATGAGTACACCTTGTTTGTTTTTGTATATCTCACAGTTTTTAATTGTTACATTATCAGATTTTATAATAACTGCTGAGTCACTTAGGTTTCCACCAGAGTTTTTTAAAATCAAATTTTCAACAGTAACATTTTCTGATTGTATTTCAATTATGTGATCGTTACCCTTTCCATTTATTATTGTGTTTTCTTCCCCAATTATTTTAATTGATTTGTTTATGTATAATTTATCGTTGTATGATCCTGATTTTATTATTATAGTATCATTTTTTTCAGCTTGGTTTATTGCTTGTTGAATGTTTGTATTATTTTTTAATATCTTTTCTTCATCTAAATGAATTCTTTGATAGTTTTTTTCTTGGTTTGTTTCAGCTGTGGTTATAATTGTTATGTTTGATGAGAGTAATGTTATTATTGTTATTGCTAAGATTATTTTTGTATATTTTTTCATCTTTTTTTCCTGAATACTATTTTTATAAATAATAAGTTATATTTATTTTATAGATTATAAAATAATTTTGGTTGATATAACCAATATAACCATTATGTAACCAGCATTTTTTTGAATGATTAAAATAAATAACAAAATAAATAAAACA
>CAYMOC010000098.1:0-6220 GCA_964391965.1 uncultured Thermoplasmatales archaeon | reverse complement strand
AGAAAAATTAAAAATTTAAAAAATGAAAATAATGAATTAAAAAAAGATTTTGTAGATAATAAAAAAATTAGATCATATGAAACCTTATTACAAGAGACTTTGATTCTTCAAACTTTTTTGGAGAAAGAAACCCAGAGGTTTATACAGATTCTTCATAATTTTTCTGATATTTCTGAAAAAAATCTTAAGAGTTATCTTAATCATCTATGTGACATAAATCTTCTCAAAAAAATGGATGATTCAACCTTTAAACGTGATTTTTCTTTAAAGAAAGATGAACATGTTTTTGAAAAAATAGTTTACAAAATATTTGATGGGGACGTACAGAAGATAAAAAAAAGTTTACAATAATCAAAAATTTTTTTGTTTTTAATTTATTCTAAAGTTGTTTTTAAGTTATACTTTAGTATTTTACACACTGTTTTTTGTTTTTGAGGTTGAAAGAAAATATGATGTTTGACAATAATGTGTATAATTTGATGGCACAAGCTGTTGAAGAAAGCCAGAGTCTATGGCGGATAAAAAACGAGTACAAAAATGATGCAAAAACTTGTGATGAATGCCGTGAGTTCTGGGAGAAAATGGAAAAAGATAAGGAACAACATTGTAAAGATTTAAATGAGTTAATAGCTAAACATCTTGAAAAAAGATAAAAAAAAACCATAATAATTTTTTTAATTTTTGTTTTGATGTTTAGGGCAAAAATATGTTCCACGATTGTTTACTTTTATTTTCTTTAACTTGGTTCCATCAATAGGGCATTTATCGTTTTTATTCCTATGAGGTATAACAAAATCATCTGGGAAATCATCTGGATCAGCGTTAGAATCAACAGCAGTTTTTAACACTTTTTTCATGTTTTTATAAAGATTTTCAAGTGTTTCTTCTTTTAATTTTTTTACTTTTGATTTAGGATGAATACCTGTTTGAAAAAGGATTTCATCACTGTAAATATTGCCAATCCCTGCTATATTTTTTTGATTCATAAAAGCTGATTTAACACCGCCTCTTTTGTTTTCAAAAATGTTTTTAAAAGTCTCAAAGGTAAGGTCTAAAGCATCAGGTCCAAGTTTTTTTTCTTCTATATATTTATCAAGATCCTCTACAAGTTTTACTTTTCCAAGAAGTCTTTGGCAGTCATATGAAAGAAAATAATTATTGTCAAGACTGAAAAGTATTCGTGAATGAGAGGGTTCATCTTCAGGGTTTTTAAAATATTTTAAAAAACCAGTCATACCAAAATGCATCATAATCCAAAAATCATCATTAAGACTTACAAACAAGTATTTTCCATGTCTTTTCGAATCTGTAAATTTTTTTCCAGTAACATTTTTTATAAATTTTTTTTCTGTTGTTTTTTCAAGTATTTTATTGTTTTTTATTTCTACTTTTTTAATTGTTTTTTTAAGAGCAGTTGAATCTAGATATTTTTTGAAAACTTCTACATCTGGTAGCTCAGGCATAAATCTATCACAATCTATTGTTTCTATGTAATTTTTAACTGTTTTTAAATTTAAGTTAAATTTATGTTAAATATGATAAGAATATAATTAAATTCTTGAGTGGAATTAGTTTATGATTTATCTTGGAACATCTGGTTGGTCTTATGATAGCTGGGTTGGAAAATTTTATCCAGATGATCTTAAAAAAAGAGATTGGCTACGTTTTTATTCTAAAAAATTTAACACAGTTGAAGTTAATGCCTCTTTTTATCGTCTTCCTTTCAAAAACATGGTGAAAGGCTGGAAGGATAAAACACCGAAGGATTTTTTGTTGACTTTCAAGGGTAGTAATTTGATTACTCATAAAAAGAAACTAGAAGATGTTGATGAGTATTTGGATAAGTTTTATTCACGTTTTGATATGTTGGAGGATAAAAAAGGAGTTGTTCTTTGGCAGCTTCCACCAAGTCTAAAACGTGATTATGAACTTTTAGAGAATTTTTTTAATAATCTTGATGAAGATTTTAAAGAAGTAGTAGAGTTTCGTCATGAAAGTTGGTTTGATGATAAAATCTATAGTTTACTTGAGGAGTATAATGTTGGTTTTTGTATAGTTGACAGTCCAGATATTAATACAGATTTTGTTGTAACATCTGATTTTGCGTATATTCGATGGCATGGAAAAAATGATTGGTATAAACATGATTATTCTAAAGAAGAGTTAGAAAAATGGGCGGAAAAAATTAAGGATTCTGATGTAGAAGATGTTTACGGGTATTTTAACAATGATTACAAGGGTTTTGCTCCTAAAAACTGTAAGGAATTAAAAGAAACTCTTAAATAAAATTTTTTTTAAGGACAAAAAAGAATATGAAAAATAAAGAAATAGCTCGGATTTTTAATGAAATAGCTGATATTTATGAGATGAAAGATGTTAGTTTTAAACCTCGTGCTTATAGAAAAGCTGCTCAGAATATTGAAAGTCTTGGTAAAGACATTGAACAAGCCTATGAAAACGATGAACTGCAGGATATTCCTGGTGTTGGTGAAAGTACAGCTGATGAAATAAAAGAGTTTCTTGAAACTGGTGAAGTAAAACGTCTTGAAAAACTCAAAAAAGATTTCCCTGTGGACTTGCGTAGTTTATCAGGTGTTGAAACTTTGGGTCCAAAAAAAATAAAGGTTCTTTATGAAAAACTTGATGTTAAAAACCTTGATGATTTAGAAAAAGCAGCTAAAAAAGGTAAAATCCGAGATTTGGAGGGATTTGGAAGGCAGACTGAAAAAAATATTTTGGAAAATATAGCTTTTGCAAGAAAAAAAGGATCACGTTTTTTACTAGGTTATGTGCAACCTGAGGCACAGGGGATAATAGATGATTTAAAAGATCATGTTGACAAAATCGAGCTAGCTGGATCCATTCGTCGTAAAAAAGAAACCATTGGAGATGTTGATATTTTAGTAGTATCATCAAAACCAAAGGAGATGATGGATGTTTTCACTGGACTAGACCGGGTTGATAAAGTCGTTGCCAAGGGTGATACTAAATCAACAGTTCGACTTTATGGAGGTATACAAGTTGATTTACGTATTGTTGAAAAAGAAAGTTTCGGATCTGCTCTTCAGTATTTCACAGGGAGTAAAGACCATAATGTTAGTCTTCGTAAAATAGCTCAGAAAAAAAACTTGAAACTCAATGAATATGGTTTATTTGAAAACGATAAAAAAATAGCAGGGGAAACTGAAGAGGAAATATATAACGAACTCGGTTTGAAATATATTCCTGCCGAGCTTAGAGAAAACCGAGGAGAGATAGGCGCAGCCAATGAAAACAAACTACCAGAACTTGTAAAATATGATGATGTGAAAGGAGATCTTCAGATGCATACTAAATACAGCGATGGAGCAAACACAATTGAGGAAATGGTAAAACAATCTATTAATTTAGATCATGAATACATTGCATTAACTGATCATGTGGGTTCATTGAAGGTTGCGGGTGGAATGAATAAAAAAGAATGGATGAAACAAGGAAAAGAAATAAAAAAAATACAGAAAAAATATGACAACATCCATATCTTCCATGGAATGGAGACCAATATCAAAAAAAATGGAGAGATCGATGTTAAAGATAGTTTTATGAAAGAAGCTGATGTGGTACTTGCTAGTATTCACTCAGCGTTTAGGATGAATAAAAAAGATATGACCAAAAGGGTTGTAAAAGCTATAGAAAACCCACAGGTAAACATTTTATCTCATCCCACTGGAAGAAAAATTCAGAAAAAAGAACCAATAAAACTTGATTTTGAAAAAATACTAGACGCAGCTAAAGAAAACAATGTTGCTTTAGAGATAAATTCTTATCCTGAAAGACTTGACATCAATGATGTACAAGTAAAACAAGCAGTTGAAAACAATGTTAAAATATCTATTGGGACAGATGCTCATAGAAAAGATCATTTGCGTTACTACAATCTTGGAATAGCCGTGGCCCGTCGTGGATGGGCTGAAAAAAACGATATAATAAACACTTTTAGTGTTAAAAAATTAAAAAATTTTTTAGAAAAAAACTAAAAAAAATAATTTGTTTTTTTTTTACATTTCGCAACTTCCATCAAGTGGGCATCCACCCGAGTAGTTTGATTCTACATTGAAATAATCTGATCTTTCATCAGCTTCTGCAAAAGACAGTACTTGGTTTTGTTTACTTCCATAACGGTAGATGGTGATTCCTTTGCATTTTAGTTTGTGTGCTAATAGATAAATATTTTTTACTGTATCAATGGAGCAATCCTTGGGTAAATTCACTGTTTTTGATACCGCGTTATCTGTATGTTTCTGGAATGCTGCTTGTATTTTTACATGTGTTTCTGGTTTTATATCCATAGCAGTTAAAAATATTTTTTTTGGATCAGATGGTATTTCATCAATGTTTTGAATGCTTCCTTTTTTAGCTATTTTTTTGATTAAATTTTTATCATATATGTCTTGTTTTTTTAGTTGTTTTTCAAATAAACTGTTGACTTCAAAAAATTTTTTTCCTTCCATAATGTTTCGAATAAAGGCCACTGCGAAAAGCGGTTCGATTCCACTAGAACATCCTGCTATAACACTAATTGTTCCAGTTGGAGCAATTGTTGTAATTGTGGCGTTTCGCATATATTTATGTTTCTGTTTCCAAATGCTTTTATCAAAATTTGGAAAAGAACCCTTGGTTTTTGCTAGTTCTTCTGATTTTTTTCTACCTTTTTCTGTTATAAATCTCATAATTTTTTCAGCTAAATTTAAGGCTTTCTTAGAATTATATGGAATATTTAGTTTGATTAGAAGTTCAGCAAAACCCATCACTCCCAAGCCTATCTTTCGGTTGGCTTTAGTTGTTTTTTCGATTTCAGGTAGTGGGAAATCAGAGACATCTATAATGTTATCTAAGAAATGAACACCTAGTTTAACGGTTTCATTTAGTTTCTCCCAGTCGACATCAGATCTATTTTTGTTAACCATTTTTGAAAGATTTATCGAACCCAGATTACAGCTTTCAAATGGTAAAAGCGGGACTTCGCCGCATGGATTGGTAGCCTCTATTTCCCCTAATTTTTTTAGAGGATGTTTTTTATTTATTTCATCTAAAAAAATAAGACCTGGATCACCTGTTTTCCATGCCTGAAAAGTTATTTGATCAAACAGGTTTTTAGCTTTAATACTTTTAAGCTTATTTTTTGTTCTAGGGTTTATCAGATCAATTTTTTCATCATTTTTAATGGCTTTAATAAAATCATCAGTAACAGAAACTGATAAGTTAAAATTTTCAAATTCTCCTTCCGTATCTTTAGCGTTTACAAAACTGATTATGTCAGGGTGATCAAAACTTAGGATCCCCATGTTTGCACCACGTCTTCGTCCACCCTGTTTAACAACATTAGTTGTTTTGTCAAAAACTTTCATGAAAGAAATAGGCCCGGATGCGATTCCTTTAGTGGTTTTAACTATGTCACCCTGTGGACGTATTTTTGAAAAACTAAAACCAGTTCCACCTCCCGATTTATGAATCAACGCCATGTTTTTTACAGAATCAAAAATACTTTCCAAAGAATCATATACAGGTAGTACAAAACAAGCTGAGAGTTGTTGAGGTAAAGTAAGACCTGCGTTCATAAGTGTTGGAGAATTAGGTAAAAACTCAAGATTTACCATGATTTCGAAAAACTTTTTTTCAAGTTTGCCAACATCAATATCAGAATTTTTTTTATCAGCTGATGCTACTTTTTTAGCTACACGTTCAAACATCTCAGATGGAGTCTCAATTATTTCTCCTTGTTCATTTTTTTTAAGATAACGATCTCTTAAAACCTTGATGGCATTAAGATTGAGTTTTAAATCATCCTGCACACCAAAAAAATCTTTAAGATCTCTTTGCTGAGTTTGTTTATTTCTATAAAGAATATAGGCTTTTGCTACATCTGAAAGATTATTTTTTATAAGAGTTTTCTCAACAATATCCTGTATTTCTTCAACAGTTGGAGTTTGATTTTTTGAAAAATTTTTGTTAAGTTGTTCTGTTACCTTATTTGAAATATCTTCAGAGAGTTCTGGGTCATTATTTGTTGCATTTAATGCTTTTTTTACAGCATTAGTAATCTTTGATTTGTTAAAAGAAACAACTTCTCCATTTCTTTTTTTTACTTTATTAACACTCATAACAATATATCAGATTATTACTATCTTTCATTATTTAAAAAGAATTACTAATATTAGACCAAAAAATAACTAAAAAACAA
>CAYMOC010000097.1:0-6295 GCA_964391965.1 uncultured Thermoplasmatales archaeon | reverse complement strand
TCCATGATTTAAAAAATGATTTATCTCCTAATTATTTATTTTGGGATGAAGCCTTTTTTAAGAAAAAATCTAAATATAGTATATGTATACATGAATTAAAAAGGGTGGAATAAATTTTATGAAGGAAATAGAAAGACTCATTAACAAAGCTATAAAATACAAAGAATCAGGTCTTTCAGAGCATGATATAGCTGATGAACTTAACGTTTCACGTGAAACTGCTGCATGGTTACTTAGTAAAGGAAAAGAAGAAAAACCAAAAGGTGGAGACGTAAAAATTGGATGGCGTTCTCTTGGTGTTTATCCTTCAAGAATTGGTTTTATTTCTGATGCTTTATCTGATATTATTTGTGAAGAATGCGAGGAAGTTGACACAGTTGTTGGTATAGCAACAAATGGAATACCTTATGCTACTTTTGTTGCAAACAACCTAGGTTTAGAACTATCTGTTTTTAGGCCACATCATGAAAAAAGTGGAGCTTTCGGCTCAAACTATGCTTCTGTTAAGGGTAAAAAAGTAGTTCTTGTTGATGATGTGCTTGGAACAGGTACAACACTTAAAGGTACTATTGATGCAGTTAAAAAAGAAGGCGGAGAACCAATTCTTTGTTTAACTTTGATTAATAAGAGTTCGAAGAACAAAATAGGTAATGTGCCACTTAGAGCATTGATCAGAGCCAGGTTGATATAAATAAACAAATTTTTTTATTTCTTTTATTTTTTTATAATATATGGAGTTTTGATTTTTTTATGCACTGGGCGGAAGTATTGGCTGATGAGCTTTTAAAAAAAGAAAGAGAAAAACATGTTCTAGCAACAGGGATTACACCCTCAGGTCCAATCCATGTTGGGAATATGAGGGAGATTCTTACTACTGATGCTGTTTATCGTTGTGTTATTGAAAAGAGTGGTAACGCTGAGCTTATTTATGTTGCTGATGATTTTGATCCATTAAGAAAGGTTTATCCTTATCTTTCAAAAAAAAAGTATGAGCAATATGTTGGAATGCCCATATCAGATATACCTTGTCCATGTGATGATCATAAAAGTTATGCGGATCATTTTTTGTTTGCATTTTTGGATTGTCTTGATGAAATCGGTGTTAAACCCAGGGTTTATCGAGCTAGTGAGATGTACAAAAATGGTGAATACAATGATGCTATAGAAACAGCTCTTGAGAACACTGATAAAATCCGAAAGATTATAGAAACTATTTCTAAAAGACAGCTTCCTAAAAAATGGCTTCCTTTTAATATACGTTGTCAAAAATGTAAACGTATTGGTAAAGCAAAACCTGTTTTGTATGAATATCCGATAATTGAGTATACTTGTGAATGTGGATATGAAGGAGAAGTAGATATCCGTGAGGGTGGTATTGGTAAACTTCCTTGGCGTGTGGATTGGCCTGCTCGTTGGAAGATGCTAAATGTTTCATTTGAGCCTTTTGGAAAAGATCTTGGAACCGTTGGAGGTGCACGTGAAACTGGTGAAAAAATAGTTGAAGAAGTTTATGATTATCCCGCTCCAAACTTTACTGTTTATGAGTTTATTTTATTGAAAGGAAAAGGAGCGATGCATAGTTCTAAAGGAACAGCTCTCTCAGCTGAAGAAATGCTTAAGATGACTCCTCCTGAGGTTTTAAGGTTTCTATTGATGGATAATAGACCAAATAAACATATAACTTTTGATGCAGGTTTCGGTCTTCTAAATTTGGTTGATAATTATGATAAACTGGAACGAGTGTATTTCAAAGAAGACGAGAAAACAGCGGGTATGAAAGATTTAAACAAAACCTATGAACTCTCTCAACCATATAATATACCGGAGAAAATACCTGTTCAAATTCCTTATAGTCATCTGGTTACGGTTGCTCAAATAGGTGATGATTGGGATGAAGTTAAACAAATTCTTGTAAGAACTGATCAGATAGATAAAAAAATGACTGATGAAGATAAAAAAAGACTTCAAAGACGAGTGGAGCATGCACGGTTTTGGCTTGAAAATTTTGCACCAAAAAATGTTAAATTCAAAGTACAAAAACAGCCGCCTAAAGTGGATCTTTCAGATGTTGAAAAAAAGTTTTTAAAAAATCTAAAAAATTCATTTGATGATATTGAATGGAATCCAGAAGATATTCATAATGCAATTTATAATGCATCAGAGGAACTAAAAATAAAAACAGGGCAAGCATTTGGGACAATTTATCAAATCATTCTTAATCAAAAAAAAGGTCCTCGTGCAGGATATTTCTTATCAAATCTAGATAAAGACTTTGTTTTAAAACGTATACAAGAAGAAATTTAAAATAATATTACTGCTTGCTATTTTTTTGTTTTATAAATTATGAAATTTTATGTTGAAGTCTATGGTTGTACTGCAAATAAAAGTGATGCAAGTCTAGTCAGAGGACTTATTCAACAAAAAAAACATCAAATTGTGGATAGTGTAAATGCGGCAGATGTTATAGTGGTTCTTACTTGTACTGTTATTAACACAACTGAACAAAGAATGCTTTCACGTTTGAAAGAACTTAAAAAAACAGGTAAAAAAATTATTGTCTCTGGTTGTATGCCTGCTGTTCAATCAAATCTAATCAAAAAAGTTTTACCAAATGCATTACAGGTTAAACCAACAGAAGTTCAGTTTATTATTGATTACTTTGAAAAAAAAGAAAAAAATTTTTTTGATAAAAATAAGACGTTTTTTCCAAAAATTTATGATGATATCAATGCACCAATAATGGTTTCTGAAGGATGCATGTTTTCTTGTTCTTATTGTTTAACATGTAAAGCCCGTGGGAAACTTAGAAGTTTCCCGTTTGCAGAAATAAAAAATAATGTAAAAGATGCAATAAGTCAGGGTTGTAAAGAGATAAGAGTTACAGCTCAGGATACAGCATCTTATGGTGTTGATATTGGTTTGAATCTTGGAGTTTTGTTAAAAGAAATCGTTAAAATATCTGGTGATTACAGGGTTCGTGTTGGGATGATGAATCCATATACTTTGAAGAAAAATTATGATGAAATAATCGAAGGTTTTCAAGACACAAAGGTTTATAATTTTGTTCATCTGCCAGTTCAATCGGGATCAAACAGTATACTTAGAAAAATGAATCGAAAGTATAAAGTTGAAGAATTTGAAGAAATTGTTAATAAATTTAGAGATTTTTTCCCAGATGTGACTCTTGCAACAGATATAATTGTAGGTTTTCCAACTGAAAATGAACAGAATTTTCAAGAAACTGTTTCTTTATTAGAGAAAGTTAAACCTGATATTACAAACATTACACGTTTTTCAGCTAGACCCTTAACTGAAGCAAAAAAGATGAAAGGAAGAGTTGATACAAAAATATCTAAAGAAAGATCAAGGATTCTAACTAAGTTATGTTCAAATATTTCTAAAGAAAATAATGAAAAATTTGTTGGAAAAAATTTTGATGTTTTGATAACTGAGAGAGGAAAAAATAATACATGGGTTGGACGAACAGGTAATTATAAACCTGTGGTTTTAAAAAAGAAAAATTTAGATATTGGTCAAACTGTGAATGTTAAGATTTTAAAAGCTGAAAATACTTATTTAGTTGGAAATATTTAAATAGACTATTAAGTATTATTTAAAATGAGGTGGACGATAGGGATGATCAGAGTCGCCATTAATGGATTTGGGAGAATCGGCCGTAACGTCTTACGAGCAGCCGTTGATCACTCTCAGTATGGAAAAAAATTTGAAATTGTAGCTGTAAATGATTTAAGTAAACCAAATGTTCTTGCGCATTTGTTAAAATATGATTCAATATTCGGAAGATTTAATGGTTCCGTAGAATCAAATGATGATGCAATCATTGTGAATAATAAACCAATAAAATTCTTTTCAAAAGTCAAACCTTCTCAATTACCATGGAATGATCTAGGTATAGATGTCGTAATAGAATCCACAGGGATTTTTAGAAAAAGAGATGATGCTTCACAACATTTAAATGCTGGAGCTAAAAAAGTTATAATATCTGCGCCATCTAGTGATCCAGATTTAACAGTGGTGCTAGGTGTAAATGAACATCTTTATGATCCTGATAAACATGACATTGTTTCTAATGCTTCATGTACAACAAACAGTTTAGCACCCCCTGTCAAAGTACTCAACGATTCTTTTGGTATAGAAAGTGGACTTATGACAACAGTACATTCGTATACTAGTAATCAACGAATTCTTGATTTTCCACATAAGGATCTTCGAAGGGCACGCGCTGCAGCTGTTTCGATTATCCCTACAACCACCGGTGCTGCAAAAGCAACCACGTTAGTTATACCTGAACTTAAAGGAAAAATAGATGGTATGGCTATACGAGTACCTACACCTGATGGCTCAATCACTGATTTCACTTGTCAACTAAATAAAGAAGTAACCAAGGAAGAAGTAAATCAAGCATTTAATCATGCTTCAGAGAATCATCTTAAAGGGATAATGGGGTATACTGAGGATCCAATAGTATCTGTTGATATTATAGGTGATCCGCATTCATCAATCATTGATGGACAAGGAACCATGGTGAACGGTGGACGAGGTAAACTAGTAAAAATACTTTCATGGTATGACAACGAATGGGGTTACTCCTGTAGACTAGTAGATCTTGTAAACTATATGTTTCTACATGAATTAAAAAAAACTGAAAAAGTAGAAGCAACCTATTAATTTTTTTTCATCTTTTTTTTAATACAAATTTTAAATAATCATTTTTTTATTACACTAACCGGAATATGGAGGTTAAGATATTTTATGAATGAATATAACACACTTGATGATTTTGATTTAGAAAATAAAACAGTTCTACTTCGTGTAGATTTTAATATGCCACTTGAAAAAGAAACACATGAAATCCTGGATGATACACGTATCCGACGTGTTCTACCAACAATAAAGGAACTGGTTTCAAAAAATGCTAAAACAGTTATTATGGCTCATCAGGGTCGTAAAGGCAGCTGGGATTTTATAGATCTTAAGAAACATGCGGAAGTTCTTGGTGATCTAATAAATAAAAATGTTGAAAATGTGGATGATATCTATGGTGAAGGAGCACAAAACAAAATCAAAAATATGAAACCTGGTGATGTACTGCTTCTTGACAATGTCCGTAAATTTGAACATGAAACCGATAAAAAAACACCAGAGGAACACTCGGAAACAGATTTTGTTCAAAACCTTTACCCGTTGGCTGATTTATTTGTAAATGATGCTTTTGCAGCAGCACATAGAAGTCAATGCTCTCTTGTTGGTTTCACAGCTGTTCTTCCATCATGTGCTGGAAGACTCATGGAAAAAGAATTAACTACTTTAGGTAAGATAATAAAAAACCCTGAGAAACCATCTGTTTTTCTATTTGGTGGAGCAAAATTTTCAGATGTGATCAAAACAATTGAAAGACTTTTTGAAAATAAGACTGCGGATAAAATAATACTGACAGGTCTTCCGGCTAATGCTTTCCTAAAAGCAGAAGGTATAAATCTTGGAAATAAAAACGAAGAAAAACTAATGGAAGAAGGAGATGCTTCTCATTTTGATCAAATAAAAAAACTGATGCAGACTCATGGTGTAGACATACTTCTTCCAGAGGATTTTGCGATTTCAAAAAATGATACAAGAGAAGAAATAAGTAAATCACAACTTCCAACAGATCAAAGTCTTTTTGATATAGGGATAAAATCAATAGAGAATTTTAAAAATGAATTATCAAATGCAAAAACAGTATTTCTCTCAGGTCCTTGTGGTGTTTTTGAAGAAGAAATATTTATGAAAGGAACTCGTGAAATCTTTGGTTTTGTAGCTGACTCTGATGTTTTCTCAATAGTGGGAGGCGGCCATACAGTAGCAGCTGTTAAAAAACTAGGTCTTGAAAATAAGATTTCACATATTAGCACTGGTGGAGGAAGTCTTGAAAAATTTATGATGGGTGAAAAACTACCAGTCGTAGAAGCCTTAAAAAATGCAAAAGAATTACATTTTAAAAAGATAATCTAAGTGTGAGAAAAAAAATGAAAAAAAAGTTAATTGTTTTGTTTATTTTAGTTGTTTTAGCTGTAGGTATTCTGCCGGCAAATGGAGTCATCCTTCAAAAACAAGAAGAATTAAAAAAATGTCAGATTTGCTCACAGAACGAAAAATCTGATTATACGTATAATGAAGAATATCCTGTAATGAGTACTTCTCCAGATTTCTCATTTTTTCCTAAGAAAGGTAAACTGCAGGTTGTTGATACACCTAATAATTTTAGTTGGGCTAATTTTAAAGGAAAAAATTGGTT
>CAYMOC010000096.1:0-6360 GCA_964391965.1 uncultured Thermoplasmatales archaeon | reverse complement strand
TCCATGATTTAAAAAATGATTTATCTCCTAATTATTTATTTTGGGATGAAGCCTAATATTCAGAAAAAAGCTAAAGAGAAAATGAATAATTTTTTTATAGAAAACAATCAAACAGATCGAGGTATTGATCGTTTAAAGATGGAAGCTGAGCTTCCATTAGAATATGCTTTTCTGATTGACCAAGGTTATCTATTCAACAAATTAAACAATAAAAATATTGAAAAATTCAAAGAAGTATGTAAAAAAATACAGTTTGTTGAAGGGGAAGATAAAAAACTTTTGCTGAAAAACCCTTGGGATTTTGGAAATTTTTTATTCATAAAAGAAAAAATCCCTGAAGCAAAATTTGTATTCATTCATCGTCATCCTTATCCAGTTATGAATTCTTCTCTAAAAGCACTTAGAACATTAACAGAACAAAAAACAGTTTATTCTGAGCTTTATATCACCAACAGCTAGAAAACTTTCTGAAAACCCGGCTTTAAAAACCTTCGCGGGAACATTACTCTGGTCTAAACTACCAGCTGCTTTGCCGATAATAGTTGAACATCACAAAAAACACACAGATTATTTTATCAAAAATATAAACAAATTAAAAAATTCTGATTATGTTAATGTAACATATGAAGAACTCTGTGAAAATCCTGCAGAAACAATGGGAAAAATTGTAAACCTTTTAGAATTAAAAGAAAACAACCTTAAACGTTTTGAGAAATTTATAAAACCACGTAATCTAAAAATTTCTGATGATGTAAAAATAATGAAAGGATATATCTATAAACGACTTAAACCGTATTGTTCATTTTTAGGTTATAAAAAGGATATCATTTAGAATAAACTGTTAATAATTATTATTACTCCAAATGAAAAAATTATTACTCCTGCTATTCTAGCAAGTTTATCCTCATCTATTTTATTTGCATATTTTGATCCAATTAGAGCACCTATAACGCCTGGAATAATTAAAAAAGGAAGTTTTCCAAGTAAAATTTCTCCTTTTATACCATGAGAAATTGCTCCAGTACCAGCTATAAAAAACATCATAAAAAGTGATGTTCCAATAGCCTTATGAAAACTATAACCTATAACAAAAATCAGCAGTACTGCAATAATCCTTCCGCCTCCAAGTCCTGAAAATCCACTAATTATTCCTACAAGAACTCCAAAAATTAAAAACGATAAAAACTTATTTTTTTTAAAAAATGAAAATTTTAATTTTTTATTAACAAAATCAACATTTTTTCGCACTCCTCTTCTTGCGAAATTAAAACCTACAAATAGTATAAAAATTCCTATAAAAAGTTTTAAACCAGCTTCTGGTGCGGATGATGTAAATTGGCTTCCAATAACTGATCCTGTTATACCAAATAATATTAAAAAAGCTGATGATTTTAGATCAACATTTTTGTTTTTTAGATACATCAAACCAGCAGTGAGACCCATAATACTATCTAGAGCAAGTGTGGTTCCTATTGCATCATGTGTTTTGTATCTAAATAAAATTGTTAATATTGGAATTAGAAGTGTAGCTGCTGTGCCTGATGCTGTGCTTACAAATATTCCGATTCCCAGTGAGATTAAAATAAGGATGAATATTTCAAACATTTAGCCCGGGAGCTTATAGTTTTAGGGGTTTATAATATCCAGGATTATTTTTTAAAAGAGTAGTTGTAAGTTGGATCTAGTTTGGTAGAAAGAGGTGATATAGATGAAAAACTTCTTTATCCAAACTAGATCCGTTGGTAGTTATGACAACCTCATTTTTATATTTTGCCATTATACGGCAATATTCATAACTTTTGTTTCTTTTTTTATTTTTTTTAAGAAGTTTTTCTTATTTTCTCCATAATGTTCTGTATATATAATATTATTTGGAAAAATATAAATACAAGTTGTGTCTTAATGTATCATGGTAACATTTAACAATGAATATTAGGGGGTCAAAAAATATAGAAGAAAAAAATTTTAATCCTGAACAAATAGGATTAATGCTATGGAAACTAGAATCCATAGAAGACTTCTATCCAACATATAAAACCATGATAAAAAAAGAATAAAAAAAAATTTATTCTTCATCGATTGGATGATACTGAGAAGCCATATAATACTTATGAATCAGTTGAGATAATGTAATCTCACCAACAACTTTATCTTCTTCAATAACAGCAAGACGCCTAACACGATGACGTATCATACGAAGAAGAATTTCATCAATTTTCTCATCCCACCTGCAAGTAACAGGATCATGAGACATAACCTCCTCAGCAATACCTTTAGTACCATGATGATATTGCTTAGGCACACCAAAAACACTATAATTAACCTTTTTAGGAGGCGCAAGAATCTTTAAGACATCATGACGAGTGATAACTCCTTCAACCCTTTTATTTTCCAAATTATCAACCACCCATACATGCGATTTACCATCCAGGATAGATAAAACATGAGAAATAGGTTCATCTTTTTTAATCAAAGGAATATCCCACATTTTTTTATCAGCAATCTGTCTTACTTTTAGCTCATAAAAATCCTTTATAAGCCTCTCTTTAGGTTTTTTTACCATAACTTTCCCACAACCAAACTAATTCTTTTTAAATCATAAACTTTACTCAACATTTGACTCTCCTGCTCGAAGAATTGCAAAACGAGCAGCAACCGGACCAATCACTTCGAAAACAACCGTAGTAGCAGCAATAACTGTCACCACTCTAGCAGCCATATCATACATACCCATTCCTTCAAGTTTATTAGCCGCCAATAAAGATAAACCAATAGCAACACCCGCTTGAGACAAAATAGCAAAACCTATATTATCTCGTATAACTGAATCAGCATTAGATAACCACGCACCAAAATAACTACCTAACAACTTTGCTACAACCCTACAAATTATATAAACAGCTCCTAAAAAACCAATACCCGTTAACATGGTTATATCAAGATGAATACCCGCAGTAATAAAAAATATGACATAAATTGGAAGACTAATAGATCCAATATGATCAAAAACAGGACGATTCTCCTGAGGATAACGATTAATAACAACCATGCCCAGGGTTAAACCAGCAAGAATCAAAGAAAAACCCCAAAAAACAGCTAAACCAGAAGTGACAAGAATCGCTGTTAAACCCACTGTAATAATTTCTTCACGTTCATTAAGACGACGTAAAACAAAAGAAAAAAACAAACCAGAAACTAAACCTAAAACAATTGCCCCGCCCACCTCTAAAAGAGGAGTAAACAACATTTCAGATACAACAATTTGATTAGATATCAAAACTCCAACAATTGCAATAGAAAAAGCATAAATCAAAACTGCTAAACCATCATCAAAACCAACCACTGCAAGAATAGAATCAGTAAGTTTTCCTTTTGCATGATACTCATGGATAACAGCTACCGCACCCGCAGGAGCACTAGCAGGAGCCAAAGCCGCAAGAATCAAAGCAAGAGACAAATTCTTTGTTAAAAAATAAACACCAAGTAAAACAACAAAAAAAGCAGCGACACATTCACCAATAATTATAACAAAAACACTCCGCCCCATCTTCTTAACCAAAGAACGAGTGAGATTACCACCAATGATAAAAGCTACAAAACCCAAAGCAAAATTAGTAACAAGCTCAGTTTCAAGCTGATAAGTCTGAACTAAACCCAAAACATGAGGACCAATCAAAACACCTGTTATAATATAACCAACGATACCCGTAATTTTCATCAAATGAGTACCTTTCCCAACAAGAAAACCAAGGCCTAAAGCTAAACCCAAAAGAAGAATAATATTAAAATCCGAGAAAGGCAACTCAATCATTAAATAATCCCTAATAAAATACTAATAGATAAGCGTTGATATTTTATTAAAAAACTCCAAAAAAATAGGTGGTAAAAATGAAAAAATTTTTTCAAAAAAACCATGTATTTTTGAACTCAATAGCAGATCCTTAGGGTACTCTTCATGAACCAATAAACCATTAGCAAAATAATTATGACGTCCTGAGAAAGATAAAATATTATAGGTTTGAACACGTTCCCCTGAAAGTTTTATACTTTTTATTTCAACCCATTTCTTCTCAGAATTTAAAACCTTATCACCGGTTTCAAGCTGAAGCAACTTTTCCTTGACTATATTACTTCTTTCCCCACGTTCTATATTATAAACCGCCCAACCAACATCTCCATCAGATTTTTTCACATAAAACGCATGATCCACAGTAGCTTCAATTAAACCATTATTAATAGAAACAACTCTATGAACTGGGCTACCAAGCATGCTAACACGCCAGATAGTATTCCTATTTTTTTCAACATTGTAACCTAAAACCCAATCACCAACCTCTACATTCTCTATTTTTTTTCTGCTTCCATCAACCATAGTAATCAAAGTACCAGCAGGAAAACAACAAGGTCCATCATCTTCACCTGTAACCTCAACGGAATCAGTTGACTCATCAAATAAAGGATCATCTGGATCGAAACTAATAATTCCAGTTACTCTAACATTTACTGATCTTGTAGCTTCTTCACGGATATAAGCTCTGAAACTTGCTTCTTTTGACCAGGATGGACCAGTTAGAAACCAGAACCACATAACATTAGTATCATCTGCATCCCACACGCCGAAAGGTAGAACAGGTTTAGGAGAAGAACTATCCGTGACATATTCAAACATATTAACTCCAGCGGTAGAGGGAAGTTCAACATAGATTCCAACGCCTTCGTAGCTTCTGTGTGTTTGAACATTTATTCGAAATTCAACTATTGAATCAACATCAGCTGTTAAACTATCGCTTTTCCAACTTCCACCAGATTCTCTAACCTCAAAATTTATATCAATATCTTCAGATTCCGAAGACAAAATTTTTTCATCTTTGTTTATTTTATTAGCTACAACTAAACCAGAAAAATTACATATAACAAATAAAAAAACTATTAAAAAAACAACAATTTTTTTTATCATATCTCTATAAAACCCCCATTTTTTGTTTCAACTACAACAACAAAATTAACATGTGTTTATCAATATTTAAAATCTTGCTTGACAAAAAAAACAAAAACAAACTGTTTTTAAACAATTTTTAAGTCATTTTATAAAATAAGTATAAATAATGCAACAAAATATCTATCAAATGGTGGAGTAGTGTGAAAAAATATATTTTAATAATAACTGCAATAGCTGTAGCAATCCTAATGGTTTCTTCAGCAACCGCAGTACCAAACACAAAATCAAAAACAGTTCCAACTAAACCAATCAATATACAACAAATAAAAATAAATATAAAAGAAAAAATAGAAGAAATAAACCTACTTGACATAGAAACAAACGGAATATTCGACTGGTTAATAGAACTAATAAAAACAATAATACAACTAGTTTTCAGACTCATAGAAATTGTCTACGATCTTATAAGAATAGTAAATCTTGTAGAACGACTAATCGAAGCACTACAAGTCCTTGTCGGGCTAGTCCAATATCTAATAGAACAAATACTAGACCTAATCCCTTCACAAGAAATGCTAACATAAAAAAAACCAAGATTTATAAACAAATAAAACGATTCAAAAAACTACAAACAGAGCAAGATAGGAAAAAAACATGTTAGACATTATTCAGCTAAACCTGTTAGCATTCGCTGTTTTTGTTATATGCATCTCAATCTATGGAATACAATTAAAAATAGCGATGAGAAAACCTGGGACGGCAAAAAGAGGACTTTTAAACATTTTTTATAGCGAGTGGGTAAAAATAATGGCCACCCAGAAAGACACGATAATACCCATACAAACCATGAGAAACCTAATAATGAGTGTTACATTCCTATCATCATCTATTCTAGTAATGTTGGGTTTATTAGTTAGATTCAACGAAACAGGTTTTAGTGATTTTTCAACTTTAACAAGTATTACAGCTTCCAATATTGTTTATTTCAAATTAATGATTTTATTTATAGCTTTAGTTTTTTCATTATTTGTTTTTCTTTTATCACTTAGACACATGGTACGCTTCACAATTCTGATCGGTTTACCCTATAAAGATATTGAAAAAAAAGGAACAAAAGAAATAGAAGAAACACAAAACACACATTGCCACCTAGACGCTCGAGCATTACAACAAGATGTTTTCATAAAAGCAATGAACCGATTCACATATGGTATAAGAGGCGTCTTCTACTCGATAATATTATTATTTTGGTTCATGGGCCCATACATGTTTATAGGAGCTTCAATCATAATAACAATAGTGTTAATACAATTCATAGATGTAAGAACACCCTGCGAAGAAGAAACACCAATCTAAAAAAAATTATTTTTTGTTTTTCTCTCTAAATAAAACCTCACTATGTGGATAAGCAAACTCTACTT
>CAYMOC010000095.1:0-6361 GCA_964391965.1 uncultured Thermoplasmatales archaeon | reverse complement strand
AAATCAAAATTTGGAAAAACAGGCTGCAAATCTTTTATCATTCTTTTTACAAGATTTTTTTGATCTTTTAAATCATCCATATCTTTGATTTCTACAGCGAAATTAAAAAGATAATGATCTTTTGGTGCTTGTTCAAATTTTTTTGGAAATTCATATACTAAATAGTATGAGTCAACATGTCTTGTTTCTGTTTGAGGTATCATAATCCATGTGCCGATGGGTTTTTCTAAAAGTGTTTTTTTACTTCCACCTATGATGAGAAATAGATTTGTTGAGTCTTTTTTAGCTGCTTTTAGTTCTTTTGTGTATTCCTCTGGAAGATATTTTTCAGCTATATCTAAAAGACCGTATACTGGTGCAGCATAAATCACGTTTTTTGTTTCAATAACTGTGTTATCAGAAAGAGTTACTCCATATATTTTGTTTTCTTCTACATTTATTTTTTCTACTTTTTCACCTAGCATTATTTTTCCATTGTTTCTTCTAATTATTTCAGCGAAAGCTTTTACAATGTTTGCAACTCCGCCTTTTGATGCAAATAATGGTGTTCCATTTTTTTTGATACCGCGTTGAAAGGCTTTCATACAAAAAAGAAGATCCCCGCCTGAGAGTTTATCGGTTTCTGTAACTGTTTGATATCCTGCTACAAATCCATCTGTGAAAATCTCTCGTGCATCATCATCAAAATCAAAATGGTCGTAGAGGTCATCTATAGATTTGTAAAGCCATTTGTTTTTTATTTCATCGAAACCTGTTTTTTCTGCATATTTAAGTAGTTTGTTTATTTTAAGTTTTGAACCTAGAGACATAAATGGATATGCTGTTAGTTTTTCCAAAAAATTTTTTGGAGGTTTGTGAAATTCGTTATAACGGTAAAACATCGGCATGTTAACTTGTTCTATATCACAGTATTCATCAGCACCAGTATAGTTTATTACAAAATCAAGATAGTTATTAGTGGGAAACACATGATGGCCGAAATCAACATAGTAGTCATCTATATTATTCCAATCATATTCGTTAGGTGTCCTTGTAGCTGATCTTCCACCATAAAAATTGTTTTTATCAATAACTAATACTTTTTGATCCTTTGAAAGTAATGCACCTGCTGATGTTCCAGTAAAACCTGCGCCAATGATCACGGTATCGTATTTCATGAAAAACTTTTTTCCTCCTTTGTAAAAAAAATTATTAATAATTTCTAATTTGTAGATATCAAAAGAGTATTATAATTTTTATTGTTTCAAAAAAAGAAAAAAAGAGATATATTTTTTTTATTGTTTTTTAAAAAACAATTATTGTTTTCAGGATTTTTATGCCAAAAGCATTTGCTTCAAAGCTTTCACCGTTAACTGTTACATTCACATTAATGTTTAACAATGCAAATTTTGAGCTTATTTCATCTGTGTAAAAAGTTTTTTTACCATTTGCTTCAAGTGAATCAAAAGATGTTTCATTGCTAACATTTACTCTGTTTAAAAACTTGTTTTTTACTGAGTAAACAATGTTTATATTTTCGTGTTCGTAATCATTGTTATTCTGGATTTCAACGGTTAGGTTGTTTTTATTTAGTAGTTTAAAATTGATTTGTATATCTGTTTCCGTGGTTGTTTCATCAGCTGTTGTAAAACTCCAAAAACCAGATACATCTTCAAGTTTTGAATCAGTAACAATTGCATACCAGCTATAGGTTGTGTTTGCTTCAAGTCCTTCCCATTTGAAGCTGTAGCTTCCATCTGATAAACCTGTTTTTTGATTTAGGACATTGTAATCTCCATCATAAAAAGTTAAATCCATCAGATCTCCATCGGGATCAGAGATACTAACTTGTAGGTTTGCACTATGCTTGGTTGTTAATGTGGCACCATTTTCTGGTTTCTCATTTACGATTTCTGGAGGATTATTAATATCGTCATTTGTAACAGTTAAATCTATGCTGAAAACACTGTTTCCGCCGTTAGAGTTTATAATTATGTCTTCATGATATTCTCCAACTGTTAAACCTGTGGTATCAACTTCAACATTTATTGTATCGTGTTCACCTGTTGAATCTCCATTTGATGGAGTTACTGTTAACCAATCTTCTGATTCAGAGAGAGTGTAGCTGAGTGTTCCTGTTCCACTGTTCCAGATTTCGAAACTTGTACTGCGGATGTTGCCTGGGTTCATTTCTCCAAAATCATGTGAATCCGGGTTGAAACTTAATACTGCTGTAACACCTGCATCGTCTGGGGCAAATGTTTTGAACATACAATCTCGTTTGGTGTCAACATTCCAATCCTCTGATCCTGTTTTTCTAAGGTAAACATCTCCTTGTTCATAGAAATTGTTATATGTAAAACCCCAGAGGTATGAACTTGCTATGCTACCTGGATTTACTGTCTCTATTTTTGCTATGATATAGTAAGGTTCACCGGTGTTTAATTGTGCATCATCAAAATCAACTGTTACCCAGCTGAATTCTTCATCGATTTGAGTTGGTGAAAATCTTACTGTATCAATAATTGTTCCATCTATGTTTCCTTCTCTAAGTTCAATTATTAGATCAGTTTTTGGCTTTAATTTACATAGATACAGATCAATACTATCCAATGGAGTCATTGTTGGAATGAATTCTTGACCTACATCGCAGTCTCCACCTATCTGGAATCCAAGATCATATACAACTTGTAGTTGATCTAATTCTCTATCGTTGTCAGGGTCTCCGGAAGGAACTCCTTTTGTTGTAAAACTAAAAGCTCTTGATTGAGTTGTAAATATGTCATCATCAGCTACAGCATACCAGCTGTATTTTTTTCCCTCACATAGATTATCCCATTTTACTGTTGCTCTTCCTCCATCGAGTACGTTTTCATCAACACCGATAACGCTGTCATCTGATGCATCATAGAATGTAACTCTCATGCTGTTTCCATCAGGGTCTGATACCTCTACACTTAGTTCAACAGGTAGTTCAACATTTTCTGCGTTTTGAACTGGGTTTGGATTATCAGGTCTGTTAGGAGCTTGACCATATTTTAATGTTAGAATTGGAGGAGCTGCGGGATGGAAAACATCAGGAACCCTGTTTGCAAATTTCATAACAGAGTAGTCGTTATTGCCGACTTCTATACCTTCTATATCTTGGCTACTTCTTAAGCAAAATTTTGTCATACCATTTTTTGTTATCCAATTTAATCCATCGTTGCTTAAATCAAACTCGGTATAACTTGCACTTTCAAAATTAGAGGTTGATATTCGTCCTCCATCGCCATGATAATTTGTTCTATCATAATCATAAGCACTGGTTTCTCCCCAGTAAACATTGCCTTCTAATCCAAAATAATAAGGATATGGATAATTATTAGGATCCCATCCGGCTATATCATGAGGATGAGGAAGTCCTCTGTATTGTGGATGAGAAGGTTGACCATTTTGTATTACAATATCAAAAACTGTATCAGGTGTATTTAGACTGTACAAAGAAAGAGCTCCTGCTCCAATTTCTGCATTAGAGGGTATATCAGTTGTGTTGAAATATAAAAATGAACGGTATATGTCTATTTTGTTTGTAGCTGTACGTCTTATAGTTTGACCTACATTAAAAGTTGAACTTGAATAACCACATCCTCTTTGAAGATCCCTTGCTTCATCGTAATTCATCAAGTATCTACTAGTGGTCATGCATTCTTCTGTTGTAGAAATTATTCTATAAACAGTTTCAATTTTTAAAATAACTTCCCCATTTCCACCATTTGTCGATATTTCAATAGGTGTATTATAGTTACCACAACCTGTCATTTTTGAAGTATCAATCTCAACTGTTACTATGTCTTTTTCTCCCTTTGAAACACCGGAAGTTGGTGAAAAAGAAATCCAATCGGATTCTGTTGACATACTCCAATCTAGCTGTGTGTCTCTTCCTAATTTATTCCAAATATTAAAACTGGCTGATACCTTATCACCAATGTCTTTTCTACCAAGGTTTAAAACTTTAGGACTATATGCTAATACTGCTCCAACTCCAACATTAAGAGTAAACTTGTCATTTCCACCATTGGATTCAATAGATATTTCACAAGTATGCCAGCCGTTTGAAACACCCGTTGTATCAATATCAATAATAATCTTATCGCGCTCACCTGTTGAAGTACCATCTAATGTTGAAACAGTTATCCAATCAAAATCAGGATTTTTAGATAGATGATAATTTAAAGTTTCAACTCCACTATTCCATATTTCAAAAGATCTTTTAGCTTGTTCTCCTTCTTTTAAGCATACATCATCAGATTCTGGTGTGAAAGATAAAACAGTTCCAATTGTTAGATCAATTTTAAATGTTTCACTTCCTAGCCCCTCTGTAATTATTAAGATATTACTTTTATATGATCCATTAAGAAGCCCGTTAGTATTAATGGTTACAGTTATTTCTTCGACTTCATTTTTTATTAAAGTACCATGGTTTGGTGAAACTGAGATCCAATCTTGATCTGCTTGTATATAAAAATCTAAACTAGAACGATCAGTCCATATCTCAAAAGTTGTAGTATCAATCTCTCCTTGTTCTAATTTTGCTTCATAGTTTTCTGGCGTAAGTTCAAAAATTGATGGAGTGCCTTCGAGGCATTTTTGAGCATTGATTCTACCTGAACCTACATATTGATCAGTGTTTATGTTATCGGTGTTTTCTACTAATATTGTTTTAACTTCATTGTTAGATAGAGTTATATCTTTAGTTAATATCAGTGCAGCTAAACCTGATACATGTGGACAAGCCATGGATGTACCAGAATAACTTCCATAGTTATCATTTCTAAGAGTGGACAGAATACCTACACCTGGTGCTGCTAAATCAATCCAATTTCCATAGTTTGAAAAATGTGCTCTGTCATCATTTTGATCAGTAGCTGCTACAGCTATTACATTATCAAAACCAGCTGGGAAATGTTTTGCATTTGTATCTGAGTTTCCGGCTGCAGCAACAATAACAACATCTTTAGAATAAGCATAATTTACGGCATCTTCCATTACTTGACTGTATCCTCCGCCTAAACTCATGCTTATAACATCGGCACCATTATTTGCAGCATAATTAATTGCTTGTGCTACTGTTGATGAACTTCCGCTACCAGAAGCGCTTAGACATTTAACAGGCATGATTGATACATCCCATGATACACCGCTGATACCCAAATTGTTATTTCCAATTGCACCAATTATTCCTGCACAGTGTGTACCGTGGTTGTGATCATCCATCGGGTCGTTATCATTATTTATGAAATCATATCCTGAAATACAGTTTGCCGCTAGATCGGGATGATTATAATCGACACCGGTATCTACTACTGCTACTACAACATCTGAAGAACCTGTTTCAATATCCCAAGCTTCAGGTCCATCAATGTCGCAATCATTATCTTGGTTTAGACTCCACTGTGAACTAAAACGTGGATCATTGGGTACATTACAGATACTGTATTCATAATTCGGTTCAGCATATTCAATATAATCTAAGTTTTGATAGTCGTTGATCAATGTCATCATATCGTTTTCATTAGAAAATGTTAGTTTGTAGTAGTTTGATAGATATTCAGAACTGTCTGAATTGATAAATAATTTTTCTTGAGAAACAGCGTTATATTTTATGTTAAGGGAATCAAGAGAGGGGAGGCCTGTATTAAATGTATCATAGTATGAACCATCTTTATTTATTTCGAAATCTTCTTTGAATTTAATTATTAAATTATCAGGGTTATAGTTTAAGTCGTTTTCATCATTGTAAGTATGAAAATTATATTCTGTATTTGTATTATAGTTTTCAGATTCATCTTCATAAGTTGTGGTTGTATTTCCTGTTACTGAAGAAATTGTTGTTATTAAAAGAGCTGTTGTTAATAATATTATTAAAATTTTCTTTTTTGTTTTATTTTTTATTATTCTTTCATCCATATATTTACACCTCTATATATCCTTAAATAATATATACTAATATATTTATAATTTTTCCTTATTTTATATTATTTTATGCTTTTTTTACGTTACACATTGTAACAAAAAAAAGCCCGGATCCTACTACGCCCTACGTGACTTCCCCCTACGCTTTATATGGCTAAGGAAGAAAAAAACAAAGGACAAGTTGTTCCGGGCTTTAATTTTGAAATTAAGTTAAAATTATAATGTTGCAAGTAATAATGAAATAACAGCCATTAACTTAATTAAAATATTTAAGGATGGTCCAGAAGTATCTTTGAATGGGTCACCAACGGTGTCACCAACAACTGCAGCTTTGTGAGCTTCAGAACCTTTACCACCAAAATGACCTTCTTCAATATATTTTTTAGCATTATCCCATGCACCACCAGCATTAGCCATTGTTAGTGCA
>CAYMOC010000094.1:0-6512 GCA_964391965.1 uncultured Thermoplasmatales archaeon | reverse complement strand
ATAATCTTTTTACATATTAGATATTGAATTTTATTTGAAGAGGAGGTAAAAAAAAAGATATGAAAAAAATGTTATTATTTTTAGGTGTTTTAGCAACTGTTCTGATGATGGTTTCAGCTGCTACAGCTGTACCAGTAAATAATGGAAAAAAAATAATTGAAAACGTTGATAAAATAAAAAACATAAGAGAATCTAATGCTGAACTTTTTAAAAATGGACTATTCGACTGGTTAATAGATCTGATAAATCTAACCATTCAGCTTATAATTCAGATTGTAAATGTGGTTCAATCTGTTCTTGGTTTGATTTCTTTAATTAAGAATTTAATAAATGGCATAAGTGAGATTATTAGTCTTATTCAAGATATAATAGATATCATTAAAGGCGATGCTGATCCAAGTATTCTATTTAACTAAAACCACAATTTTTTATTTTTTTATCCATATCTTTTAAATACTTCTTCCTTATTTGGGTTTTTTATTATGGCACTATGGCAAGGAAAATCCCGTAGAAGCAAAAGTGGAAGAAGAATACGTTACCATCGCGGTAAAAAAAGATTTGAAATCGGAAGAGAATCACATTTAACAACAGTTGGACCGACAACTCGTAAAATCGTTAGAACACGTGGAGATAACAGAAAAGTCCGAGCTAAAACTATAGATACTGCACATGTAATAGATCCAAAAACAAATAAAACAGAGAAAACAGAGATTGTTTCTGTTTTAGAAAATAAAGCAAATATGCACTATGTACGTCGAAACATTATCAATAAAGGAGCAATCATTGATACAAAAAAAGGAAAAGCACGTGTAACCTCAAGGCCAGGTCAAACTGGTGTAGTAAACGCTGTACTTCTTTCTGAATAAAAAAAACAATCTTTTTAAGTTATCTTTTTTATTTACAGTACAAAAAATATTATATATGCTTGATGGAGATAATAGAATCATGGTTTCTCGTGATGAAAACTTATTAGTTATTTGGCCAGTTTATTTTGATAAAAATGTTTCAAGAGATCAAGGTCGAAAAGTCCCTAAAAAAATAGCTGTTGAAAAACCAACCCTTGACATGATTGCTAAAGCAGCTAAATCTTTAAAGTTAAAACCAAAAATTGAAAAAAATGCTTCATATCCAAATCGTTTCTGGAAAAATGAAGGACGTTTACTTATAGAAAAAAAAGATTCAAAACAAAAAATTTTAAAACAAATAGCAAATCGACTCTAAAATAAGTTTTGTTATTTACTTTTTTTAAGTATAAAAAAGAAAGTACTACCCTTTCCAGTTCCTGGGCTTTTTACCCATATACGTCCACCGTGTTTCTCTATAATTCTTTTACAAATAGGAAGCCCCAGGCCTGTGCTATCAAAACTATGTCTGCTACCATCCGCTTTATAGAACTCATCAAAAATCTGTTTTTGCTGTTCAGAGGATATACCTACACCATTATCCTTAACGGATACAATTATTTCATCTTCTTTTTCTTCAGCATCAATAATTATTTTTCCTCCAGAAGGACTGTATTTAACTGCATTACTAAGTAAGTTATTAAAAACCTCATTTAGACGAAGTTTATCAGCTTTAACTACAAAATTTTCTTTTACATTGTTAACAATTATTATATCGTTATCTTTAAAATTTAAAATATTAGAATCAATTGATTTATTGATTTCTTCTATAAGAACAGTATCCTGCATATCAAAACTAGTATTTGGAGAATTTAATCTTGCTAAATCAAGAGTGTTTGAAACCAGGTTTTTTATGTAATGAACATTTTTGATAACCACATCAAGTAGTTCTGCATTTTTGTCATCATCAAGATTTTTTCTAAGAAGTGGTAAAAGAGTAGTCAATGGAGTTAAAGGATTTTTTAGATCATGTCCCAACATATGAATAAATTCATCTTTTTGTCTTAAAAGTTTCTCGACTTCATAAGTTCTTTGTTTAACTTTATATTCAAGGTTTTTGTTTAAATCTTTAATCTTTTTTTGAGAAATCCGTAGATCTTCAAGCATGCTAACCATAGCAAGCTCACCGTCTTCTAATTTTTTAATATATTCCTGGATTTGTTGTTCAGCTTTTGCTTCCTCTCTAACATCTCGACCTAAAACAATTAAACCTTTAACGTTTTGATTTTGGTCATCAAAAACAGTTTTTGAAAAAACAACAGGTATTTTTTCATTTGTTTTAGTTTTCAAGTGAAATTTTCCATGAGTAATTTTATCGTCAAGAGCAAAAAAATCTATGTTTTTTCCATTGACAAAATCATCCTTAGAGAACAAAATATCAATCTTTTCACCAATTAAATCATCTTTTGAATATTTAGTTGTTTTAAGAATCGAAGGATTAACTGTTTGAATTTTTTTTTCTTCATTTGTTAAAATCAAATAATCCTGCATAGTAGAAATGATTTCATCTGCTGCAATAGTAGGATTTATCTCAAAAAGCTCATATTTGTAGATTGCATAACCTATAAAAATAAGCCCAAGACCAAAACCTGGAACAGTCATTTTAAATAAGGGCATAGAAAATAATGGAAATATTGATTCAGAGAAAGTTGATAAAAAAAATGGTGTGCAAAGTCCGATAAAAACAAATTTTGTCTGCGCTTTCTTTTTAGATGGTTTTTCTTTTATTAGATGCAGTAATACAAAAAATATTGCTATTGTAGATATAGACCAGGACCAAACAGTTGACGCTATATACAATATTGATCCTTGTGGAGTAGATGAAGTCCAAAAACCCAAGGATGATTTTACAACAATAGTGATTTCATTTGTTGTAATTTCAAAAAAAGAAAAAAACACAGCTGGTGCATAGAGAACCGTATAAAACAAGATTTTGTTTTTAAAAAACTTATCAATTTTAATGTAAAAAAATGCGAAATGAGCAAAAATAGCTATACAAAACGGCCATAATCCACCAATTTTTTGCATCAATAAAGCTTGTTCAAAGATTGAAGCATCTCTTAATAGAAAACCTGTTAAACTCCAATAAAATCCAGCGATAGTAAATAATAAAAAAAGTTTAGCAAGATTTTTTTTGGAACTATTAAAATATACAAATAAACCAATACATATTGAACTTATAGCTATTGTTATATAAAGATTGGCTACCGGGTTCAAATAGTTTCCTCCTGATCATATGAGTCTTTTTTTTCTATTTTTTTTTGTGTGTCCATATATTTTGATGGTTTTCCTTGTTTTTTGAGGAGTTTATTTATTTCTTTTTTTAGTTCAACTACTCTCATCTCTCGGCCTATGGTTACATTTTTGTAACGTTGTAGTTCATCTAGTTTTTCTTGCAGTTGAATTTGTGCTTTTTTTCTATCTGTGATATCTTGTATGATTCCATGTACTCTATGCTTTCCATCTTTTTTGTCTACTGTCCCTATTGTTCTAACCCATTTATGGTTTCCTTTAGCTGAAATAATTTTTAACTCTAAATCATAACCAACTCCTTTGTTAATTGCTTCGTCAACTGCTTTTTTTAATTTAGGAATTGAATCAGGGTGGAAAAAATCTATAGCAGTTTCTAAATCGGGTTCATAATCTGGTTCTACTTCATGTATTCTTTTTGTTTCTTCTGTCCAAAAAACTTTGTTATTATCAGTATCAATCTCCCAACCTCCAACTTTTGCTGTTTTGCTAGTTTTACTTAATATTTTTTCATTTGCTTTTAGTCGATCCTGTGCTTTTTTTCTTTCAGTAAAATCAATAACAGATGCAATTAATGCAGGTTTTCCATCATATTGTATGAATGATGTGTATAGTTGTATCCAACGAGGTTCCTTTTGGTTATCAGTAAAAACTCTGACATTTATTGTATCGGAAACATTTTTTCCAGCTATTCTGTCACGTATTCGTTTTTTTATTTTTTCAGCATCTTCAGGATGCACATATTTGAAAAGATCTATTTCTGAAAAATCATCTTCTTTTATTCCAAGAGTTTTTTTGATCATTGGATTAGTGTATAACATTTTTTTGTTAATTGGATCATAAATATAGACACCGGTTGATGTTTTTTCTACAAGAGTCTGGAAAAGCTTCTCACTTTCCTCAGCTTTTCTTGAAAGATTCTTTTTCTCAGTTATATCTATTAAAAAATTCAAAGTAGCTATTTTGTTATCCCATGTTATACGGTTTGCACTAATACGAACCCATCTAACTTCTTTATCTCTAGTAACTACTCTAAATTCATATGATTTAGGAACATTTTCATCTTTCAACCTTTTAAAATAATTATCATAAACCATCTTCCGATCATTTGGATGAATAAACTCAATAAAAGGTTTAGAAACAAGTTCATCTTTAGAATAACCAAGAATTTTTTCAACCTTTGGATTAACAAATTTTAAAACGCCTTCCTGAGCAACAGCTATACCATCATTAGCATTCTCTACAACATTACGATATTTACGTTCACTTTCCAAAATATCTTTTTCAGCTTCTTTCCTATCAGTTATATTCCTTGCGTTAACAATTATCCGTTCTTCACCAGAAATTCTGACTTTTCTTAAAATATTTTCATGCCAAATTAATTTTCCATCTTTAGTTTTCGAAAGCCATTCAAACTGCTGAGGTCCTTCATTGATTGCTTTTTGTATCCATTCTTGAGCTTCTTTTGCAGTATATGGTGGTTCATCAACACTTAAATCTCCGACATTTAATTTTTTTATTTCATCACGTGAATAACCAAAACTTTCTACAACTTTATCATTAACATCAACGATTTTACCATCCTTTAAATCATGAACAAAAATAGCATCAGTAGAAGAATTAAAAATAGTTTTATATGATTCCTCAGCAGTTTTTTTATCAGTTATATCACGAGCTATACCCCAAAGATAAAGAATTTCATCATTCTCATCTTTAACAACATATGATTGAAGTTCCACAGGGAAAACACTACCATCTTTATGGATGTATTCTTTTTCATAAACACCAGAATAACCATCATGCATCAAACGTTTATCCCAAATCTCCTCTTGTTCCCATTTACGCCATTTTTCTGGAGTAAACTTATAAAAATTTTCAATGTTTTTAAGTTCATCAAGACTGTAACCAAGCATTTCACAAAAAGAAGGATTAGCATCAATAATACCACCCTCCGTATCAACCATCACAAAACCATCCCGGCTACCTTGAAAAATATCCTGATAACGTTTTCTAGCTTCTTTCAACTTTTTTTCTTTCTCTAGACTCTCTGTGATATCACGTAATATCACGATTTCTCCAACAACTTCATCATCCTCATAAATAAGATTACCTGATACTTCAACAAAAAGCTTTTTTCCATCAGAACGATTAACAGAAATAACATATGGCTTTACAGTTTCACCCTTTACTCTTTTTTCAAAATTTTCTTTCATCAATTTAATTGTTTTTTTTGGAAAAATTTCTGTTAAAGTAAAAACATTTTTTCCTATAAAATCCTCAGGTTTGAAACCCAGCATTTCCCCAAGGCGTTTATTTATATCAGTAAAAAAACCTTTATTATCAATTTTTATAAAACCATTAGGAGCTGAGTTAAAAATATGTTTATAATGACTTTCATGTTTTTTTTGCTCAGTTAAATCTTTTCCAACAATTAAAATTTTTGAAACACTATTGTTTTTCTTTATTGGTATAGCAGAAAACTCCATAACAAGTTTCTTACCAGATTTACCTTTAAGATTACAAACAAATCTCTCAGTAACAGTACCTTTTAAAGCATCTTTATAAATCTTAAGATATTTAGGAATATTTTTTTTAGAGAAAACACCAGGGATCTTCCAAAAAAACCTACCTAAAACTTCTTTTTCAGAAAAACCTGATAACTCTAAACCTGTTTTATTGATTTTAATAATTTTACCAGTTTTACTTAAAAAAAGAAGAAGATTTTTATTTGTCTGAAAAAGTATCTCTTTTTCATTACTTTCAGAATATTCATCCAAATCAGAATTGTCATTGTATTCAGAAAAATCTAAATCATTTTGATCATCCTGAAATTTAAAAGATTTATTTTCATCATACTCTTCCACGTTTTCTCTGAGTTCCTCTAAATCATTAACTGAACTATCAGAAAACAAACCTTTGTTTTCTAACAAACGCATCTCTTTAACGATTTCTGGTTTGTCTTTCAACAAAAAACCCCCACAAAAAAACATCTAAAATAACAAAACAAATGTAAAACAAATTCATATGACAATTAAAACACCCATCCTTATCTCTTCCAATCCAAAGTAATCTCTCATTTAATGATATCTTTTGATAATATAAAATAATAATGGTTTAAAAAAAAGAGGTACTATTAAGAAAACAGTTTTTAACTATCGTTATATTATAGAATAATGGTATAAGAGTAATGGGGAAACAAAAAAACAAATTTTTCAATGAGGATAATCATTCTTTTGAAACACTTCTTGATAATATTTCAGATTATGTTTACTTTAAAGATAAAGATTTAAAATTTATTAAAATCAATGCGAAAGCAGCTGAAGCAATAGGTTTAGAAAAACCAAATGAAGCAATTGGAAA
>CAYMOC010000093.1:0-6564 GCA_964391965.1 uncultured Thermoplasmatales archaeon | reverse complement strand
GTTTTAACCGTTTTAACCAATCAAACAAATTATTACACCTATTTTTTGTATTTTTCGTTGTATTCTTTTTCTTGTTCTGAGGTTAGCTCATTATTCCAGATTAGCATTATTCCTATTATCCCTGATATAATGCTGAACCATGAGGGGCTTAGAAGCATTCTATAGTAAATGCATGGCACAATCCATAGTAGAAATGCTGAGACAAGAAGTATCCAACCTATTAGGTGTTTGGTTTTTCTTTTCATATATATCAATTAATGATAGGTAGTTGCGGATTTGTAATGTTTTTATATGATTTATATGTTACATTTTTTAGGATTTATAGTAACCAAAAAAGGGTGTAAATATGGTAACGAAGTATTATTGTGATAGATGTGGTTTAGAAATCAGTAAATCAGACGATGTTGAAATGATTGATTTTTTTAAAGATTTTGATTCTAATTTTAAAGGGATAAGACTTCCTCTTCTATGTGATGATTGTATGGTAGAGTTTGAGATATTGTTAAAACGATTTCTGGAGGAGGGAAAAAAGTTAAGAGAGGAGGAATAAAATGGCTACAAAAATCTATTGCGATAGGTGTGGTAAAGAAATCAAAATGAAAGATTCTGATGCATGGGAATGGGGTTTTGAGGTTTCCAGTGATACATCCTATAAACCAAAGAAATTATCAAAACCACAAACTCTTTGTAAAAAATGTATGTCAGGTTATAATAAAATTTTGAAATGTTTTGAAAAAGAAGTAAAGAAATTTATGCGGGATGGAAAAAAATGAATAAACCAATCCATAATTGAAAATAATACAAAAATCGAGCCTGTTTTAAATATAAAAATGAGTCTATATATAGGTCATAGGATGAGACAAAAACTATTGAAAAACAGGTTGATGATGTAAACAAATATTAAAGCTTTATTCTGGCGTTAAACGTTCCATTAAAGAGTTTATCATTAGAGGAAGCATAACTGTGATATCGCCGTAAACGGTTACGTTATCAGATTTTTCTTTTATTTTGCCCCATGAGATTGCCTCGCGGGTTTGTGCACCGCTTAGACTGCCGTCATATTCCATAGCTGTGGTTATATAAACTGTGTAATCTAAACCATTTTTAAACTGATTCCACCAGATTGTATGATGTTTAGATATACCTCCACCAAGGATTAATGCACCTGTTTTCTCTGCTTCGAAAACAATATCTGAAAGGTCCTGTTCATCTTTAAAAAGATCTACTGTGAGTTCTCTATGGTTCTGATAGTACATCCACATTTGTGAGCCAAAAGCTCCATCGGTTATACCAGGAACAAAAATTGGTATCTGGTTTTTATAAGCCCAATAAACTATGGATTCCTCTGCTTTCTTTTCATTTTTTATATGTTTTCCAAACTCCCAGATAAGATCCTTGGTTGAAAGTTTGTTTTTATCTTCATAGATTTCTTTAAGGATAGGCTGCATTTTTTCTTCAAGGATACGTCCATAGCATTCATTTGGAATGAAAATATTTCCCAGACGATTGATTCCTTCCTGATGGAGTTTGTTATCATCCATCATGAAATCTCCATGGTAGTAATCCCGCCAAAGACGTGCGAGATCATGGTCAAGTGTTCCACAAGTTGTTATAACTACATCAAAAAGTTTTCTTTTTAATAGTTCTTTAATTACACCACGAGTACCTGTTGATATAATACATGCAGGAAAGGATAGAAAACTTGTACAATCTTTATCTTCCAGCATCTCTTCTATGATACCAACACCTTCGGCTACTTGTTTAGCTGTAAAACCACCTGACTCGTAGAGTTGTTTAGTAAAATCATTAAAATTCAACCCAGTTTGTGGTTTAATATCTTTGATAGGTTTTTTTTCAAGCATCTTTCTTAATCATCTACTCCAAAGAATTTATTTTTTTTAGTACACAACGATGGATCCATATCCAACACAGGAGTCACCAGGATGGACATCATAAGAACTCCCATATTTAAGTAATTCTGCTTTGGTTGCACCGAGATTTTTCGCTGCTACAAGTAATGACGCTACAGGCCCATATCCGCACATGCTTATGTTTTCTTGTTCGACGGTGTCAACTAAACCTTTTGGGTCAAGTTTAAGTATTTTTTCTATTGCTTTTTTATCCTGTTTTTCAGCATATTCATTAACTTTCATACCTGCTGGTGGCATACTCATATAGTTAAAACCTACATGGGAGAAATCACTACTGGCAACTATCACTATTTTTTTTTCAGATTTTTTTATTACATCAGCTATTATCCCACCTATTTCTTCAGAAGTCTGATAATCCTGCATACTCATACTAATTGGAACAAAATCAAAATCTTTTGAAATATATTGAAGAAAAGGAAGTTGAACCTCTATACTATGTTCATTACTGTGAGCTTTTTCATCATCATCAACTATGCCATTAAAAATTTCTTTACCAATTTTTTTATTTATATCAACATCACCTAATGGTGTCTTCCATGAACCATCAGTCATTGTTGAAACAGCCGAACCTATACCCGTATGATTTGGTCCAAGAACTATAAAACAATCAGCAAAACCATTTGATGCAATAAAATCAAAAGCATGAGCCGCTATAGCACCAGAAAAAGGATAACCTGCATGCGGAACAACCACTCCTTTCACATTTTTCTCTTTTTTGGAAATAGATGGCTTAGAACCTGGCCCCCTCTTATCAGTAAAACATTCCTCTATATTCTGGATTAATTGTTCTTTATCAGCAGGATAAAACATACCTGCTGCAGCTGGATTTCTTATTTTATTATTCATAAATTAACTCCTCCCAAAATCTAAATCAATAGTTCATTGTTAATATGTTTTTTGATTACATATTGATTTCTGTACACAAAATATAAATATTTTAGATATATACGTGATTTTAATAAAAAAATATTTATCTTAGGAGGTAAAAAATATAGATGGACACTGTCTGCCACATAGAAATCAAAAAAGATGGTTGTGATTTTATTGCAAAAGCCCATATGGTAGATGGTTCTATTAAAGAGTTCAGAAACCTTTCTTTTGAAGATGTTATAACAGAAATGGTTATTGAACTCCAGGAAGAACTCTCCGATTAAAAATAATCTTTTTCCTTTTCTGTTTTCTCACGGTTTTCTCTTAAAATATCCTCTACTGCTTTTTGTTTTTTAAGATCAACATTATTCATTTTTTTAAGTTCAATATGAGAAATAACAGAGACACCTATTGTGCAAACTATAGCTGTTCCAAGTATCGCAACAAATGTTATATCTGTAAAAAAACCCTTCATACCAGGTATCAATTTAGAGACAAGATCTGGACCAAATGTTAGAGCTAGAATTGCTGCTGCAAGCCCCCGAGGCATCATAACAGTCATGGTTTGTTTATCATCTTTTTCGAATCCACCTTTGATAGTTGATAGATGAACTGAAATAAAACGAACAAGTAGAAGACCAACTAATACAACGATCCCGATTATTATATACTCTATTTTTTGAAAACTAACCATTACTCCAAGATATACAAAGAAAAAAGTTCTCATCAAAAATGATACAAGGCTGTGAAATTGTTTAGTTTCATCATCCATTTCATATCGTTGTCCATGATAATTCAACATTTTTAGAATTTTTTTACCATTACCAAGTATCAAACCAAACATTAAACATGATACAGCTCCAGCACCAGTTCCACCCTGATCAGCACCAACAAGATATACTGTTGCAGAATACACAAGAAAAACAACAGCTAGAGTCAATACATAAGAAAACTGTTCACGCCGTACCTTATGCATAATAGGAAGCCAGATTATCCCAAAAACAGTTCCAACTACTGCACCAACAGAAAAAGTACTCACCAGGCTTTTCAATCCAATACCAACATCTAAAACACCTGTTGAAACCATGTAGAATCCTGCTAAAAAAACAACTATACTCAACGGATCAGTAATAATACTTTCAATCGATAAAATAACCTTAGTTTTCTCCTGTAAATTTTTTAGGCGACAAGCAAGAGGTATAACAATAGGACTACTAGTCCCTGCTACAATAGCACCAAGTAGAAAACCAACCACTAATGATTTTTCAAAAGAAAAATTTAACACATTAAAATAAGTGAAAGCTAAAATAACACCTATAGTAGCAATAACACTAAAAATAAAACCACTAATTGAAAGCAAAAGACCTCTCGGTGCACCACGAAACAATTGATAGAGATCAGTGTTAATCCCACCATCAAAAAGAATTATTGCTATTGCAACAGCAGCAAAAAACTCTGATATCCCCTTGAGCATATCAGGATCTAAACCATCTCTAACATTAAAAATAAAACCTAAAACTAAACCAAAAACAAGAAGCCAAACAATACTAGGAATCTGAGTACGATTAAAGATAAGATTTCCCAGAAAACCAATGATCATTATTATACCAAGTATAATCAAAGATGGTATTATCAGATCTGAAATATTCTCAATTAACATAAATTCAGAGAATTAAAAATTAAAATAGGAATTTAAAACTTCTTATTTTTTCAGATGTTCTAAAAAATATTTGCTGCAAGAACTGCGATAACAAAAAACATCAAAGCATACATAACGTATATCAAAATTTTTCTTTTTTTTGTCATAGCCTGAAAACGCTCTTCACAATCTTTAGAGCAAAAAGTCTCATCTGTTGGAATAGCTTTTCCGCAAATCTTACAATGAGAATGTTGAGGAATCTGTGTCATAATATAATCAAAGCACTTATAATAAACAACTATGTAAAATACTTTTCCAAAACAAAAAAAAATTTATTATTCTAAAATTTCAACAACACCGTTTTTAATTTGGATTTTAACAAGCGAAACTACATCTACATCAAATTTTTTAGAGATAAAATCAGCTTTTAAACCCTTATCAACAACGACAACTACACCAACAACCTTGACACCCATGTTTTTTAAAGCACTCAGAACAGATTCTAAGGAACCACCAGTACTTAAAACATCATCAACAATAACAACTCTATCATTTCTTTTTAAACCATTAATAAAAAGAGAAGATTTTGAATAACCAGTTTTCTGCTCAATTTTTCTTTCATCCTTAAAAAAATATGGACGTTTACGAATAATCAAAAAAGATTTATTCATTTTAATAGATAACAATGTAACTAAGGGAATACCCATGGCTTCAAGGGTAACAATTTTATCGAAATATTCAAAATTTTCAACTTTTTTTTTGATTTCATCAACTACTTCATTTATTAAGTCAGGTTCAACAATAGGAATCCCGTCTGTGATCGGGTTAACAAAATATTCATAACCGTTTTTTAATAAAACAGGGGATTCACATAAAGATTTTTTAAATAAATCAAGACTCATAATTCACCAACCTTAATACAGACTTTTTTAAGATCAGGAATAAAAGAATCAATGGATTCCTTTGTAATATGAGGCATTAAAACCAAACGGATACAAGAGATTCTATCCATAATATTAACCTGCCAACCTTTTTTTTCTAAACCTTTTGCTACAGATTCAGGTTTAGCAAGACGGACACCGATAACATTCATAACAGGTTTAATTAAACAATCTAAACCAATTTCTTTCACTCTTTTTTCTGTGTAAAAAGTATTTATCATACATCTTTTAACAATATCCTGATATCCTTTCATTCCAAGATAGTCAGAAACAGCATAAGCCGCTGCTACTGAAGCACCAGGACGAGTACCAAGTATACCAGATTGTTTCTTAGTACTAACACAATCTGATTTAACACTGATTTTGTCTTTCCATCCACTTTTTTTAATCATTAATGCCCCTAATGGAATAGTTGAACAACCCATTTTATGAGCATCTATAGAAACAGAATCAACACCATTTAATAAAAAATCAAAATCAGTAACATCATAATCTAATTTTTTCATAAAAGGAAGTACATATCCTCCAAAAGCTGCATCAACATGTAAAAAAACATTGTTTTTTTCACAGATTTTACTAATTTTAGGAATATAATCAACGGTTCCAAGCTCAGTGGAACCTGCTATTGCCACTACTGCAGCTGTTTCTTCATCTAACTTCTCTCTTAGTTCTTTAAGATCAACAGTATATTTTTTATTTAAAGGAACAGTTGTAAGATTAACATCCATCAAGGATGCTATTTTTTGAAAAGAAAAATGAGCGCTTTCAGGAACAATTATGTTTGTTTTCCCGGTAATTTTTTTTGCAATCCATATAGCTACTATATTACTCTCAGTTCCCCCGCTTCCAATTAAACCATCGCTTTGTTTTGGAGCATGTAACAGTTTTGATAAAAAGTCTATATATTTTTTTTCAATTTTTTTTGTCCCAGAAAATAATTTTGGGTCTCCAAGATTGGTTTCTAAAAAATTTTTGTAGGTTTTTTTTGCTATTGCGTGTGGTTCTGTACACATTGAACCAAGTATATGACCAGATTTAAAGGTGTAGTCTTGTTTTTTGTATTTTTCTAATTTTTTTATTGTGTTATTTTGTTTTTGCATTTGTTTTCAAATCCTATATCTATATTTTTTAAAAAGGGTTTCGCCTGTTTTTTTTTTATCACAAGTTTTTTAAACCTATTTCA
>CAYMOC010000092.1:2015-6610 GCA_964391965.1 uncultured Thermoplasmatales archaeon | reverse complement strand
CTTTAAATAAATCCAAATCAAGAGATAGGATTAAAAATTATTAAAAAAAAAGAGGGTGAGAAAAACGAAAACCATTCTAGTAGTGGATGATGAGGAAGACATAAGATCAACAGTAAAAATGATACTCGAACCCCAAGGATACAACGTAGAAACCGCATCAGATGGCGACGAATGCCTCGAAAAACTAAACGAAACTAAACCAGATTTAATACTTCTTGATATAATGATGCCGGGTACACCTGTAGGTGAAATAGTTAAAAAAATAACTGATGTAAAAATCGCTTTCATGAGCGTTGTAAGAATCTCAGAAGCAAGAAAACGAGGCCTCACCACAAACGAAAACGTAGTAGATTTTTTTCAAAAACCATTTAATGTACAAGATTTAGTCTCAAGAGTAAAAATGCATGTAGGAGAGTGATTTTAAGATTATACCAGAAAGAAAAGATATCAAAACTGTTTTAGTAGTAGATGACGACCCTGACATCAGAGAAAGCATAAAAATGGTATTAGAAGTAAATGGTTACAATGTAATAACCGCTAATGATGGCGACGAATGCCTCGAAAAACTAAACGAAACTAAACCAGATTTAATACTTCTTGATATAATGATGCCGGGTACACCTGTGGGTGAAATAGTTAAAAAAATAACTGATGTAAAAATCGCTTTCATGAGCATCGTAAGAAAATCAGATATGGAAAACAGAGGACTATGCACTCAAGATAATATAGTAGACTTCTTCCAGAAACCTTTCAACGTAAGAGACATGGTAAGTAAAATCGAACAAATATTGGAAGGAGAAAAAAGACTCTAAACAAAAAAAATGGAGAGAAAATAGTTTTGTCTGAGGGAAAATACAGCTTAAAAAATCTGTTATTTTCAAAAATAAATAGGAAAATAACAATTCTTTTCTTAACCATAACAGTGTTAATAACTCTAAGCTGTATAGCCACCCTGTATTTTATCGCAAGTGAAAATATAACAAATGGTTTTTTAATAAATGATCTAAACAATCTGGCATTAATAACAGGTATAATAATTGCTTTTCTAGCAGTTGGTTTAGCAATAGTAGGAATAATTATATCAAAAATAATAACAAAACCTTTAAAAAAAATCCATGAAGCAACAAAAGAAATCAAAAAAGGAAACTATGAAAACCTGAATATAGAACTAAAAAACAATGATGAAATCGGAAAACTTGCACAAGCAATAAATCAAACAACTGATGCTTTAGCTAAAATGGATGAAAGAAAAAGAATAATAGATGATGCAAAAACACGATTTCTAACTATTACTTCACATGAACTAAGAAGCCCTATGACACCTATGAAAGCACAACTTCAGATGCTTGAACAAGGATACTTCGGTGATCTAACCGGTGAACAAAAAGAAAGCCTAAATATGATTGTAAGAAACGCAGAACGTTTAGATAAAATAATATCAGATTTCCTTGAAATATCAAGAATAGAAGCCGCAAGATTAAAATTTGATTTCAAAAAAACAGATCTAACAGAAACTGTAGATGAATTAGTGAAATTCATGGAGGGTTTTGCTAGAGAAAAACATGTTTCATTAGAAAAAAACATTGAACCATTACCTGAAATAATGGTTGATCCTGATCGTGTTAGCCAAGTGTTAAGAAACCTTATACATAACGCAATAAAATTTTCAGATGAAAACGGAAAAATAGAAATAAGCGCCCAATCCAAAGAAGATCATATACTCTTCACAGTTAAAGACCATGGAACAGGTATGACACCCGAAGACCAAATCAGAGTATTTGAACCATTCTACCAAATCGATAAAGCATCACACAAAAAATATGGAGGAACAGGTTTAGGCCTTGCAATCTGCAGAGGAATCATAGAATCTCAGAAAGGAAAAATATGGGTTGAAAGTAAACTCGGGAAAGGAAGCACATTTCATTTCACAGTACCAACAGTTCCAGTTAGAAAAATCGAACCAATAAAGATTTTATTTTCACAAAAAAGTGTTATAGATAAAAAAATCCAGGATGAATTCCAATCTATGTTAGGTCCTTTAGGTCTCGGTGAATTCAATGATTTAAAAAATAAAAACGCTTTAAACCGAGATGAAATCTTTGACTTTATAAATAATTTAGAGGAACGTTCCATTTTAAAACCAAATCAAGCAGAAATATTTAAAGATAAAATAAATGGCATATTTGACGGAGGATCCATTTAAAAAAATTATTTTAGTGGGATAAAAATATGAAATTAAAAACAATAATTGTTTTAACTTGCCTTGCGGTAGCAGCTATCCCAATCGGTATAATAGCTGGTTTTGAAGGCTTATCAATAAAAATACCTTTTATTGCTTTAATAGCCCTTGTCACAATTTCTGTATCCCTTATAATGGCTTATTTTATTTCTAAACCAATTGAAAAAATAACCTCCAAAATCGATAATATATCCCGTGGGAAATTAGATGTATATCTACCTAAAAGTGAGATATATGAGATAAATAATCTAACTAACTCTCTTGATCGAGTTATGGCTAGTTTAAAACTTGCAACATTAAAAATCGGTGTAAACAAAGGAGATATCTTTGAGGATGCAGTTGAGGAAAACATAAATTTTCATAAAAAACATGAAGATTTACTAAAAACTCTAAATGGATGGTTCTGGGAGTTAGATAAAAATGGTGTAATCACTTATTGTTCTGATACTATAAAAGATTACACTGGTTATACAGATGATGAAATCAAAGGTAAACTATTTTTTGATTTTATACCAAAGAATCAAATGGAAACCGTTGAAAATTTTTTTAAAAATCTTTCAAAAAAACCAGAGGATGCTAAAGAGATAAGAAATAAAATAGTTGATAAAAACCAGGATGAACTATGGATTGCTTTTAAAGTTACACCTTTTTTTTATGATAACAAACTTAAAGGTTTTAGAGGGATCTGTTATGATGTCTCTAATGAAAAAGAAAACGAGTTCAGAGTAAAAGAACTTAAAAAAGATCTTCAAATTTTTAAAGCTAAAGTAAATGATTTACTAAACGAACGTGATACAAAAAGATTAGATAAAAAAACTGAGAGTACTATGAAACCGAATCTTGAAGATAAATGGTCTGAAGATGAATTCGACTCGGTTTTTATATCAGATGAAAACGCAAATATTTTGGATTGTAATCAGAATATGTACAAACGCTTGGGTTATTCAAAAAGTGAAATGCTTTCTTTTAACATGGCGGATTTTGATGCACTTGAAAGTAAAGAAGAATTAAAAGAAAAAATTAATGAAGCCAAAAAAAATGGTTCCACTTCTTTTAAAACAATACATAAAAGAAAGGATGGTTCAGCGGTTCTTGTTTATGAAAATCTTCAATATCTAAAAGATAAAAACCAGATAAAATGTATAGTTCGAGAAGATCAAACTCTTAACAAAAAATAATAAAAATTGTTTTTTTTCGTTAATTAACTAGTTTTTTACCATCAAATATTTATCTAAGATGTTATTTTACAGGGTGTGAGTGTCTTATGATACCAGCAGCAAAAAGAACGAAAGGAATCAGTTATGCCATACGAGATGTGGTGTTACCTGCTAAAAAACTAGAAAAAACTGGTGTAAAAGTTCTTCAAATAAATATAGGTGATCCAAACAAGTATGATTTTGATACACCGCAACATATGAAAGATGCACTTTATCAAGCAGCTCAGGATGGTTTTAATGGTTATGCGCCTTCAGAAGGATATCATGAACTTCGTGAAGCAATCTGTGATCGTGAAAAAAACCGTAATAATGTAGATTATTCCACAGATGACTTATGTGTTACTACAGGTGTAACAGAGTCTCTTCAGATGCTTCTTGATGCGATGCTTGATGCTAATGATGAACTACTGATCCCTGGTCCTACTTATCCACAGTATTCACTTATAGCTCATATAAATGATGCAATACCTATATCTTATCGTTGTTTAGAGGAAGAAAACTGGCAACCAGATGTAGATTACATAAGAAAACGTATATCAAACCGTACCAAAGCTATTGTTCTTATAAATCCAAACAATCCAACAGGGGCTCTTTATTCTAAAAAAGTAATAAAACAAATAATAGATGTAGCCGGTGAATACAATTTACCTGTTGTATCTGATGAAATCTATGATGACATGATTTTTGAAGGAAAACATCATGCCACAGCAACCCTTTCAAGGGATGTACCAGTTATAACATTCAATGGTTTCTCGAAAGTATATCTTTGTCCAGGTTGGCGGGTGGGATATATTATGTTTCATCATAATGGTGAGTTAGAAGAAGTTCAGGAAGCTTTTATGCGTATAGCTCGTTCAAGACTTTGTGCAAGCTCAGTGGCTCAAAAAGCCTGTATAGCAGCTCTTAAAGGATCACAAGATCATATAGGTGAAGTAAACAGTAAACTCAAAGAAAGACGTGATTTTGCCTATAAACGATTAAATGAAATACCCGGTATTTCTACATCTAAACCCTCAGGAGCCTTCTATATTTTCCCAAAAATTGAAGCGATGGATCAAAAAATCTGGAAAAATGATAAAGAATTCGTTTTAGAGTTACTAGAACAAAAACATGTCCTTGTAGTACACGGATCAGGATTC
>CAYMOC010000092.1:0-1972 GCA_964391965.1 uncultured Thermoplasmatales archaeon | reverse complement strand
AAAAAACCATTTCAGAGCAGTTATACTACCAGAACTAGAAAAACTTGAAGAAGCCTTTGATAAAATAGAATCTTTTATGAAAGAAAAAATAAAATATTAAATTTTTTTTCTCTTTTTTTGTGCAAATTTTTAAAAAACCATAACACATTATGAATAATTGATGGTAGAAAAAAACAACATGTCAATAGATGAAATGGTGGATGAAATCATTTCTAAACATGAACGAAAAAACTTTAAAAACACTGAAGAAAACAAGGAACCAGTAACAACTGACACTAAAGCCCCATTTAGATATATAACAGGTGAGGAGATAACCAAAGAGTTAAATGAAGATGAAGAAAACTTTCAGAGTAAAAAACTACCAGATAACACGGAACTTGCAGCAAAGTTTTGGGAAAAACATTATATTCTTGGAGATTCAGAAAAAATTGAATCTGTTGTAAAAAAACATGAAAATAGTAAAAAAAATAAGATAGTTTAAAAAAAAATCACATATCTTTACTTATTTCGTATTATATCTCCTAAACCATCGATACTTTCTCTAATATTTTTAAGTTCATTTAGTATTTGCATAGCGATCTCATCATTCATAGTTAAACCCTCAAATATTAATTCTCTGAATGCATTAAAATTATTTAAGAAATACTCTTTTTTTCACAAATTTTTTTATCTTTTCAGAAACAATATTAAATAAGCTTTTTCATACATGAAAAAAAATGTTTGCTAAACCAAGAGGAACCAGGGATTTTACTACAATAAAAATGCAGAAAAGAAAACATGTAGAAAATAAAATAAGAACTGTTTTTGAAAACTATGGATACCAGGAAATCCAAACACCTACTTTTGAAACACTTGAACTTTTCACAGCAAAATCCGGACAAGGAATAATAGATGAAATCTATTCATTTGAAGATAAAGGAGGAAGAAAACTTTCACTTCGCCCTGAACTAACTGCTCCTGTTATAAGATTCTATGTAGAAAAAATGCAGATGGAACCCAAACCTTTGAAAGTATACTACATAGGAAACTGTTACAGATACGACCGGCCACAAAAAGGAAGATACCGGGAATTCACTCAAGCAGGCTGTGAACTAATAGGCGTAGACACACCTGAAGCATATGCTGAACTCATAGCCATGGCATACAACATTCTTAAAAAAGTAGGACTTAAAAAAATAAATCTAAACATAGGAAACCTAACTATTCTATCAACAATTTTCAAAAAATTCAACCTTGATTCGGAGAAACAAAAATATCTGACACCATTAATAGATAAAGAAGAATGGGACGAACTTACAGATGCATTAAAAGAATATAACCTAACAAATGATGAAATACAAGATCTTCTAGAAACCCTACAAGAATCAAATATAGAAAAAATAGAAAAAATAATAAAATCTGATCCTAAACCAACTGAAGAACTAATAAATCTTAAGAAAACAATAAAGTTTTTAGAAGAAATATTTAAAATAGAGAAACCAGAAATCAAAATGAGTATCGTACGAGGACTTGATTACTACAAAGGAATAGTTTTTGAAATAGAAGCACCTGTTCTTGGAGCAGAAAAACAACTCTGCGGCGGCGGGGCATATGAACTAATACCACTTTTTGAGGGAAACCCTACTCCAACCTCAGGTTTCGCAATTGGTTTTGATAGAACTCTTGTAGCATTAGAAACAGAAAAACAAGATTTTCCTAAACAAAAAATTGATTATTTTGTTATACCTGTAAATGATGAAACACTGATGAAATCTTTTGAAATCGCAGAAAAACTAAGAAACAATGGATACAAAGTAGATGTTGATCTTAAACGTCGTAATGTTGGAAAAGCAATGAAATATGCTGATTCAAAAAACGCTGAAAACACAATAATAATTGGTCCTGATGAACTAAAAGAAAACAAGATTGCTATAAAAAACATGAAAACAGGTAAACAAGAAAAAATAAAAATAGATGAAATCGAAAAACTTTG
>CAYMOC010000091.1:0-6772 GCA_964391965.1 uncultured Thermoplasmatales archaeon | reverse complement strand
CAAGTAATTCCTCTCTTATTTTTTTTCGAGCAGATATTGCTCGTAACCAATCAGGTATCCATGTACCAACTGGTTTTCTCATATAACTTACACCGGCTCTCATTATTTGTTGACCAAATTTTTCAACAATGTTTTCTTCTTTATGCCGGTCATATTTTAAATTGTTAAAATGACAATCTGCATGATATTTTCTTATAGCATCTCGGGCATAACGAAGATACAAAACCCGTAATGAAATAAGGCTTTCTTTAGAAATCTCTATATTATCTTCTTCCACTAGCACCCTAAGTAGAGTTTTTAGAATATCTCCGCTCATCTTGGTTAAACCGGTTGTTTTTGTTCCAACTTTTTGATGTTTATGTTCGTAAAAACCCAGATCGGTTTGACATATTCTTTTCAATGGTACATTTTTGTACATTTCAGCCATAATACCAATTTCTATACCCCAATCACCGGGTAGATCAACATCAAGTGACAAGTCACTAGTAAGAGCAAATTCGCCTGCTATAGGATAACGAAATGAACGAAGGAAACGAGTGAAATCTGTTTCATGATTTATATTGTCAACGAAAGCACGTAATATCGGATGGATAAACAAACGGAAAACACGACCATACATGATCCGTTCTTCAAGATTCACACGGGCATAATATCCCTTGTTGAACTCATAATCAAGCTCAGGTTCAACCACCGGATACAAAAGTTTAGTAGGAATCGATTCATCATAATGCCGAACATCTGCATCATGAAGACAGAACGCATAAGATCGTAGACTAGCTATACCCATAGCAAGCCAGACATCACGACCCTTACCACGAAATTTTAGAAGATTAATCTCATCTTTTTTAAGATCATTTAAAAGACCTGTTATTTGTGGACCGTTACACCACATGATAAGTTTAGGGATTTCAAGTTTTCTAAAAAAACGTTTAACATGGTTAAACTCTTTTTCATCTTTTGCAGCTAATGGAACGATAACCTCTTGGAGATAAGTACACTTATTCAAACCTTTTACTATGTTTCCAAGTGCATCATTTTTAATTTCTTTGTAAAGCATAGGAAGAATAACTGAAACAGGTCTCACCTGTGAAACATCACTAACTGCTTTCGCAAGCTTTTTTTTATCAATTTTAAGGTCATGAAAAGTGGTTATTTCATCTTGTCTAATATCCATAAATTACTCACCCAAATACAAAATTTTTTGTCTGCCTCTCCAAAAACTTAGTTTGTTTACAATACTCTAATGTTTTATAATATTATTGATTATTTTCTCAAATAAAATCTGCTGTAAAACAAATACCTTTATATCAAAAAATCATTTTACTTTTTTATTATGCCTGTAGTAACATTTGATTATGAAGATTTCATTGATCTTCTAGGATATAAGATTTCTAAGGATGAATTACTTGAAAAGCTACCTATGATTGGTGCTGATTTAGATCGGGTTAATGGTAACGAAATTGGTATAGAGTTTTTTCCAAACCGACCGGATTTGGCATCAGTTGAAGGAATAGCTCGTGCGTCACGTGCTTTTTTTGATTTTGAAAAAGGAATCAAAAAATATGATGTTGAAAAATCTGATGTAATTTTAACGGTTGATGATTCTGTTAAAAAAGTACGGCCTTTTATCGCAACAGCTCTAGTTAAGGATGTAACTATGACTGATAATCTTATAAAATCCTTAATGGAACTTCAGGAGAAATTACATATGGGTCTGGGTCGTAATCGAAAAAAAGTAGCGATAGGGGTTCATAATTTTGAGGCCGTGCAGCCGCCTTTTGTGTATAAAGCAGTGGATCCTGATACGGTTCAGTTTATACCTCTTGGTAAAACAGATTCTTGGACGATGACAGAAATACTTAAGAAACATGAAAAAGGACAAGCTTTTGCTCATCTTCTAGAAGGTTTTGATAAACATCCGATAATACTTGATAAAAACAACAATGTACTGTCTTATCCACCTATTATTAATGGTATACTAACTGAGGTTACACCTTTTACGAAAGATATTTTTTTAGATGTTACTGGAACAGATTTTTCAGCTGTTAAATATGCACTTAATATTGTTGCAACAGCCCTTGCTGAACGAGGTGGGCAAATCTATTCAACCACAGTTGAAGACAATGAAAAAGAATTCTTGTCACCTGATTTAGAAACAATGGAAAACCAGGTTAGTGTTGATTATGTAAACAAAATACTGGGAACTGATTTCAAAACTGAACAGGTAATAGGTTATCTTGAAAAAATGGGTCATCATGCAAAAAAAACAAATGATAAAACAATTGTTGTTGAAACACCCTCGTGGCGGGCTGATATTCTTCATGATATAGATCTTGTTGAGGATGTAGCAGTAGGTTTTGGATATAATGATTTCAAAACAAGTCTTCCTCAGGCTCTTACTTTTGGAAAAACACTAAAAAACCAGGGTTTTTATGATCATATAAAAAACACACTAATTGGTCTAGGTTTTAATGAGGTTACTACGTTTACGATTTCAAATGAAACAACAGAGTTTGAAAGCATAGGGCTTGAAAAAACAAATAGGGTTGAAATCGAAAATCCTGTTGGTGAAGAATACACTTGTCTTCGTGTGGGTTTACTGCCATCTCTTCTTAATATTTTGAATGAAAACCGTCATCATGGACTACCTCAACAGATTTTTGAACTAGGTATTGTGGTTGATGAAACTTTTAAAAACTGTTATCATCTGGGTTTTGTAAAAATAGATGCCAAGGCAAATTTTACAGAATGTAAATCTATAGCTGAAGCTGTTCTTCGTGAGATGAATTTGGATTATAATATTAAAAACTTTGATCACCCTGGTTTTGTAAAAGGAAGATGTGCTAGTGTAACAATGGGTAGTGATGAAATAGGTTTTTTTGGAGAACTTCACCCCAAATCTATTAAAAACTATGATCTAGAACATCCAGTGATTGGTTTTGAACTAAATCTTGAAAAATTAAAAAAACAGTAAAAAAAATTGGTTTATATTAGAGTCTTTAGGTGTCTTTGGCTATAATGGTTAAAAAATGTAGTAAATGCAGTAATCCTGCAGTAACATTGATTCGATACAATGGTACACATCTTTGCAAGGATCATTTTATACGTTATTTTGAGAAACGTGTTAAAAAAGATGTAAAAAAACAAGGTAAAACCTATAAAAAAACTAGGTTTGGTGTAGCCGTTTCAGGTGGTAAAGATAGTACAGTTGCACTTAAGATGATTCATGATATTTTTTCTGTGCGTAAAAATGTTGAAATTATAGCTATTTCTGTTGATGAAGGAATACATGGTTACCGGGATGAAAACATAAAAACTGCTAAGAAAAATTGTGAAAAACTTGGAATAGAGCATTATGTTGTTTCTTTTAAAGATGTGATGGGTTATCGGATGGATGAAATAGGGTCTATGGAGAAAGAACTTGGTGATTGTGCATATTGTGGTGTGTTCCGTCGTTTTTGTTTGAATACAACTGCTAAAAAACTAAATGTGAATCGTTTGGTCACGGGTCATAATCTGGATGATATCTCTCAGTCTATTTTGATGAATTTTGTTAATGGTGACATGCAGAAACTAGCGCGTCTTGGTCCTCATGAAAAAATTCAACCAGGTCTTATACCTCGTTTTATGCCTCTTCGAACTATTCCTGAAAAAGAAAATGCTTTATACGCTATTTTAAACAATTTGGAGTTTTATGACTCAGTGTGTCCATTTTCTAGTGATTCTCATCGTAAAAAATTTCAAAAAATCATTAATGATTTAGAATTTGATCATCCTGGTACAAGGCATAGTATTCTTAATAGTTATGAAAGTATTAAGGGTCTTTTATTTGAAAAATATCCAACAGTTGAATTAAATAAATGCAGAGTTTGCGGGGAGCCTTGTTCAGAAGATTTATGTAAAACCTGTATGTTAAAACAAAAAATAAAAAAATAATTATTATACAAAATTTTTTTATTTGAAAACACGCTGACATACAAATAAAAAAAAAATGTTTGTGAATTTGTTTGATTTATGAAACATCTGAATATAGATTGCACCTCCCTTGATGATCTTCTCGGAGGCGGTGTGGAAAATGCTTCCATTACGGAGATTTATGGTGAACCCGGTAGCGGAAAAACAAATTTCTGCCTGCAGGCTGCTAGAAACATAGCGTTGTCTGGTAAAAAAGTAGCATATATAGATAGTGAAGGAGTCTCATTGGAACGTTTACGGCAGATGTGTAACAGTGATTATGATAAAGTTGTTGAAAACATATTGTTTTTTAATCCGTCTTCTTTTGAAGAACAAGAAAGAATGCTTAAAAATTCGTTTAAGGTTAAAAACCTTGGAATGATTGTTCTTGACACCTATAACATGTTTTATCGTTTGAGTGTTGAAAATGATGACTTGTGTAATATTCGTTCTCTTAATCGTCAAATCGCAAATCTGCAGGTTGAGGCTCGTAAAAAAAATTTTTATGCAATAATAGTAGGGCAGGTTTACTCAGTTGATAATGATGATGTAAAACCCTTCTCTGGTATGGGTGTAGAGCATGTTGCAAAAACTATTCTGAAATTTAACAAGGCAGGTACTGGTAAAAGAAAAGCAACTATTATCAAACATCGTTCTCAACCCGAATACAAAACTACTTTTTTTAAAATCACGGAAGATGGACTTGAATAAAATAATATTTTTTTGGTTTTGTTTATGAAACAAATTAATCAATGGTTGAAAAAAAGTAGATATATAGAACCTCTTCCTCCGGCTTGTAAGATGTGTGCGGAGGGTTGTAAGATGGTTGTTTTAATCACAGGTTTATGTCCATCGAATTGTTACTACTGTCCTCTTAGCTCTGAAAAGATTGGTAAAGATCGGGTTTTTGCTGATGAATGGGAACTAAAAAATGAGGATGATACAGAGGTTTTAATCAAGGAAGCAGAACTTATAGATGCCTGCGGTGCAGGTATCACAGGTGGTGATCCTTTGATGGTTGCAGAGCGTACAATTAGATATATTAAAATTTTGAAAGGTTTTTTTGGTTCAGGTTTTCATATACATCTTTATACCTCTGGTTTAAAAAACATAGAAACCGTGGAAAAAATGGTAGATGTGGGTCTTGATGAAATACGTTTTCATCCCTCGCCAGGTTTTTGGAGTAAAATTAAGGGTTCACCTGTTTCAAAAAATATTGAAAAAATCTTGGTTTATGGTCTTGATGTAGCATTGGAGATACCTGCTATGCCGGGTATGCAAAATGAAATCTTTGATTTAATTAAATGGGCAAATGAAAAAAATCTGTGTTGGGTTAATCTAAATGAGCTTGAGTTTTCTGAAACAAATCAACAGAAACTTGTTGATATGGGTTATGAGGCGGAAAATGATTTCTCTTCACATGTAATGGGTAGTGAAAAATGTGCATATGATGTAATAGAGCGATGTTTGAAGGAAGACGTTGATATCGGTGTTCATTATTGTTCTTGTTCTTTTAAAGATGCAGTTCAACTTCGAAATAGGATTAAAAGACGAGCTGAAAATGTTGCTATGTCTCATGAAATCATATCAGATGATGGAACACTGATTCTGGGAATTGTTGATAAAAAAGATTTCTCAGTTGAAAAAATAAAAAAGATTTTAATAGAAGATTTTGGGGTTGATTCTGATCTTGTTTTTTTGAATGATTCCAGAAATCGTGTTGAAACAGCTGTTTGGATTCTAGAAAAACTATCAGAAACATTAACAAAAAATGGTTTTAACTGTTATATGATAGAAGAATATCCGACAGCTGATAGACTAGAAGTCGAAAGAACATCTCTTCCCGTGTAATCATCTATTATGGTTTTTTTCTGAAAAAGTTTTTTATATAGGACCGTTATTGCAAGCTTTACGTTTTAAACCAATATGTGTGTATTTGGTTTATCTATGAAGGCTTTCCGAAAATAACGGAAAAATTCGTAAGGAGGCTAAAAAAGTTATGGCTATGTATGTAAGATTTCAGACACCAAAAGAGTTACAAGATTTAGCCTATGATCTTGTAGAGAAAGCTCGAGATAATGGAAAAGTAAGTAAAGGCGCAAATGAAGCAACAAAACAAGTAGAACGTGGACAAGCTAAACTAGTTGTTATGGCTGAAGACGTTTCACCAGAGGAAGTACTCGCTCATATGCCTGTTCTTTGTGAAGAAAAAAATATACCATATACGTATGTTCCAAGCAAAGAAGAACTAGGATCATCAGCTGGATTAAAAGTAGGAACCACTGCTGTTGCAATTGTTAATCCTGGAAAAGATAAATCAGGTATAGATAATATTGTTAAAAAAATAAATGAAGTAAAAAAGCAGGGTTAAGAAAATGGTAGATGGAACACCTTGTGAAGTTGTAGAAATACTTCGAAGAGCAGGAATGGCTGGTGAAGCATCACAGGTAAAAGTTAGAGTACTTGATGGTCGGGATAAAGGAAAAATCATTGCTCGTAATGTGATGGGTCCCGTGCAACTTGGTGATATACTAATGCTTAGTGAAACACAAAGAGAAGCCAAAGGATTCAGAGGCTAATATTAAATTTTTTTTTTAGGGTTTGATGTTTTATGGTTGAAAAAAGAACTTGTACATTCTGCGGAGATGAAATAGAACCTGGAACAGGTAAAATCTATGGTAAAAAAGATGGAACTGTTCTTTATTTCTGTGGTATGAAATGTCAGAAGAACATGATAAATTTGAAACGTGTACCTCGTCGTGTTCGATGGAGTAAATTCTACGCAAAAAAATAAAAAAATTTTTTTAATTTTTTTTTT
>CAYMOC010000090.1:0-6798 GCA_964391965.1 uncultured Thermoplasmatales archaeon | reverse complement strand
TAGTTAAACAATCTTCTGATGCAATTATTCGAACAGATAAAAATTTTAGAATTGTTTATGTGAATTCAGCTGCTGAGAAACTCTGGGGTTTTAAATCTGAGGAACTTATAGGAAAAACACCGGATTTGTTTAATACTGATAAAAAATCTAATGGTTTTCAAAAAAAGATATATGAAGCTGTTTGTTCAGGAAAAAATTATGTTGGGGTTCATTTAAACAAAAAAAAGGATGGTAGTATTTTTCTTTGTCAAATGAAAGTTACTCCAATAAAAGATAAACAGGGTTCTATTGTTGGTTATACTGGTTTTCAATCAGATGTAACAAAAAGAAAAGAGGCTGAGGAGCGTTACAGGGCTTTTTTTGAAAATTCTCCTTTGTTAATTATTGAAGTTGATGAAAACGCTCGTGTTCTTTCTGTTAATCCTGCTATGGCTAAAACACTTGGAAAAAAGCCAGATGAACTAATAGGCAAGGTTCCTATTGATTGTTTGGATGATTCTCTTTTTAAAAATCGTATGGACGTTTTTGAAAAAGTTATTAAAAATAAAAAACCAGTTACCTTTGAGGATTTTGATCCGGATAGAAATACTTTTTATCGTACCACTATAGTTCCCCTTAGTTTTAGAGGTAACTATTCTTTTCTATCTATCGTTGATGATATATCTGATTTGAAAAAAACAGAAGCTGCTTTGAAAGAAAGTGAAATCAAGTTCAGATCATTGGTTGAACAAGCTGCTGAAATGTTGTTTCTTCATGATATTAATGGAGATATAATTGATGTAAATAATGCTGCAGAGAAGAATACGGGTTATTCTAAAAAAGAATTAACTAAAATGACTATTTTTGATCTTGATCCCGAATCAATAAAACGAAAAGATTCTATAAAATATTGGAAGAAACTAAAACCAGGTGACCCTCCGTTAACTTTTGAAACACATCATAAAAGAAAAAATGGAAATGTTTACCCTGCGGAGGTCACTCTTTCAAAAATTGTCCTCTCTGATGGAGAATACATTCTGGGTTTAGCTAGGGATATCACGGATCGAAAAAAATCTGAACAGGAATTAAAAGATGCTCAGATAAGATTGAAACAGATGAATATTCATCTTGAAAAAAAGGTTAAAGAAAGAACAGCTGAACTAAGCAGGGTAAATTTTCAGCTTAAAAAAGAAATAGAGGAACGAAAAAATGCTGAGGAACGATATAGGGCATTATTTGAGGCTTCTCCTGAGCTTATTGCTGAGGTAGATGAGAATTTATCTCTGGTTGCCATAAATCCTGCGATGGCTGAAAGTTTAAATGTTGATGCTGATAAAGTAATTGGTAAAAAGGTTGATTTTTTTAAAACTGAAGAAACTTTGGAGGACAGGATAAAAAAAGGTCTTCAAGTCTTAGAAACAAATAAAATGGTTGAATTTGAAGATAGTAGAAATGGTAGATTTTTTCATAATATCTATGTTCCTGTTTTTCATTCTGATGGACGAAGAACTGTTCAACTTGTAGTAAAAGATATAACTGACCGTAAAAAAGCTGAACTTGAAAATCTTAGGAATATGAATTATTTGGAAAATGTGATTAATAGTGCTTCTGAGATTATTATGGCTGTTGATGAAGAACACAAAATAGTTCTTTGGAATCGGGCAGCTGAAAAACTAACTGGTTACACAAGAAAACAAGTTTTGAATAAAAAAATTGATGATTTAGAAGTTTTTGAAAAAGCTGTTGACGTGAAAGAAAATCTTGGACATGTTTGTAGTGGAAAAAAACTTGTTTTAAAAAATACTTTTATCAAAACAAAAAAGGGTAACTATCGCATATTACGTTTTAATGCATCACCAATTAGACAAACTCAGGAAAACGGAGTTAATACATCATTATTTATCGGTACGGATGTAACTATTGATTCTGAATATCATGGACGTGTTCTTAAGGGCTGTAGTTACATGGTTTCAGGTGATAGTTTTAAACCCGCAGTTGAACTTTTTAAAACTTTTACTCTTTCAGAGTACAAAGGATTATACATAACTCGGGGGAAATCTGATAGAATCGATTTTAAAAATCAACTAAAAAATTCAAGTTTTTTATTTTTGAAAAACAAGATCAAAAACAAAAAAGATACTATTTCAGATTTAGATGCGTTAATAAACAAAATAAAGATTTTTTGTGAAAAAAACAAAAACAGTGTTATTTTATTGGATAGAATTGATTATCTTTTAACAAATTTTTCTTTTGAAGAATTAATAAAAAAACTTTATCTTATAAATGATATCATCTCTGAAACAGATTCTATTTTTATTGTTTATTTTGATCCAAATATTTTTGATAAACAACAAATTGCTATTGTTGGAAATGAATTCAAAGATTTACCTGGTCAGAAAATTGATGATGTAGATATTTCTAATGATTTATATGATATTTTAGAGTTTATATATGAAAGGAATGAAAACCGGGTTTTGGTTTCATTTAAAGATGTTGGTAAAAAGTTTTCAATTGTTAGTAAAACGACTAGTAAAAGGATAGATATTCTTGTAAAGAAAGGACTTGTTTATATCAAAAAAGAAGGTAGACGTAAAACACTTCATGTTTCAGAGAAAGGAAATAGGTTGCTTAATACAAGGAAAACAACCTAAAAAACTGTGTTTATTATAAGATCTGGGTTTTTTATGGATGTAAAAAAAGCAATAGAAAAAAGACGGGCGTTTCGTTCTCTTGAAAAAATTGATATTACAAAAGATTTAATTTATGATCTTGCTGAAACAGCAGGGCTTTCTTGTTCATGTTTTAATAATCAACCCTGGCAGTATGTTTTTGTTTATGATAAAAAAATGTTAGATAAGATGAAGGATGTTTTATCTAAAGGCAATGAATGGGCATTTGATGCATCAATGATTATTGTGGTTTGTGCCCGCAGGGATGATGATTGTGTGATTTATGATCGAGAGTATTATCTTTTTGATACGGGTCTATCGACTGGTTTTTTAGTTCTACGTGCAACAGAACTGGGTCTTGTTGCTCATCCAATAGCTGGTTACAGTCCTAAAAAAACAAGAAAGGTTTTAGGTATTCCTGAGGATATGCAGGTTATAACTTTGGTTATAGTTGGAAAGCATTCAAAAGAAATAAAACCGGTTTTGTCTGATAAACAAATAGAGTCTGAAAAAAAGCGTCCAGATAGAAAAAGTTTTGATGATTTTGTTTTTTTGAATAAATATAAAGGAGAAAAAAATGATGGTTGAACCAGAAGTTGTTGAAGGTGAAGATAAAGGAAAAGTTATGCTGTATGCTCTTAGTACATGTGTTTGGTGTAAGAAAACAAAAAGGCTTTTGAGTGATCTTGGTGTAAAGTATAGTTTTATTTTTGTTGACAAACTTGAAGGAAAGGAAAGAGAAGAGGTAGTGTCTGAGCTTAAAAAATATAACAAACGTGGTTCTTTTCCAACAATTGTTATAGATGATGATAAGGTCATTGTTGGTTTTAAGGAAGATGAAATAAAAGAAAAATTAGAAGGTTAGGTTTTTTTTATGGTGTCTGATGAAGAGATTGATAAGCTTTATAAAAGACTTGATCGGGAAGCTGAGTCATCGGGTTATCATTTGAATCCTGATACTGATTTTACTAAAGAGTTGGTTGAGGGTTTACTTGAAAACGAGGAGCGTTATGGTTATTGGGCTTGTCCTTGCAGGTTGGCTGATGGAGATAAAAAAGAAGATTTAGATATTATCTGTCCTTGTGATTACCGTGATGCTGATCTTAATGAGTATGATGCTTGTTATTGTGCACTTTATGTTTCCAAGGCTGTTGTTGACGGGGAGAAAAAAGTGGGTTCTATCCCTGAAAGACGTCCAGACAGAAAGGATAGGGCTCAGTTTAAAGAAAAGAAAAATGAGGGTGATTTTTTGAGTTCTGAATCTGTTCCGGTTTGGCGTTGCAGGGTTTGTGGTTATCTTTGTGCTCGTGATGAACCACCTGGTGTTTGCCCTATCTGTAAAGCCAAAAAGGAACGTTTTGAAAAGTTTTCCTAAAAAATTTATAGGACAAATTTTTTAATGACAACCTTATTTCCATAAAAAAATTGGGTATAATAAAAATGGCGGAAATAACACAAGTTTTACTAATAGTAGAAATACTTGTACTAGCAGTAGAGATAATAGTTATCCTACTTTTATTAAGACATCTACAAGGTATGGATCTACATCAAACACAGATAGATAAACATATAGACATACTTGATAACCATATAAAAAAAAATGAATGAACACATAATAAAACTAGAAAAAAATACAGAACGAACCGAAAAAAGCATAAAAAATGTATTCAATTATATAGAAGATAAAGAAAAGAAAGAAAAAAAATAATAAAAAAATTAGGCAAGACCTTTAATTGCTGTTAAACACTCATTACAAACTTTTTTTGTTTCACCTTTTATTTCAACATCATAAATATGTTCTTCTTCATGATGTTCCTCTCCGCAAACACAACAAACACTACCGCAACTCATAATCTCTTTTTTCACCTCCAAATTTTTTTTATTCTTTTATTCCACCGCGTCCGTCATCACAAGGTTCCTCATCATCCATAGGACGAGCATGCTCTGGATGAGATGGCTGAATACAATAATCCAAAGGAAGCTGCTTCATCTTCTCACCACAACATTCAGGAACATCTTGTTTTTCAGAAACTTCAACTTCTTTACCGCATTCTTCACATTTAAACTTATTAACCATACTTTAAATCAAACCTCCCAGGTTCATACAATTTCAGAAATTTTAGAGATAATCCTATTTTTTTCTTTTTCATCAAGCTCTTTGTCAAGCCGGGGATAAAACTCCTCTTCTTCAAACTCTCTATGATTCTTCAAATATTCCTTAAGACTATAAATGTCATCCAAAGGTTTTCTTTTACGAATGTTATCCCGCCATATGTTTAACTTATTAAGAATAAAGTTATGATGCTCAGTAAGCTTAGGAAGCATCTTATATCCCTCTGAAACATCTGTTGGATTATAATAAGTAAAAACAGCTTTCTCTTCAGTGAAAACATGTTTCTCAAGCGTCCATTCAAAATCATGAAAAACATCGATTAATTCATCAAAATCTTCATTTTTAGATTTCTCTTCCAGCTCGTCTAGTAAATTCTCTATTTTACAATGATCCTTAACCATTAAAGGCAAAATCTTCATGCTATCATTCAAACTCAAAAATACCTCCCAAATATTTTTTTTCTGTAATTGGTGAATACAATCATTTATTTTATAACTTACCATTACATAAAACCTTAAAAAACACCCTTGTTTAAAATAAAGTGATTAAATGGACTTATTTGTAACAACATTTCAATCAGTAGCAGTACTACTTGGTATAGGGCTTATTGGTTTTTTGATCATACAAAGAAAACTAATACCTGGAAGAATACTAAGCCTGCTATCGCCTCTTGCTTTAGATATAGCCCTACCTAGTCTAATATTTGTAGATATACTATCAGATTTTTCACCAAAAACCAACCCTGATTGGTGGCAACTACCACTATGGTGGGCATTTTTTACAATAACTGCAGCAGGACTTATGTTTCTTTTCAGATATCTTTCAAAAAAAGAAACACGTAAAGAATTTGCAATAACACTTTTTTATCAAAACGGTATATTCTTCCCGTTAGCAATTCTATCTGGTATGTTCGGGGATAACTCCCAGTATATAATAAGCTTATTTTTGTTTACAATATTTTATCCAGCCTTTTTCTTCACAACATATCAATTTTTTTATCCAACCCAAAAAGGGAAAACACAAATTGATTGGAGTAAAATTTTTCACCCGGTATTAGTAGTTACTATAATAGCGATAATTCTTGTATATCTGGGTTTAAGAAACTATGTTCCAGATACAGTAGTATCAATTTTTTCAATGATTGGAGCTATGACAATTCCATTGTTAATGATAATTTTGGGTGGAAATATTTATATTGATTATAAAAAACAAGGAAATCTAGAGATTTTTGAGTTAATAAAATTTGTATCGGTTAAAAACTTTGTTTTTCCCCTTATTTTTATTGGAATCGTTGTTCTTTTAAAACCATATATTAGCTATACTGTAGCATTGTTATTGGTCCTGCAAGCCGCAGTGCCACCGGTGACAGCGGTTCCTTTGGTTGTTGAACGTGCTGGTGGTAATAGAGGTATAGTGAGTCAGTTTATGGTTGTAAGTTTTATTGTGTCCTTAATTTCTATTCCTTTAATGGTGTTTCTTTTTGGAATAAATTTTTAAAAAAAAAGAAAGATTGATTTAATTGATTCTTAAAAAGGTCTTATTTTTCACATGCTATACAAAATTCTTTGAATTTTCCGTTTTCTCTTATGATTCTGCATATTCTGCATGTTTCTGGTTTAACTGACCCGTTTCCATCTTCTATTATTTTTCTAGCTGAGATCGTTATTTCTTCGGTTACTATTTCATCTATTATTTTTACTTTTATTTTTCCTCCTCTTTTTTTAGAGAGGTATTGACATACTGCCGCTGGTGTTATTCCAAGTTTTTCTGCGGCTTCTTTTTGGGTTAGACCGAAGTCGTTGATCATACATGCTGCTATTTCTTTTCTTATGACGGGTAGTCCATTCCACATCATGTATTCGCAGGGTGTCCGTATCATGACTTTTAATTCGTTATTTGGTACTTATAATTAACGATTGTTTAAAATATTTAAGTTTTTTTATTTTTTCAAATATTTTGTGATTTTATATTGTTTTTTTAGATAGGCTTCATCCCAAAATAAATAATTAGGAGATAAATCATTTTTTAAATCATGGA
>CAYMOC010000089.1:0-7198 GCA_964391965.1 uncultured Thermoplasmatales archaeon | reverse complement strand
CTAAGATATGGTCAAGAGAAAAAAAAGAATTACTTAAAATGTCAAAAAAAGAGATGTCAAAAGAAGTGTTTAATGCTGGAGTTTATATGGGGGTACAATCCATGATGGATTTAATGAAAAAATATGATGAGGAAAGGGAAGAAAAAAATCAATAAATAAAAAAGATATAGATGTTAGTTGATTTTTATTATTAAGATTATAGATAAATGTTGTTGATATATAATTCATCTGCCAGGTTCAAAAAAATATAAAGTCATTATTTTTTTTAATTAATAGTAGAAAAACAACATTCAAAGCACAAATCGAAAAGATTAAAAATAGTTTAATCTTATTGGAATGTATGTCGGTTTTTGATAAGTGGACATGGATTAAAAGAAACTGGACCTATATAATTGAAGAAGCATATACATTAGATTTAGTTTTCGTAGGTGGCACATCTTTAAACCTTGCCATCTTTGATGAATACAGAGCTTCTGAAGACATAGATTTATATGATCCAAACGCAACCAGCATCGGTACAACTCATGAAGAAAAAATGATACAAAACTTATCTAACAAACTAACAAAAAAAGGTTTTAAAATAAAATCAAAAGATAAACATACATTATTTATTGGACCAAACATAAAAATTGATGTTTTCAACAATGCAACCATCTATAAAAGTATTGAAAAAAAAACTGTTAATCAAACTGATGTTTTGCTTTTTGACATGCAGACCTATGCTAACATGAAATTATGTTCTCTTTTATGTAGATCAATGTATGACCCGCGAGATTTAGTAGATCTTTTCAAAATAAAAAAAGAAACAAAATCCTTATTTTTATTTCCTGAACAAGATTGTGAAGTTATTGAACAACATTATGAAGAACGACTAAAAGATTTAAAGAATACAACTAAGGATGATTTACTAGTTTTTCAAACAAATAAACAAATCCAAAGGCTTCCTTATGATGAATTTGTAGATTTTAAGAGGTGGATTTATGAGTGGTTACAAGAATTTTGTTGATATTTTCGGAAATGGAGTTTTTGTAAAATCAAATGAAATCAAAAAAAAATATTCTTTACAGAAATCACTATCATCCTTGTATATTATTCCAACTTTTTTTAAAAGCATATATTATATTCCAACAGATATAGAAAGAAAGGGGCATTTTATTGCTGATAAACAGGATTTTTTTACATCTTTATTCAATATAAAATATGGTAAAAAAAAATGGTATTGGGCACTTACTACAGCAGCTCGTTATTATGGGCTGGAATGGAGTTCAACTAGAATTCTTGAAATAATTACATTAGATAAAACCAAGGAGATTAGGATTCATAAAAGGATTAAATCTTTGAAGAATAAAAGCTCCTATAGATCTGCAACACTTGCAGATTATTATGATTCATTAGATGTAAACACAATTTATATTCATAAGGGAAACAAAAAAAACTTAGATTCAATTAAAATAGATGACAAGATGGGACCTGTTTGTACAAAAGAACAGTTGTTCAAAGACATAAGAAAATATAATTCTAAGATTCGGGATAAAAAAATAAAAAAAATCTACAAAAGAATTATTGATGAATATAAGAATTAGAAAAAAATGATTATTATTTGATTAGTTTTTTAAATTCTGTTAATTTTGGTTGTTCTGAGTCATCTGGTAGTTGTTTTATCGTGTTTATCACAGCTATGCTTAGATCATAGAAATGATCAGGTAGCATCCTCATTACGGATATGTGTTGATCTCTGAAACCGATGTTATAGGCGTGTTCTCCATCATGGATATTTCCATATCCTTGTGCTATGTAGCAGTCGTTTTGTTTTTCTAAAATATTCCAGGTTCCATATCCATCTTTTACAGTGTTTTTTTCAAAATCCATTTTCATAATTTTTTCCCCTAAAGATTGAGCTAATCATGTTTTTTGGAGTATTTCTCTTTTTCTTGTGTATAAAATTTAGAGAATCCGTATTGTGCAACAAATATTCCAAGTAGTGTTAGTGTTAACCAGTCAAACATAAGGTCAAATAGTCCAGGTTTATAGCAACTGTTTGGGTAAAATAGGGTTTGTGTTATCATTCTTGTTCCATGTGCTATCATTATGCTTCCAGAGAGAGCTATTACTGCATATTTTGCTATGTTTTCAAATTTAAATAAGGTTATTAATAGTGCACAGAGGCTTGTAATAAATATTGAAAAAAGTATCGCCCCAACTATTGTATGCATTTTTTTCTCCAAAGTTTTTTTTTGGATGTTATTAGTCTGGTTTCGGGATTTAAAGATTTGTTATGTATTTTATTTATTTTTTATAGTTGAGGTTTTTTTTGTTTTAAGTTTTTGTAAAAGTTTGTTATTGAGTAATAAAATACTATTGCTCCTAATATGGTTAGTGTTGTCCAATCAAATAGGATGTCAAATAGTGTTGGCTGGTAAAATGAATTGGGTTTGAATATACCTTGAAAAATCATTCTTGTTCCATGGGCCATCATTATGCCTCCAGAAAGTGTTAATATTGTAGTTTTGATGTTTTCTTTTTCAAAACTCATATATATCGTGATAATATTTGACACATTTGATATTTAAATTTAGTGTGTTAAAATAACAAAATAATAAAAATTAGATTAATCTTATAGATTTTGATGGCAGGAGAACTTTTCTATTTGTTTCGTAGTAGTTCTTATTGAACCCTTCTTCATAAATTTCTTCTATATATGTGAATATCATATTTTTTTCTTGATTCATTTTTGTATAGTTATATTGTTTAATATGAAATTTTATTTCTACATTATCTTGTGGATTATATGTTTTATTTAGATTGTCTTGGAAAAAAAAGCTGTATTTTACACCATCTTCAACCATGAATTGGATTTCTGTGTGTTCACTTTCATTTTTATCAATTTTACTTGAGTCATAATAGGTTATATTTGAGATGTAATCATTGATTATTATTAAATCTCCGTCATTGTATGATTTAAAATTTAGTGTTACTGTTTTATTTTTTATATCAAAATTAAAATCTATATCTTTGTAAAATTCTTCAACTGTTATTGTTTTGAGGTCTTGTTTATCTGAATTTATATTTGTTAGCAATATAACTGATATCAATACTGTAGCAATTATTGCTACCGTTAATACAATGTAGTTTATTTTCATTTTTTTTCTCCTTGTTTTCTATATTTTTTTTAATTTTTCATTAATCTAGATGATCTATAACCTATAAGTCTAGCAACCAAATTTAGAATTAATACCATAATTATTAGAATGAATGCTGCTGAGTATACTTTTTCTCCTAGTATTGGTATTCTTAATGCTTCATCATAATAATAGTAGATTAGTATAGGCATTGAGCCGGCGCTGTCCATTATTGATGAGGGGATTGATTGTGCATAGTTTGCTGTTAGAAGTACTGCTGCTGTTTCTCCTATTGCCCGCCCCATAGATATTATAACTCCGCTGATTATGGCTGCTGTTGCGGGTGGTAAAATAACTGTTCTTATGCTTTGCCATTTTGTAGCTCCTAAGGCTAATGCGCCTTCTTGGAATTCTCTGGGTATTGCTTTAAGTGCTTCAATTGAGCTTCTAAGCATTAGTGGTATTACCATAAATGCGAGTGTTATACCACCAGCTATAAGGCTATATCCAAATCCTAGATATAACACAAATAGCATAAAGCCAAATGCACCAAATATTATAGATGGGGTACTTGCTAGTGTGTCTGATGTAAAAAGGATTATTTTTGTAAATATGTTATTCTTTTTTGCATATTCTTGGACATAAATTGCTGATCCTATTGATAGAGGCGCTGCGATTATTATTGCAAATGCTACAAGGTATAGAGAGCCTAATATTGCGTTTAAGAAGCCCCCTTCTTTTCCACCGGCTATTTCTCTTTGAGTGAAAAAATCTATGTGGAGCGATAATCCTCCATTTATGATTATATCTGATAAAATGTATAATATGAAAAATGAGACAAGTATGCCACAGAAGATTAATATTGCTGTATTTATTTTTTCGAAAAATTGAGCTTTTTTTAATGATTTGTATCTGGTATTTGAAAAAATTTTTCTAATTTTTTCTCTTTCAGGATCTATTTTTTGGGTTTTATTTTCTTCGTTTTCATATTTTTGACTTTCGAGGTTTTCTATAGAGTTGTTGTTATCTAATAATATGTATTCATCGGGTTGGTGAACAGATAGTATTTCAAATGAGTTTATTTCTTGGTTATCGTTGTATTGATTTTTTTGTTTTGTTTTGTTTTGAAAAAGTTTTAAAATATTTATAATTATTGAGTTGTTTTGTTTTTCTTTTTCTTCTTCATCTGTTTTTTTCTGTATATACGCTATTATGATATTTAGACAAAAAACCATTAAGAAAAGAATTATTCCGATTGCAAATAGGCTGTGTCTGGTTATAGGATCGTTAAATGTGCATTCAAAAAATGCTGCTATAACTCCCGTCATAGTTACACCAGAGTCAAAGATTGTTTCTGGTAATCTAACTGTTACGCCCATTATCATAAGAACTGCCATTGTTTCACCTATGGCCCTACCTGTTCCTAATATTATTGAGCTTGTAATTCCTGATTTTGCTCTTGGTACAATTATTCTTCTCATAGTTTGCCATCTTGTAGCACCCATAGCTAAGGATCCTTCTTTGAGCGATCGGCTTACAGATCTTATAGCATCTTCTGATAGAGTGATTACTATGGGTATAATCATGATGCTTAGTACCACTGATGCAGTAAATACACCTCGACCCATAGAAGATGAAGGAGCAAAAAAAGTGATATAGTTACCAATCGTATTTGATAGGATAGGATATACATGATCACTTAATAAGGGGCCAAATGCATAGTACCCCCATAAACCGTATAATACTGAGGGGATTCCTGCTAATAGTTCATAAATTGGTCTTAATATTTTTCTTATTTTACTTGGTGTGAATTCTGCTAAAAGAATTGCTACTCCAATGCCTAAGGGTGCTGCAATTAAAACTGCTATTATTGTTGTTAAAATCGTTAGTACTATGAAGGGTAATGCACCAATTTCTGGTTTACTTCCTTCGATGTCTACTATAAATTCTGTTACTATTTTTTCTGTATTATTATTTATTGGTGTTATCGTTATATTTATTGTACTTCCATTTTGTTGGTCTAATCTAAATTTTTTTGGTTCTTCGTTTGTTGTTATTAGAGTCGTATTATAGAAAGTTTGAATTTCTGCTTGACCTTGAATTATTTTGTTTTTTATTATAAATTCTTTGTTTGCTAATACTCCTTTATCTAAAGCCACTTGATATATTGCTTTTGAGTCAGATGCTATTTGTTTTGTTGATTCTTTAACTGTTACTACGAGGTTTTCACTGTATATCACAGTTATTGTTGAATTTGCAAATATTTCAGGTTGTTTTTTTGATTTAATTGTTAATTCTATAGGATAAGTTCCATTTACTTTACTATACACAAAATTTGGTCTGAATGTGAATTTTTTGGTTTCTAAAGGATTGAGTTCTATCTCCCAGGTTTTTTTGATTTGTTCGCCTACTGCTTCTTCTTTCAGATTACTTGTTTCTATATCTTTTACCAAGGGTCTGAATTTGTTTATCCCTACCGATTCAAGTATATATGTTTCTTTGTTGTTTGCTAAATTTGTCACCTGGTATTGTTGGTTAAGGCTGTCTTTTTCTAATTTTAATAAAAAAGTTTTTTGTTTGGGATATATTACTACTCCAAAGTTGGATTTGATGCATTTTACTGTGATATTTTTATCTCTTTGATTATTAGATGATTTTACGTTTATTTTTAATGTATTCTCTGTATTTGTTGGTGATTCGACAGACAGGTTGACCGTTTCTGTTTCTGTTGGTTTTATCGTTATGTTATCTGATTGTAGAGTGTAATCTAAAGTTGTTGTAACTTCTATATAATATGTATCAACTGTTGCCCCATTATTTTTGATATACAAGGTATTGTTTCTAAACTCACCTTGCGGTATATATTGAGGATTTGCTTCGACATAGATGCTGAAATCTGAAGGTTCAATAGTAGTTGTTAATGTCACAGATTCTGTAAATGGTTCATTGTAAAAGGGATCCCATTCAGTTCCTGTTAAAAATTCAATTGGATCGTTTTCTTGAAATGCAGGTATTCCTTCTTTCATTACAAAAAAAACTATTAAAAAAACTATTATTGTTGTTGATGAGGCCATTACAAAAAGGATTTTTTTTATTGCTTTTTCTTTGAAAATAAAATATATTAGAAATAGTGTTTCAATTGCTACTAGGATTAGAACAAAAAATAATATTACAGTTGTTGAAATCTCTTCTACACTGAATGTTTCTTTTGGTTTAAATATTATGATTAATAGTATGTATAAAAAAAACTGTATTTCTGATAGTAGAATAAATGTTTTTTTCTTTTTTTTTATTTTTATTATATTAGTTGATATTATGCCTATTTCTAATGCTATAAATAATGGTATTATGAATAGTGGCAGTGTGATTATTCCTGGCAGTATGATTATTGTAAATAGTATTATTTGTATTGCTGTGATTGCCCAAAATGGTATTTGTGGTATTGACAGTTTCATCTGTTAATTTTGGAAAAAATATGTTTTTTATTTAACTGGTTCCAACATAGACTATATACTCTATATAACGTTATTATTTGTTATTATTAAATGGTTAGTTTTATAAAAAAAAGAGATTTGTGGGGAATAATTGTTTTTTTCCCCAAATTTTTTTGTGTTTTTAGTCAAAGATACTTACGTATGCGTTGTCGTTTAAGAATTTATAGTTGTTTTCTGTCCAGAGGACGTATTGGATGAATTTTGCTACAAGACCAGTTGGTTCTCCATCGGTGATATAGTTTAATGGACGGCTTCCTTTATAGACACCAGATCCGATATCTCCATAGTTTGGAATACCAGAGTTGTTTTCTGTATCATAATCATCTGTTGTTACATCAGATGCAGTATAATCGTCTGCTATGTATGGAGCGTATGGAATCATATTTACCTCGTCGTTATCTGCTGCAATTCCGTATGCCATGAAACCAAGTGCTTCATTATCGTCTGCTATATCATTGATAAGGTCTTGGTTGCTCATTACTGAGTGAGCGTTTGTTCCACTCATGGTGATTTGGCCACCAAATTCTTTTTCCATCAGTTTTTTACAGAAACATTCCTCGGTACCAGATTTTTCTGATCGGTCAT
>CAYMOC010000088.1:0-7254 GCA_964391965.1 uncultured Thermoplasmatales archaeon | reverse complement strand
ACAAATATTTTTAACAGATATACCTTCAAGTGAAATTTATATCAGGTTTTTTGTTAGCATTTGTTTTTTTATATTTGGATACATATTAACAAAAAATTATTTTCAGAAAAAACAAGCATATAAACAGATAGAACAGCTTAATTTGGATCTTGAAAAAAAGGTGGAGGAAAGAACAAAAAAAATTCAGAATCTACTAAGAGATAAAAACCAGTTAATAATAAACATGGGTCATGATCTACGAACTCCTTTGACTCCTCTTATGGGTTTACTTCCAAGTATTATTAAAAAAGAAAAAGATCCTAAATTAAAAAATTTACTTGAGATAAGTCTGGAGAATGTTAGATATCTTAGTGAAATGGTTAATAAAACTATAGATTTAGCTCGTTTTGAAGCTGATTTAGTTGAACTTAAAAAAGAAAAAACTTTTTTGTATGATGAGATTAAAAAAGTTGTTGAAAATAATAAATTTCTTCTAAAAAAGAAAAATGTTCTTGTAGAAAATAATGTTGATGAAAATTTAAAAATTAGTATTGATAAGTTAAGAATTAGAGAAGTTTTTAATAATATTTTGAAAAATTCAGTTGGATATTTGAATAAGGATGAAGGGTTGATAGTTATCGATGCAGAAATATCTGATGATGATCTTATTGTATCTGTTACTGATAATGGTCAGGGTTTAGAGGAAGACGAGATTGATCATGTTTTTGATGAGCTTTATAAGGCTGATAAGAGTAGACATGATCTGAGATCTAATGGTCTGGGTCTTAGTATATGTAAAAGAATTATAGATAAACACGATGGCAATATTTGGGTGGAAAGCCCAGGTTTAGATAAAGGAACCATTGTTTATTTAAGACTCCCACTTAAATAAATTTTTTTTATATTATTATTTATTGTTCTAAGGGGTTTACAACATTTCCCATAAAAAGAATGTTGCCTGTTGTTTTTTGTTGTATTAGAAATGTAAAAGGATGATCTGCTCTAAATTCTATTCTTTCAGGGGGATCCTCAACACTTGTGGTTCTTATTACTACAGCTGTTGCAGCAGCTGCTTCTGTTCCATTTTCATCTACATCAATATATGCTTTATGAATTACTAGATCTATAAATAAATCAGTATTATTTGAAATATTTGAAAAATCTGCAGAATGCATAAAAGGTTTGGTCATACCGATGCTTTGTAAATATTGTTTTAATTCATATTTTGTTTCCATTTTAAATTTCGGTAGATATATATCAAGTTCATTTTCAGTAAAAGCATCTTTCCAACTGCTAAGATTTTCAATGCTTAAAATATCTTTTACATTTGAAATAGTATAACCTTCTTTAGGAAGTAGAATAATCATTGATAAATCATCGCCTTTGTAGGGTAATTCAAGAACCTGTAATTCATCAGTAGATGTATAATTAAAAGTATCATCTGTATCAACCATGGTCATTGTTGGAACTTGTATTTCTTCTTCATTTGAGGGATAAAAACTCTGATCAGTGGTATTATCTGGATCAAATTTTACTTCCCAAATTCCTTTGAAATAAATCGCGTTAGTTAATATAAGATATGTATAAATGGGGTCTATTACACTAGCTGGTACAAGATCTTCTATTAATCCATTTGTATGATTCTCAACCCAACTGTTGATAATGTTAGCAGCTTGTGTTTGATTACTAAAATCAACCTCTGAAGCATTACCTCCATAATAATTTTGTATTTTTTCTAAATAGTTCTGTAATAGTTCAAAATTTTCACGTACCCATAAAGCATTAGCAGTGCTGATATTATAAGACCCATTTTGATTGAAATACTTATAAAGACTTTTCATTGCTTTTAAAACAGTTTCATTGTTATTTTTAATCCCTAAAACATTAGCCATATCCGAAGCTGTATCACCAACTGCTCCTTCATAGGTCATCGATAGAGCAGTAAAAACACTATATGGTGAATAAAAAACATTTTCATCTGAAACAAAAAGTTGTTTATAAAGATCAAAAGAAAAATTATTCATAGCGTTAACAACTGAGTTGTTATAATAACCACTAAAACTCGTGTTTTCGCCTGTTTCATTATTATCTCGAGGATTAGGACCTAAAGGATTGTCGTTATCATCTTTTTTTTCATTAAAATCAAAAACAGAGTATGTACCAGCTGCCACTAAAACACCAGCAGTTATAATAGCTAACAAAACTAATTTGTTCATAATCTTTTAACACACCATTATTAAATTTATTTATCATATAACAATAATAAGTATTTAAAACCCAGGAAAACGTTTGGAAAAAACCAAACAAAAAAAATTTTTTATAACCCAAAGTAAGATAAAAGAAAAGATTTTTTTTTTTAATTAATCAAACTAAAATTTTTGTCTGATTAATTTTTTTTTACTCCATATTTTGTTGTGGGTTTCTTTGGTTTAACTCTTTTAGCATTTATTTTGCCTTCACGAGCTAGCCAACCAAGTGCACAATACGTTTCTCTCTTGTTATAACCAGTAATTTTCGGTATATAAGGTTCATCGATGTAACCAATTTTTTCAAGGGTATCCCATATTACTCCAGCAGTTTTACCGATTTTATTTTCAAGGTTTGTCTCACCTAGATGATATTTCTGCCCTTTTTTATGTATCTTGTTTTCTCTAGCTAGCCAACCTATAGCTGCATAGAAATCAGTGTCATTTAATCTAGTCTTTTTCATTATCTTGTTAGGAGTCATAGAACCATTTTTTTCAAGAGTATTCCAAACTTTCCCAGCATTTTTTCCAAAATTATCAATTACTTTAGCCATTTCTTTTTCCCATCCTCACGCACACTTAATCCAAGAGGGTTATCATCTTATAAATATATAGTCTTTTTTAAAGGCTTCTATTTTTTTAAAGAAATTAACAACTTTTTAAATAAATCTTTGTTTTTTTTATTCAATTAATTTTTTAAATTTTTCTTCATCAATTATTTCGACACCAAGGTCTTTAGCTTGATCAAGTTTACTTCCAGGTTTTTCACCTGCAACAACATAATCCACTTTTTTACTGACACTGCTTGTTGATTCACCGCCAAGTCTTTGAACGGCTTCTTTTGCTTCACCTCGTGTAAAATCTTCTAGACTTCCAGTAAAAACAAACCTTTTTCCTTCTAGTTTTCCACCTGTTCTTTCGTGTTTCATCTTAAGACCAAGTTTTTTAAAATCCTTTATTTCTTTTATATTATGTTCTTCTTTAAAAAAATTCACAATATTTTTAGCTATTTCAGGACCTACCTCGTTTATATTAAGTAAATCTTCTTCTTTTGCATTCATGATTTTATCCATGGTTTCATATTTATCAGCAATAAGCTGAGCAGTATGTTGCCCGACTTCTGGGATTCCTAAAGCATAAATAAAACGGCTTAGATTCTTTTTTTTGCTATTTTCAATTGCTTCAACAAGGTTTTCAGCAGATTTATCAGCCCAACGCTCTAAATCAACAAGGTCTTCTTTTTTCAAACGATAAATATCACTCATCCGCTCAACTATTTTTTCATCAACGAGTAAATCTACAGTTTTTCCTCCAAGTCCTTCTATATCCATCGCTCCACGGGATGCAAAATGTTGAATGCCTCGTTTAAGTTGAGCTTTACATGAAAGACCCCCGGTACATCGAAAATAAGCTCCTTCTTTTACAACATTACTACCACAAACCGGACAGTTATCCAGCATTTCAAATTTTTCTTCATCACCAGAACGTTTTTTCTTGTCTACATCAACTACTTCAGGGATCACATCTCCAGCCCGTACTATTTTAACCCAATCACCTTTTTTTATATCTTTTTCCTCTATGTAATCCATATTATGAAGTGTAGCTCGTGATACAGTTACTCCTTGAACATCCACTGGTTTCAATAGTGCGACAGGTGTTAGAGTACCGCGTCTTCCAACCTGAACTACTATATCCATAATGCGTGTTTCTTCTTTACGAGGCGGAAACTTGTAAGCTACAGCCCATCGAGGTGAACGAGATTTAACCCCCATTTTTTCTTGATAATCAAAACGGTTGACTTTTATTACAACTCCATCGATTTCATAACCTAGTTTTTCTCTTTTTTCCTCCATTTCATCATGATAAGCTATAGCTTCATTGATATCTTTACATAGTTTAACATGAGGATTAGTCTTCAAACCCCATTTTTTCAAAAGTTTCAAACCATCCCATTGTGTTTCTACATCAATATCATCAGCATCATGATTAATGATTTCATAAAAATATACATCTAAAGGACGTTTCGCAGTCTCAGTAGGATCAAGTCGACGAAGTGCTCCAGCTGCAGCATTACGGGGATTAGCCATAGGATTTTCACCCTGTTCAATCAAGTGTTTATTAAATTTTTCAAAATCCTCAAGATGCATAATGCCCTCACCTCTAACAGCTAAAAATTTTGGCATGTCATGTTTTTCATCACGTAGTTTTAATGGAACAGCCCGAATTGTTTTAACATTTTCAGAAATATTTTCACCAACACGGCCATCACCGCGGGTTGCACCACGACTATACTGACCTTTTTCATATATTAATTCAAGACTTAAACCATCCAGTTTTGGTTCAACTATATACTTAACACTATCAATATCAAGTTCACGTTTTATACGATCATCAAAATCTTTAACTTCTTTTAAATCAGCGGTATCCAAACTAAGAAGTGGTTTAACATGTTCAACTTCTTCAAATTCTTCAGCAGGTTCAGCTCCAACACGCTGTGTAGGTGAATCCTCTGTTTGAAGATCCGGGAATTTTTCTTCAAGATCTTTTAATTCTTTCATTAATTTATCATATTCTTTGTCAGAAATCTCAGGTTCATTTTTGACATAATAAAGATAATCATGATGACGGATTTCTTCACGAAGTTTTTTTATTCTTTTCTCTGCCTCATTCTTAGATATATCAAAACTCATTAAAACCAAAAACAAAAAAACAACCCAGATTATAAGAACTTTTTGAAAAAACAACCTAATAACAATTTTTTTTTTATTCTTCAAAAATCATATCTTTAGGATTCAAAAGATGAGGGTCAACATAAGCCTCCACGGAAATCGGAAAAGTTTGGCTTGTACCAGCTATAGATAAATCACCATCAATACCAAGAATTAATTTATCAGGGACAATTTGACCTGATCCTGATGTGAAAAATCTCCAATATGGTACAAGAAGCTCAGTTTTAACGCAAACTCTCTGCGTCGGATTAATTGGGCAACTCTCCATATTTTTCTCAGCAAGAAGATGTTTATCTTCACCATCCAAACGAAAAATACTACAAACAAGATTTTCCCCTACTAAAGGTATATTACTAGGATTATAAATTTTAAAACCAACAGTACTTACAACACCTAAAGCTTTAAATTCAAACTGAACAGGTAAATCAAAATCGATACGTTCACCATTAAAAACAAAATCTGAAATCTTAGGTATATCAACCGTTGAAACTGCAGAAATATCAAGATATTGGACAATACCACCAACTCGAACTCCAGCTGTACCTGTAAGATTCAAAAATAGTCTTCCTGCATCAATTGTGTCATATGAAATGCTTCCTGAGGATGTTATAGTAGAGTAACCTTCAGATCTGATTTCATCATCTTTTAATGATAGAAAACCAGTTTTTTTATCTGAATTCTCAATAGAAAGATTCAAATTTTCAACATATATCTGAAAACTATTAGGGTTAAAAAAACTGATTTCAGTAGTGAAATTTGCACCATTTTTATTAAGATCATCAAATTCAACATCGAAATTGATAACTGGTGCTTTCAAATTATTTACAACATCTTCTACATTTGTTAAAACCGTAACATCAATAGGTATATTTTTTTCGAAAAACCCGAATATTTTTACACCAATATCTGTAGTAATTTTTGTTCTCAATTTTTTAAAATCATGTCCATTAAACCCAAAAACATCTGTACTAGTAAAAACCTTTGAATCCCCTGAATTAATGTCTCCTCCTTTAATCTTTAGTATTCCAATTTCAAAATCGTTTTTTGTAAAAGTTGTAATTTTAAGATTTTTAACAGATATATCAAAAACATTAGGGTTCTTAATCCTAAAAATGGTTTCTAATTCTATTTCATCATCAGTAATATTTTTAACATTAACTTCTACTATAGTTTTAGGAGATTTTATAACTCTGAAATCAAAAAAAATAAAACTCAAACTAATAATATTTATTAGTAACAATAATATTAAGAGTATAGTTAAAACTTTTTTTCTTTTCATATAGTATAGACCGGTTTATGAGTACTTATTGTGTTAAATATGTTTTACAAGTATTTATATATTATCAAAATTTATAAAAAAGGAAGAGTAAATATCACGAAAAGATATTAAATCAAATAAACAATAAAACTTAATCAATCTAAATGAAAGTAATTATCATAGGTGGAGGTTTCTGCGGAAGCACCGCTGCAAGAATACTAGATAAACAAAAAAACATAGAAGTTACACTTATAGATAAAAAAAACTACTTTGAATACTATCCAGGGTTACCAACCATGCTAAAAAAACCTACCTATAAAACAAAGATCAAAAAATATTTCAAAGAATTTTTAAAAAAATCAAAAATAATAAATGATGAAGTAACAGAAGTAAATAATAAATATGTTACAACAAAAAAGAGTGGTAAATTTTATTTTGATAAATTAGTAATTTCAACGGGGGTTGAATATCCAATATATCTAAAAAACAAAGAAAATGTTTTCACTCTAACAAATTTAAAACAAGTTGAAAAAATAAATAATCTTTTGAAAAAATCAAAACATATTTTAATTATAGGCGGAGGTCTTATTGGCGTTGAAACTGCTGGTGAATTATCTGATAAGACGCCAGATAAAAAAAATACTATTATTCATCCACATGATATGTTAATAGAAAGAAACCCTAAACATGTTTCAAAAACAGCAGAAAATATACTTAAGAAAAAAAATGTTCAAATTATTTTTAATGAAAAAATAATAAAAAATGAAAACAACACTTTTATATCAAATAAAAACAACAGATATCATGCTGATTTAGCCGTCTGGTGTGCAGGCATAAAATGTAATCCTTTTTTTATGAAAAATTTTACTAATCAGATTTTTAATGATAAACATGCTCTAAGAGTCAATAAACATCTGCAGCTAAAGAATCATGAAAATATTTTTGTAGGCGGTGATATAACAGATATACCAGAAGAAAAAACAGGTTTTAACGCTGAAAGACATGGAAGATTAATAGCTGAAAATATTATTCGTATGCAAAA
>CAYMOC010000087.1:0-7310 GCA_964391965.1 uncultured Thermoplasmatales archaeon | reverse complement strand
AAAAATAAAAAATCTTAGAGGAAAAAATAAAAAATGATATACAAACTCGGAAAAATCATCGAAAAAAAACCAGCAACAATAATCATAATCATACTCCTAATAACAATAGGTCTATCAACATTACTTCCCCAAATAGAAATGAAAACAGAATTCGAAGACTTCATGCCTAAAGAAGAAGTCATAGAATCAAGAGATAGAATCACAGAATACTTTGGTAAACAAACACAAACAATGTTTTTATTTGCAGAAACACAAAACGCTGAAAACACCTTATCTATCGATTCTATAAAAGAACAATATTATATTGAACAAAACCTTATTAATAAACCAGAAATCGATGGATCAATAAGTATAACCACATTTATCGATCAAATATGTTTACTTGAATATGGAAAAACAATAGATCAATGCACAGACGAAGAACTAAAAATAGCAATAGAAGACTTATTGAATAAAAAGGATTCAGAACAAATAAAAATTCTAAACAATGATGACCCCAATGAAGAAAAAGATTATGCCTTATTTCCAAAAATATTCAAAGGACGATCAAAAGACAGCATAGATATAAAAAACGGATATACACAATATGACAACAAAACAATTACTTTCAACATAGAAGTATACGATTTATCAAAAATAGATGAAGAATTAAAACCACCATTATCATTAGTAAACACTCTTGAATGGTATATTGATTTTGAAAACCTAATAACACTACATGAAACCCTAGATATAGATTACAAAATCTCAGCACATATCGAACCAAAACATCCCATTTGGGTTGCAGGCGAGGGACTCATTCCAAATTTTAAAAACATTTTTGAAAACATAAAACAAAGAGAATTTTTAAACAGTTATGAAAAAACAGTGTATTTATGGATTAGACCACCCGGGCAAGAAATGTATTTCCCCATACAACTTAAAACAGGCGAAATAAATTTTGACAGAGAAAACAACCAAATCAAAATCACAACAACCAGGGAAGAAATCGGAAAATACGGTGTTGCAACAAATATTGGTGGTTTTGAACTACCAACAAAACTAAATAATTTCAAAATAGGATCAAGATACTACAAAAATCCAATAGGGCTACCCTGGAATAGGATTTCAGCTAATACAAGCGTTATCTTTGAAAAAATCGAAAATCTTCAAAAAAGACCTCTTTTAAAAAATATAGCGGATAGATTGTTTCAAAAATATGCAGATATGAACTATGAAGAATTCATGGAATTTCTACCAAACATTGAACAAAGCATCCCTATACCTGACAGATTTGCTTTAAAAGACATAGAATCATCATGGATAAACGCAGATCTTGCTGAGAATGAAGAAAACAAAGAAGAAAACATTCTTTTTATTAGACCAAAATTCTTTGATGATCTGAAAGTATCTTCAGAAGGATTTATATCCACCGAAGCAACAGATGAAATTGAGCCCCATGCAAGTCTAATAATTTTACAATTGAACAGAACAACAGGTTTTGAAGCCAATCTTGAAAAAACTGAGAAAATACTAAATTATCTTGAAGACCTTGATAAAAAAGATTCATATATTTCAATTGAAGCTACAGGAGACGGCGTTGTCTCCAAAGATATAAACAAAGTAACATCTGAATCAAACCAATTTATTGGACCTGCAATTTTTATTATAATCGTAATAATTCTTTTTTTAAATTTTAGAAAATTATCATATGTTGCTCTTCCTATGTTAGCTCTTGTTATCTCAACTATTTGGCTTTTTGGAACACTTGTTTTAATGGGTATGAGCTTTAGTGTGATGCAGGTTGCATTGATACCACTTGTTTTAGGTTTAGGTGTAGATTACTCTGTTCATTTATTTCATAATTATAAAGTAGAATTAGACGAAGGTAAAACACCTGCTGAAGCAATAAAGAAATCTGTTTCAGAAATAGGAAGCGCGATGTTTTTAGCTATGCTTACCACCGTTATTGCTTTCATGTCGTTTCTTGCGTCTTCTGTCCCAGCGCTCAAGGATTTCGGGCTTCTTTTAGGTCTTGGAGTTTTATACACATTTATTACAGCCGTTACTATACTTCCAGCGTTAAGATATATTTTAGATAGGAAAAAAGAAGATCTTAAACCAAAAAAACAAAATGTTCTTGATGTAAGCTTTTTTATGAAAAAAGTCTCTCGTTTTGTTTTGCATTACAATAAAATCATTGTAGTTGTAATGTTGATAATTTCTGTTGGATTAGCGATAGGAGGAACACAGCTTGAAACTGGTTTTGATATGAATGAATTCGCGCCAGAGAATACTCCCTCAATAGAACTATATGAAAAAATCGGGTCGAATTTTCCTTCATCAAGTCAATCACAGGAATATATTCTAATAGAAGGCAACGTGGCTACTGTTGATGCTTTAAAAGGCATAAAAGAAACTCATGCTAACTTTGAAGATGCCACATTTATTGCTGAAAACCCTGATGGTAGTTTAAAAACTCAAAGTGTTTATACAGTTATTCAAGAAAGCATTAAAACAAATAGTTCATTGATTAAGAAATTCAACATCAATCAAAATACAGGTATACCAAAATCTGATGATGATGTAAAAAATCTTTTTGATTATCTTTACGGCAAGGAAAGTATTAGTTTTCAGGAAATAGACATAGAAAACATGGACATGCAGGCTTTGCAAAACCAGGATTTTAAAATGGATAGTTCTGGAGCACAGATAAAAAATGTTTTACATAAAGAAGAATCAACGTATGATGCAACAGTTATACGTGTGTACGTAGGTGGAACAAATAATGGAAATACTGAAAAAATTGATGATTTACTTGGAACAATTAAAGAAGAATTAACAGAGGATGTCACAGATTATGGAAATGCAGAAGCAACAGTTACAGGTCAAAACATAATAACTTTAACAATTACAGATTCATTAACAGAAAGTCAGATTTTATCCACAGCTATATCAATGATGCTTGCAGCTATTGTTTTAATAATAGCATACCGGAATCCATTGCTTGGTTTAATCGCTTTGATACCTGTGGGTATAACAATGATTTGGATTCTTGGAACAATGTACTTTATTGGTTATTCATTAAATGCACTTACAATAACTATTACAAGTATTACAATAGGTATAGGAATTGATTATTCTATTCATGCAACCGAAAGATTTAGATTCATTGCCGACAAAACAGGCGATATCAAAAAAGCAATGTGTGAAACCATATCTCATACGGGTGGAGCATTATTGATAGCAGCATTGACTACTGCCTGTGGTTTTGGAATACTTGCTCTTGCACCGATGCCCCCTCAGCAACAATTCGGAGTTATACTATCAATTACAATAGTTTTCTCTTTGTTAACAGCAATTCTAATACTCCCATCAGTTCTTGTTTATTGGGCTGAAGCAAGAAAAAAACGTAAAGGATACATTGTTACCACTAATGGTATGAAAAAAATTAATGGTAAATGGGTAAAAAACAGTGAAAAACAAACCGATGAAATAAATGAGGATCATTGCGACTAAAAAAAATATTTTTTTTCTTTTTTATATTAACTAATTTCTTTTATATATAATTTGTATACAAAATATTTATTTATTAGACCTAGTTACGGGGTACACAAGGATAAAATACTATATAAAAATAGTTAGGAGATTTTATTATGTCTGAGGCTTTAGAAAGTGAAACAAAAATTGAAGAGAAAAGTAAAGAAAAGAATTGGAAAAGTATAGATGGTAACACTGCAGCAGCACATGTTGGATATGCTTTTTCAGATGTCGCCGCGATTTACCCAATTACTCCTTCTTCACCTATGGGTGAAATGGCTGATGCATGGTCAGCTCAAGGACGTAAAAATATTTTTGATCAACCAGTAAAAGTTGTTGAAATGCAATCAGAAGCAGGAGCTGCTGGAGCAGTTCATGGTTCTCTTGCAGGCGGAGCTTTTACAACTACATTTACCGCATCACAGGGTCTTATGCTAATGCTTCCAAATATGATTAAAATAGCTGGAGAGTTAATGCCAGCTGTTTTTCATATAGCAGCACGATCATTAGCTGCAGAAGTACTTTCCATTTTTGGAGATCATTCTGATGTAATGACAGCTAGGCCAACAGGTTTTGCGGAACTTGCTTCATCATCTATTCAGGAAATCATGGATTTAGCTCTTGTTGCACATCTTGCATCATTACGAGCTAGTGTCCCATTTTTACATTTCTTTGAAGGATTCAGAAGTAGTCACGAAATCCAGAAAATCGAAATGATAGAATATGAAGAAATGGCTAAACTTGTAGATTGGGATGCAGTTAAAAAACATCGTAACCGAGCACTGAATCCGGAACATCCACATATTCGTATGGGTGCAATGGGGCCTGATACTTATTTCCAGGTTCGGGAACGTGGAAACGAGTTTTATGAAAAAATACCTCAGATAGTTCAAGAAGAAATGGATCGTGTGGCAACACTCACGGGTCGACAATATCATCTATTTGACTATTATGGAGACCCACAAGCAGACAGAGTCATAGTTATGATTGGTGCTGGATCAAAAACAACTGAGGAAGCAGTAGAATATCTTAACTCAAAAGGAGAAAAAGTAGGAGTTGTAAATGTACGTTTATTCAGACCATTCTCTGCTGATGATTTCTATAGTATTATACCGAAAACAGCTAAGAAAATAGCTGTTCTCGATCGCACCAAAGAACCAGGTTCATTTGGAGAACCACTTTACTTAGATGTATGTAGTGTTTTCCAACAAAAAGGTGATACACGCACTATTGTTGGTGGGCGGTATGGTCTTAGTTCTAAACAATTCACACCAACTATGGCAAAAACAGTTTTTGAAAATCTTAAAAAAGATAAAGCAAAGAACAATTTTACAATAGGAATCAATGATGATGTTACAAATACATCTCTTGAACCTTCAGAAAAAATTGATACAGCTCCAAAATCCACCGTTCGTTGTAAATTCTGGGGAATCGGAGGAGACGGAACCGTTGGAGCAAATAAAAATGCGATAAAGATTATTGGCGATAATACAGATAAATATGCTCAGGGTTATTTTGAGTATGATGCAAAAAAATCTGGTGGAGTTACTCGTTCACATCTTCGTTTTGGAGATGAACCAATAAAATCACGATATTTGATTAACGTAGCTGAATATATTGCTTGTCATAACCATACATATGTTGGCAAATATGATCTTCTTGAAGGAATAAAAGAAGGTGGGACATTTGTACTCAACAGTCCTTGGTCGCTTGAAGAAATGGAAGAACATTTTCCAGCAGATCTTAAAAGAGCAATAGCTGAAAACAATCTAAATTTTTACAATATTGATGCCGTGGCTATAGCTAAAGATGTAGGTCTTGGAAAACGTATAAACATGGTCATGCAGACAGTGTTTTTCAAACTATCAGAGATCCTACCAGTTGATGAAGCTGTAAAACTTTTAAAAGAAGCTATAAAAAAATCCTATGGTCATAAGGGCGAAGACATTGTTCAGATGAACTACACGGCTGTAGATAAAGCACTAAAGCATATTGAAAAAATAGATTATCAGGATTCCTGGAAAAACGCTGAAGATAAACCAGCAACTGAAGGCTCCTCTGAGAAACCTGAGTTTGTGAAAAAAATCGTTGACACAATGGCATCGCTTAAAGGGGATACATTAAAAACTTCTGATTTTGAACCATGTGGTTTTTTCCCTCTTGAAACAAGTAAATATGAAAAACGTGGAATAGCAATTGATGTACCAGAATGGGTTCCAGAGAACTGTATACAATGTAACCAATGCGCTATGGTTTGTCCACATGCCGCAATAAGACCATACTTAGTAACAGAAGATGAAATAGAAAATGCCCCTGAGGATATGGAGACAATAAAAGCAGTTGGAAAAGACACAGGTGATTACAAGTTTAGAATACAAGTATCAGCATTAGATTGTGTTGGTTGTGGAAACTGTGCAGATATCTGCCCTGCTCCAAAAGAAAAAGCACTTGTTATGAAACCTAAGGAAACACAAGTTGATAAAGAAGCAACATTATTTGATTACATGGACAAACTACCAGAAAGAACAGGTGGATTTGATAAATACAGTGTAAAAGGATCTCAATTCAAAAAACCATTACTTGAATTTTCAGGTGCATGTGCAGGTTGCGGAGAAACATCCTATGTAAAACTTATAACACAGTTATTTGGAAACCGTATGATAATAGCTAATGCCACGGGTTGTTCATCAATCTGGGGCGGTTATGCACCAAGTGTGCCATGGGCAAAAGATAAAAATGGTCATGGACCCGCATGGGCAAACAGTCTTTTTGAAGATAACGCAGAGTATGGTTTCGGTATGAATCTTGCTACAAGTCAACGCAGAGATAACCTTAAACAAAAAGTAGAGAAAACACTAAATGACGGAAAAGTAGAAGGAGAACTAAAAGAACTCTTTCAAGAATGGCTTAACAATTTCAACCATGGAGACAAATCAAAAGAAATGTCCCTGAAAATCCAGGAGAAACTCAAAGATACACAACATGATGGAATAATGAAACACATCTGGGAAGCACGTGACATGTTCACAAAGCCTTCACATTGGATAATCGGTGGAGACGGCTGGGCATATGATATCGGATATGGCGGAGTTGATCATGTTCTTGCTATGGGCCATGATGTAAACATATTAGTACTTGACACCGAGGTTTATTCAAACACTGGTGGACAATCATCCAAAGCAACACCAGTTGGATCAGTTGCCAAGTTTGCATACTCTGGTAAAAAAACAGTTAAAAAAGACCTAGGTCGCATGGCTATGACATATGGATATGTGTATGTTGCAAGTGTAGCAATGGGAGCAAATAAAAACCATTTAATAAAAGTCCTTAAAGAAGCAGAAAACTACCCAGGTCCATCACTTGTGATTGCTTATGCACCATGTATCAATCATGGAATAAAACAAGGTATGGGTAAGTCACAAAACGAAGAGAAACTAGCAGTAAAATCAGGATACTGGCCACTATACCGGTTTGATCCAAGACTCAAAGATGAAGGCAAAAACCCATTCCAACTAGACAGTAAAGAACCAGATGGGACATTACCAGAATTCATCAAAAACGAAATACGTTACAAGAGTTTAGAAAGATCATTTCCAGAAGAAGCGAAAAGACTACAGAAACTACTAGAGGAAGACGTAGAAGAACGTTACAAAACATATAAGAAAATGGCTGAAGAATAAAAAGCCATCAAAAAATTTTTTTTCTTTTCTTTTAATTTTTTAAAATATTTTTTTTGTGTGTTATCCCGAAATTACTTTCTTCTGGAAAATAAAGTAAATGATTTACTTTAT
>CAYMOC010000086.1:4870-7681 GCA_964391965.1 uncultured Thermoplasmatales archaeon | reverse complement strand
CTGCAATTGAGACTAAACCGGTAGCATCTTAACCTTGGACTGAAAGGATGTGAAGGGGCATGGAAGCCACCTATTTTAATGGGTGGAGGAGGTCACCAAATACTATTGCAGAAATGAGGATATTTGTATCTATTAATATTTTATTCATTTAATCCCAAACTTCTTTTCGAGATTCAAGAATTGCTTTTTCTATTTCTTTTTTTGTAACGCCTTTTTTTTTTGCACTTTTTTGAATGATATCACTTAGTTCTTTTAGTTTTAATCCAACTTTTTTCATAATGATGTATTCTCCGATTATATCAACAGCGATGTATGTATCTTTATTGATGTGTAATTTTTTTCTTATATCTGCAGGGAGTGTCACTTGTCCTTTGCTTGTTACTTTTATCATTTCTGACATTATAACACCACATACAATGTAAGAATTCCTTACTACTTATAGTTTATGTTTCTATACTTGTAAAAAAATTTAGTTTACTATCTTATTAAAAATTCATAATATTTTTTGTACAGCCAACGGTTGAACACTTTCTCCAAATCTTTTTTGAATATTTTCAAACTCATGTTTTATTTCTAACTCAAAATTATTCCCTGTAAACTTTTTGTAATACTCTGAAAAATTAATCATAGGATTCTTTTTTATTTTCCTTAAAAGAAATTGTGTGTTGTATCCTTTTTTAGCTGGTTTTAGATTTTTTTTCTTTGTTTGTTCTTCTAAAAAATTAAAAATTTTTTCGTTAATCAAATCAAACAAATATCTATAAAAAAATGCTTCATTGTATCTTTTGAAAAGATTTTTTTGAAAAAACTCAGGAGTTAGTTGTTGGTTGAAATCTACTTTATTGATTTCTAAAATTTTATTTAACTCATTTAATGGTATTTCAGCTTTGCATATTTTTGAGGAACTTTTAGGTTGTCTTGGTAGATATTTACCATAGGGGCATGGCCACATTCTGCAGATTATTGGTCTATTTTCGTATATTCCACAATTTTTTTGTTCTGTTTGAAAAAAACATTGTGGATATTTGCTATATGTGTAGTGTGTAATTATTGATGTATTGTTTTTTAGATCATATGTTAGGTTGGCTATTTGTGGTTTATTTTTACATTCACTAAATTTTTTTGTTTCCCAGTCGAATAAGCCAAGGCTGATTGGTGTGATATTTATTAGTTTTTCTTTTATGAATTCTGGTTTTTTTGATATTTTGGTTTTATTGGTTTTATCTGTGCAGCATACTCCACATTTTTGGCAGATAAATGTCAGTTGCATCCCTCTTTATTTATGACAATCTTTTATTTGTATAAAAAATCTTTTGATAACTATTCAATTTGAATATATATACTATTCAAAAAGAATTAATAAATCTCTAAATTGTATTCAAAAAACATTTCATGGTGGGCTGAGAGAACAATTCTCAATTAAAGAAACACGAGGAAAAAAAACCTTAAGATTCTTAAAAGCCTCACCCACACAAGCAGAAGTCTTATCAGAAGTTAAAAAACAACCACAAACACAAACATTATCCGGACAAAAAGATTTAACAAAATCACTTAAATTCTTCCAACCCATCAAAGGAAAAGAAGACTGACTAGACGTTTCAACAAAATACCTAGGACCTTTTGGTTTAAAACCCACAAAACTTTTAAAAGTCTCATCTAACAAACCATTACGCTCTAAAACTATAACCACACGAGAATCATTTTCAAACAAATCAAAAACATTATCATTATAACTTTCCCCATAATTTTCTTTATCCGACTCGACCTTTAAATGATTCAAAGGATGAATAAGCAAGACAACATCGTTTTTCCCAACAGAATCATATGTAACAAGTTTTACAAGACTAGAATTAACAAGTTTTCTAATATCATACATAACCTTAAAACACAAAATCTACATGGAATAATAACATAATAAAAATAACTGAAAAAAAAATTTAAAATTAGAATATAATCGTACAACACATTTTATATACTAAAAACAAACAAAAAATAATAATAGTGAAAAAAATATGAGTGAGAAAAGAAAACTCTGTACATGTGAAAACAAAAAACACAAATACTGCCAATGTACAACCAAAAAATAAACTATTTTTTTCTTTTACCAGATAACATCTGATAACAAGTAGAACCCACTACAGCAGCATCTTTTCCTTTACCAAAAACTTTAATCGATGGATCCATAGATGCAACAAGATTCAAAAAAGGACCTACGGTATCACCACGTCTCATCATAACCGCAACAGGATTACGAACAACATTTTTCAAAGTATCAACAGGATTGTTCACGAAATCACCAAAATCTCCAACCTGAGCACAACAATAACTCAAATGACCATCTGGATTGATATTGAGATTATTACATGGAATAACTAGGTTTTCATTTAATTTTACAAGAAAGCCTTTGAGTTCATTACAACCATCCGTTTCAACCAAACTATTCGTAGTAACCTTGTAGTTTTTAGTTGGATTAAAAGTACTTTTTGAAGCATTTTTAAAACCAGAATATGTTCCAATATCCATTTTTTCAAAAGCGCGACCTGCAAAATAGATCTCTTTTTTTGGAATTCCATATAAAAAAGGTGAGGGAAAATTATTTTTTTTACATCCATACCACATATTTTCAAGCATATCATGTATAGAAATGTTAGATGGCGGCGAATGAAATGGATCAGTTGAAATACAGATTCTTGTTTTGCCACTATCATTGTTTTCAAAATTTATATGTTTACTCCAAGAAGATAAAACCTTGCAAGCTTGTTCTTTATTAGATGCAAATCGTCCATTTGTCAAAATCCAGATATCATATTC
>CAYMOC010000086.1:0-4770 GCA_964391965.1 uncultured Thermoplasmatales archaeon | reverse complement strand
TTTTTATCCTTGGCAGCTTTGATTACTTGCTGCTGAAAAATTTTTGCATCCACAATTTTATTTGCTACAGTTTGTATCTTTTTATAATTTTTGATATAAAACTTCTTCAGTTTGAATATATTTATGTTTCAATCAGAAACATTTATAAGAATTTAATCATTTAACACAAAATTAACATGAAAAAAATTGATGAAACTGATAAAAAAATCATACAAATGATAAACGAAGATTGGGAACAAGGAATAACAAAAATGGGGAAGCAACTAGGCTTATCTCATACAGCAGTACGGTCTCGATTGAAAAGATTAAAAAGAGATTTATTAGATGTAAGATGTAACATAGATATCGAAAAACTTGGGTTAAAACTTTTTTTAATATGTCTTGAAGCTAGGTTTAAAAGCAAAGTAATAAATCATGTAGAAAATTGTCCGAAGATAATTAACTATTTTGACACCTATGGTGAATATAATTTTATAATGCTTGCTGTCGCTGAAAACACCGATACCATGGAATCAATGGTGGAACAATGTTTTTCTTTTAATTTTACAGATATAACAAAATACTCAGTGATACCGATAACAAATTCACCTTTTATGTCCCAGCCACTTAAATTTTATTCAGATGAAGAAAAACAAAAAATGAAATGTGATTTTAAAACAGAATGTCCAGATTGTGAACTTTATCAAAGAGATAGATGTGTTGGATGCCCGTTATATAAGGGATATAAAGGAATTTTATAAAACATTTTTAGGTAAAAAATAGGTTTAAATTAAGCAAAAACGTTATAAAAACATCTTTTATTTATATATTTAAAAAATGAATGGTGAAACGATAGGGGTAGGGATTGATAAACTTAAAGATTTAAAATGGGGTAGTCATCTCTGTCATTTTTATAAAAATAAAGATGACTTAATAGAATTGATGCTAAAGTTTGTAAATGATGGTTTAAAAAACAATGATTTTTGTCAAATAGTAACCTCAGACTCTTTAAAAAAAGATTATGTTGAAAAAATAATAAATAAAAATATACCAAATTATAACAAAAATCAAATCGAAATCATTTCTTACAAAAATTTTTATTTCAAAAACAAAAATTTTGATAAAAAAAACATAATAAATAAAATCAAAAAAAATAATGAAAAAATATTAAAAAAAGATTTCAGAGGAATCAAAATTTTCTCAAATTTAGGCTGGCTTAAAGAGGAACATTGGGATGATTTCAATGAATACGAAAGTCAGATAAATTTATTGATAAATAACATGAAAACTATAGCTATCTGCGCATATAATTCAGAAAAACATTCACTTTCAGAAATTGTATCTATTTCAAGGAATCATCCAATCATAATACTTAAAGAAAAAAATGAATGGAAAATAATTAAATGTTTTTATCAAAAAAAAGCTGCTGAAGAAATTAAAAACTCTCAAAATAAATATCAATATCTTTTTAAAACAATGGCTCAGGGAGTAGTTTATCAAAACAATCAAGGAAAAATTATTTCAGCAAACCCTGCAGCTCAGGAGATCTTAGGACAAAATCTTACTGAAATTCAGGGAAAAACATCTGATGATAAAAACTGGAAAGCTATAGAAGAAAACGGCTCAGAATTACCTGGTGATAAACATCCTGCTATGGTTTCTCTTAAAACTGGTAAACCAGTAAAAAACACAATAATGGGTGTTTTCAACCCTAAAGAAGAAAGATACCGTTGGATAAATGTTGATGCCATACCTCAGTTCAAAAACGGTGAAAAAAAACCATATCAGGTGTACACTACTTTTGATGATATAACTTATAAAAAAGACTTTCAGGATAATCTAGTGATAAAAGAAAAAGCTATAGATTCCTCGATAAATGCTATAGCTATAACTGATCTAAGTGGAAACATAACCTATGTCAATGATTCCTTTATGGATCTCTGGGGTTATAAAGAAGAAGAGCAAGTTCTTGGTAAACCAATGATTAAATTTTGGAAACTTAAAGGAAAATATGTAGATATTATTGATTCTTTAACAGAAAAAGGTGGTTGGACTGGTGAACTTATAGCTGAGAAAAAAAACAGTAAACATTTTGATGTTTTAGTATCAGCAACAATGGTTAAAAATCTTAAAAATAAACCAGTTTGCATGATGGCATCTTTTGTTGATATCACACAGAGAAAAAAGGTTGAAAAAGAAATAATAAAAACCAAGGAATATCTTCAAAACATTATTGATAGTGCTTCAGAAATAATTATTTGTTTTGATGAAAATTTTAATGTTTCTATATGGAATAAAACAGCTGAAGAGTTAACAGGTTATAGACAGAGAAGTATTCTAGGAAAAAAAATCTATAAAATCGATGTTTTTAAAGATAAAGAAAAAATAACTCAATTAATTAAAACTACTCTTGAAGGTCATCGACCTGGTGAAGAAAAAATTATTTTAAAAACCAGAGATGGTTCTGATAAATTAATACATATCTCTTCATCAGCTGTAAAAACAGATAACAGTGATACCTCTTGTGTTTTACTAATTGGAAGGGATATAACTTATCAAAAGGAAGGTCATGGAAAACTTATCAAAGGAAATAGTTATATTCTTGTTGAAAAAAACAATGAAGAAGCTCTTACTTTATTTTCTGAACTTACTAAATCTAATTACAGTGGAATAATTATAACCCGTGATAATCCTGATATAATTAAAAGTAAGGTTTTAAAAACAAAAAGTAAAATTTTTATTTTAAATGAAGAAAAAAATATTGGTTTTAATAATCTCTCTAATCTGGATGATCTTTTTCAAAAAATTAAAAACTTTGCTGAAAATAATTCTGATGGAATTATACTTCTTGACAGAGTTGATTATCTAATTACCATGTTTTCTTTCCAAGAATTTTTAAAAATTCTTTATAAAATAAATAGCATAGTTCTTAAAACAAAATCATTACTTTTAGTAAATGTAAACCCGGATTATTTAGATAGAAAACAAGTCGCACTATTAGAGTCTGAATTAAAAAATCTTCCTAGTAAAAAAATAAAAGATTTATCTCTTGATGAGAAAGTTTTTGAAATACTAGAGTTTATTGATGAAGAATGTAGTAGAAACATTGTAGTTACTTTCAAGAAAATTAGTAGACATTTTTCAATTGTTAAAGCTACAACAGCTAAACGGCTGAAGATACTTGAGGATAATGATTTAATAAATATTAGAAAAAAAGGAAGATCAAAAGTTATTAGTGTTACAAGAAAAGGAAAGGTTTTATTGAAAAAAAGAAGTGTTTTTTAACCTTTATTTTACCATTTTTTTACCAATTATTTATGTATCTTTTTATAACAAAAAAATATTATTTTATAATAACGGCCAGCTGTGTAAAGCTTAACTATGGATGGGATCACAAAAAAATTATTGATATTAAATAATTCGGCCAAATATGAGGTTTATCATCCCTTAAGGAAACTTTCCCTTGTTAGGAAGGCATTCCACTCCTATCTAATCTGCTGGTCGTTCAATCCCTTATTAAATAATCTGATGAAGGAGTGATGTATATTACAAAGGAAATAATGGTTGTTGATGATGAAAAAGCCGTAGGCTACTCTGTAGAACAAGGTCTAAAATATTTAAATGCACCTTACAGAATCTTTTTTGCTGATAGCGGAGAAAAATGTATTGATTATCTAAAAAAACATAAAAATTTACCTGATCTGATACTCCTTGATATCATGATGCCTGGTATGACTGGCTGGGAGGTTTATGACAAAATTAAAGAAAATAAGAATTGGTCCATAATACCAATTGTTTTCCTAACCGCTCGGACAGATCCTATAGCAAAGAATGCAGGTAGTTCTCTTGGCGAAGATTATATCGAAAAACCTTTTGATTTAAATGATTTAAAAAAGAGACTGGATAATTTTTTAAATCAATAAACTTTTTTATATATCATTATTTAGACCTTTTTTACACTTTTTTTAATCCTTTTTTTTGCCAAATTTATAAATAGCTGGAATTTATTTAACAAATTATAAAACCGCTTTGGAGGTGGATGTTAGTCCACATTAGTACAAATATGATGGGATGTAGTTAGATGTTCAACTACATTAGAGAGAGCCTATTTTATTTGTGTTTCTGTGGACTAAATCTATTCATTAGTCCAAAAAAAAATTGTAGGATTGGACTAATTTTTTGAAAATCCCACCTTTTTAGCAAAAATCTGAGAAATAAATAATTTGAAAAATTTGGAATGGGATGCACTATGGCTGCTAAGCAGGTTAGTAAAGAAAAAAAGAAAGAAGAGAATAAAAACGCTGAAGATGTTCATGAGGTAATAAAGAAAAGCCAGGCTGTTTTAGATGGAATGGTTGACCCTTTTTTTGTAACCGATAAAAACTTGGTGATTCAGTATATTAATGATGCAGCATTAAACGCATTGGGTTATAATAAAAGTGAAGTCGAAGGTAAGATGACTTGTGCTGATTTTGCAAAAACACCATTGTGTGGAACTAGTAAATGTACCATTAAACAATGTATAAACACTCATCAACCAGTTGCTGGTCAAACTGAGGCTACCACTAAAAATGGGGATAAAGTACCTATTAGAGCTAGTTGTAACGCTCTTTATAACTCAAAGGGTGAACCTGTTGGCGGGTTTGAATACATCCAGGATATGACTATTGAGAAAGATGCTGAAGCTAAAGAAGCGAGTTTCATGCAGGGAATAACTGATGTAGTATTCCAAACCGATAAAGATCTTGTTATAACAAAAGTTAATGATGCTTTTGTTAAAAAAATGGGTTA
>CAYMOC010000085.1:0-7683 GCA_964391965.1 uncultured Thermoplasmatales archaeon | reverse complement strand
GGAGTGAAATTATGAAGGTTAAATCCCAGGAGAAACTTAATTCAGGATATCACAACGTAAAATTTTTTTAGATTTTGTTTTCGAAAAAATGATAAAAACTTTTTTTAAAACCCAATTTTTTATAAACATTTATAGCAGATTTATTTTCCTTGAAAACATATAAACGAAGTAAGGAAACATCATCTTCTAACGCAAGTATTTTGATTTGTTCTAAAAGTTTTTTAAAAACTCCTTTTTGTCTAAAAATATCTTTAACATAGATACTTTGAAGCCACCAAATGTTTTTGTTTTGCCAGTCACTCCATTCAAAAGTGATCATCAACTGACCAGCAATATTACTATTTTTTTCTGCTACAATATAGAAACCTTTGTTTGGATTTTTTATCAAAGATTTTACACCATTCAAAGTTGTTTCATAAGAAATTTTTTGTGATTCAGATTCATCTGCGAGTACTACATTGTTTTTTGCTATTGATTCAGCATCATCAATTATTGCTTTTCTAATAATCATTAAAAAAAGTATAGGAAAGTATGAGTTAAAAAGAATTATGAAAGAAAAAAAAGTTTTTAGTTTAATTTTTCGATTTCGTTTAATACACTATTTTTTACGTTTTCTGTTGTGAATTCCTCTAGATGACCTGGTACTTTCACAACGGGTATATCCTTGTTTTCAAGGAAATCTATAGCGGGTTTTGCTTTTTTATGAAACTCATTAAGTCGTGATCGTATTTTTTCTTCTGTATCATCAGATCGTTGAATTACTTCAGCTCCGCAGTTTTTGCAATATTTTCCATCTTTAGGTGGTTTATATTCCATATGATAAACTTTTTTGCAGTCCGGGCAGATTCTTCTTTTAACTGTTCTTTGTACTATTCGGTCATCTGTGTTGTCAACAAGTACTATAAAATCTATTTTTGAATTGTTTTTTTGTAATAGTTCTAACAAAAATTTTGATTGTTCTGATGTTCGGGGGTATCCGTCAAGTATTTGGTTTTTGAAATCTTTTTTTGAAAAATATGATTCAAAAAGTGCATTGGTTATGTAATCTGGTACAAACAAACCCTGGTCGACAAAATATTTTGCTTTAAGTCCAAGTATGATATCTTCATCATCGGTTCCGAGTTTCTTAGCGATTTGTTCATCAGGGATAAAACTGTTGTTTTCTTCATCCCAGAATTCATTTAAATCACCTTGGAATCCAAACTCATTGAATTTTCCAAGATAGTTTCTAAAAATGTCACCAGTTGATAGTTGTTCTAATCCATATTCTTCTGAAAGTACATCAATTCGTGGTTGTTTACCAGCTCCACTTTTACCTGTAACAATAACGTTTGTGATATTATCAGAATTTATTTTTGACATAGGAGCGTGTAAAACAAAATCTCATATTTAAAACCATTTTTTTCGAAAATTACTTAATAAAATTATTTGATTACCTTTAATTAGTAATTTAGTTGGTGGGAGTTGAGAATATGTTGAAAAAAATTTTGGTTTTACTTATTGTTTTATCTTTAGTTTTTTTACTATGTTTTTCTGGATGTGTAGAAGAAGATAAGAAAAAAAATACAGTTGATGACAATAATATTGATGATTCTGATGATGCTGTTAATGAGTTGGATGATAACAATAGTTTAAACGGTTTTGAAATTGTTGCTCCAGGAATTAGTGGTTCTGTACCAATTATAACAGTTGATGATTCTAATAATCCGCATATTATTTTTTATGAAACCGATAACAAAGATCTTTATTATGCTAAATTAATCAACAATGATTGGAGTTATGAACCAATTGATTCAGAAGGTGACATTGGTGATGCTCATGATATTGTTGTTGATTCTGAGGATGTTGTTCATGTTTGTTATCGTGATAAAACACATGGATCAATAAAATATGCAAAAAAAGAAGGGGATTCTTGGGTGAATGTTACAATTGATGATCCTTTTGGTGAAGGTGATAGTGTTGAATCATCATCTATTGATATCAACTCGGAAGGTGATCCTTTTGTTGTTTATAATATTCAATCAAATAGTGATCCTTCTTATTTGAAATATGCAGTTTGGGACGAGGAATCCTGGAATATCGCTAATCCTTATATTATAGGTCATTGGGTTAGTCTTGTTTTAGATCAAGATGATAATCCTCATGTAGCTTTTCATTATAGTACAAGTTCTAAAATTTGTTATGTTAAAGGGCCAAACTGGCAACCTAAAACAATCGATAGTGATTCAAATTTTACTGTTGTTAATGACCCGCATATTATGTTGGATTCAAAGGATAATCCATATATCGTGTATAGAGATAATTCAAGTGATGGTTCTATAAAAATGGCTACACTAACAGGAAACTCATGGTCTATTGAGAAAATTGATGAAAATGTAGGTATAACTGATGAATTAAGTTTTACAATCAAAGATGATACTTTTTATGTAGTCTATGGAAATGCAAACAACAATAGTTTGATTCTTGCTAAAAAAATTAGTAATAATTGGGTTTTTGAAAAACTAGGTGGAGCACATGTTTGTTCTGTAGCTGTTGATGATTTGAAACGAGTTCATGTAGCTCATACATATGGAGCAGATATCGGAGAAATAATAAAATACAAATTAATCGAATAAAAAAAAAGAAAAAAGTTTGTGTTTTTTTTATTGTTTTGTAAACTCTGAAGGATTACAGGTTTCACAACCTGGTGTTTCTGTTTTTAGATTGTTTTCATCTATGATAAAAATTGTATCTATATCAAGTCCTCCGAAATCACAACCTTTGATTAAGTAATCTGTATCCACTAAAGGATTTTGAAGTGTATTATTAATGACAGTGCCAGTACATGTAGTGTTATCTTCAAATTCGATTGTTACACTGCTTCCATTTTGAGATATAGTAACATTTTGTTCACTAGTTAATTCACCAAGGAAATCATAGTTTTTAAGAGTCCAATTGCCTGATAAATCCATAGTGTTTTCAACTGGTTTTACTTTTTTAATAGTTATGTTGACATCATCAACATAATAGGTTCTATTTGTTTCATGGCTACCCCAGACTCCTATGTTGATATATATGCTTCCGTTTTCATTTGTTTCAATGATTGAATCAATTGATTTGTTCAGCCAAACAAATTCTTCACTTTCTTTATTATTACCTGTTTCTCCTTGGTAAACTAAATCATCTCTATTTGATATGTTATCTACAGATATAGTCGTGATAATTTTAAACAAGTTAACAGTTCCAAAATCTGAGGTTCCAAATTTATATCGAACATCCACATCATATAAACTGTTTTTTTCTACATCAAAGAATTTTTCCATCCAGATTTTACCAGCATCATTAATATTATCCAGATAAAATTTCACTGAGGAGTTATCTGAATATGATTCATTAGTTGTTGTTTCAACAGACCAGTTTATTGGCGGATGATCTAAATCAAGTCCGTTTTTTGTCCATCCATTCATACCATTTTCAAAGGAGTAAAAATAATAATTTTTACTACCTTCTCCACCTGTTTCATTTTGGTTTCCATTAGGATCTTCTATGTTTTGATTTGTATTATTTTTTTTATCTTCTTCAGGTATTAGAGCAATATATGCTGCTGCAGAAGCTATTACAGTTACTGCTACTATTGTTAATATAATTATTTTTTTGTTTTTCATTTTTTAAATTATCACCATTTCAACCCGGAAAGAAAAAATTGTATTTAAAAGATTGGTATTCGTTTGGAAAAAACCAAACACAATATAAAAAAAAATGAAAAAAAAGTTTTTTTGGATTTTTTTTATTCTTCTTCTATTTCTGTTACTTTTTTTTGTTTGAATAGATATGTTTTTAGTTCTTCATCCATAGCGGGATCGTTTCGTCGTACCCATTCTAGTAGCATTGCTGCGTGTTCTTTTTCTTCATCGCGGTTATGAGCTAGTATTTCTTTTAGTTCTTCATCATCTGTTGCATCCACTCGTTCCTGATACCAGTTTACTGCTTCTATTTCTTCAATGATTGATTGTCTTGCTCGGTCTAAATCAAGTGTTTTTTCAGTCATTTTTTTTCGTTCTTCATGTTTTATCATAATCTTTTTTTCACCTCCATAAAAATTTTTTTTTAGTGTTGTATTTCTGCATATTCCTCAAATGGCATTATTGATAAATGCGGCATCATTTTTTTGAAACCTTGCATTATTTCATCAATCCTATGGAATTCTTCATGACTTTCAATACTATCCCAATAAGTAATCATGATATATTTAGTTGGTTTAATCTCTATCTCCTTGTATTCTCCTTGAAGCATTGATCCTCCAAAGGCAACATTTGTAGTTTTAACTACTTTTGTTCCTATGAATCCTTTTTTATCCATTGTAAACTGGCAGAGATCCTCCATCATCTCCTCTACCTCCTTTTCATGACCTGGTTTTACAGATAAATAATTGATAGCTGTTACCATATCTTTACCAACCCATTCATAATCATCAAAGGAATCAACTGGTAACTCTGAAACATCTATACCCTTATCCTTTAGATAACTTAATGCCATCTCAGTTCTTTTTCTTCGGGGTCCGCAATATACTTTTACTTTTTTATCTTTTAAAAAATCTAGATAAAACTCTAGATCCCAAACTGGGATGTTAAGTGATCCTTTAATATGATTCATGTAGTATTCTTCTCTAGTTTTTACATCTAAAATGATTTCCATATTGTTTTCTACCCCCAAAAAGGTATATTTTTTGCAATTTAAAAGTCTGGCATATTATAAATATTTTATTAACAGATCTATGTTGCTGAGGAATAATTTAAAAAAGTTTTATATCATAAAAAAGGTTTTTTGTTTTCATGAACTGGTTTCTTTCTTCTGGTTGGTCTCCATATGTTGTAGGTTTTGGTATTGGCATCCTTGTATGGCTTAGTTTTTTAATTTCTAATAAAGCAATTGGTTGTTCCACTGCTTATGCACGATCTACAGGTATGATTGAAAAGATTTTTCATGGAAAAAAGGTTTATAATAAGGAATATTATCAAAAATTTGAACCAAGAATTGATTGGGAATGGATGCTTGTAATTGGTATAATATTTGGTGCTTTTATTTCATCATTGTTTTCTGGTGGTTTTGATTTAGAGTTTGTTCCATCTTTGTGGAGTAGTTTTTTTGGTTCTAATGTTTTTTTAAGGCTTGTTGTAGCTGTTTTTGGTGGTTTTCTTGTAGGTTTTGGTGCACGTATGGCTGGTGGTTGTACTAGTGGGCATGGTATTAGTGGTACTCTTCAGCTTTCTTTGAGTAGTTGGATTGCAATAATTTGTTTTTTTGCTGGTGGGATACTTACTGCTTTTTTTATCTATAACATTATTGGAGGTTTGTGATTTTGTTAAAAAATCTTCATTCCAGAAAAAGACTTCAGCTGTTGATTGGTTTTTTGATTGGAGTTGTTTTTGGTTTTCTTTTAAACAAGGGTGGTGTTACAGAGTATGATGTGATTCTTAATCAACTGCTTTTGAAGGATTTCACGGTTTTAAAGATTATGCTTACAGCTGTTTTATTTGGTATGATTATTGTGTATTCAACTAAAAAAATAGGTTTTGCAGAGCTTCATCCTAAAGCATGTTACACGGGTTCAATTATTGTTGGTGGTTTAATTTTTGGTGTGGGTTTTGCAATACTGGGTTATTGCCCTGGTACAGCTCCTGGTGCAGTGGGATCTGGTTCAGTTGATGCAATTTTTGGAATAATGGGTTTTCTTATAGGCGCTGGTGTTTTTGCTAAATTTTATCCTAGAATTAAAAAAGGTTTTATAAAAAAAGGTTTAGGAAAGATTACTATTCCTGAGTTGTTAAATGTTAAACCATGGTATATCATCTTTGTTTTTGGTATATTGATAGTTTTGTTTTTGTATTTTTTAGAGATGAATAACCTGTAAAACAATTTTTTGATGGTTTTTTTATTCTGGATGTTTTAGGTTTCCGAAAGCTATTAAAATTAGTTCTGGTAATGCTGGATGTATATGCATGCCTTTAGCTAGATATGCTATTTCTCCACCTAGACTCATAGCGTTTATTACTTCTTGTATTAGAATTGGTGCATATGGTCCTATTATGTGAAAACCAAGTATTTTTCCTGTGTCATGATCAACTATTGCTTTAGCAAAACCATCATGTTCTACCATGGCTTCTCCTTTGGCTACATCAGAGTATTTTGCTTTACCGACAAGGAGTTTATGTTTTTCACTAGCTTGTTCTTCTGTTATTCCAACCGCTGCTATCTGTGGATATGTAAAAACTGCATAAGGTATGATATCATAGTTTAGTTTGATTTTGTTCTTTGGGTTCATTGAGTTGTTCCATACTATTTCTGCTTCATCATTGGCTACATGTTTAAACATAGCCTGTCCTGTTGCATCACCCAATGCCCATATGTTTTCTTTTGTGGTTTCTAGATATTCGTTTACTTTGATATAACCACGTTTATCTGTTTCAACATCTGTGTTTTCAACTTGTAAAAGATCAGCATTTGATTTTCGACCAGTTGCGATTAAAACTTTTTCACCAATGTATGATTTAGTTAGATTTGATTTTCTATCTTTACCTATTACTTCCACTCCGTTTTCGGTTTTTTTGATTTCAACTACTTCAGTGTTTAACAAGATATTCATACGTTGTTTTAACTTGGATAGTAACAAATCAGATATTTCTGGTTCAGAATTATTTACTAATCTATTACTACGTTGTATCATTGTTACTTTGGTTCCAATAGCTGAAAAAAAATGTGCAAACTCTACAGCTATATAGCCTCCACCAACAATTATCAGGCTTTCTGGTTGTTTTTTTAGATCAAAAACAGTTTCATTTGTTAAAAATTCTACATCATCTACTCCTTTAATTGGTGGAATTAAGGGACGTGCGCCGGTTCCAATAAAAACTTTTTCACCCTTTAGAATTTCATCATTTACTTTAACAGTATAATCATCGATAAAATGTGTTTCATCATTATAATAATCAAGACCCTCGACGTGTTCTATTCCTTGCATATGTTCATGGCTTTCACGAAGAGTATTTCTCATACGATTCATAATATTTTCAAAATCTACACTATCAACATTGGCTTTTACTCCAAGTTTCTCTGCTTCTTTGATTTCCATTATTCTATCAGCTGGATAAATAAGCATTTTTGATGGAATGCAACCATAATTCAAACATGTCCCCCCGAGGACTCCTTTATCAACAAGTGCTGTTTTCAGGTTTTTCATCAAAGCATTCTGAACTATACTTCCCGCTGATCCATCACCTAAAACTAAAACATCATATTCTTTCATAAACATAAATCACCAAAATTTCAATAATGTTGGACTTATACAAATAAATCATTTGTTCGCCCCTAATATTAAGTAAACTATGTTTGTGTTAAATAACTATGGACATTGTTTATATTTTTCGATACATTTACATTGTTTTTTTATTAAAAATCAACCGTTTTAAGAAAACCGAAAGAAATATAAAAGAAGAATATATGGGTCTTTATAGCACTATATATAGTATATAGAATAGGAGTGTGAGGAAATCGTGGATATGAAAAAATTGTTAGTCCTTATACTAGGGATTGTGTTGATCGCAGGAGTACTAAGCGGTTGTACAGAAGAAGAAAAAGACGATGATGATGACGATGATGATACACCAACAAATACTGCACCAGTGATAACCGGGAATATAACATACA
>CAYMOC010000084.1:0-7930 GCA_964391965.1 uncultured Thermoplasmatales archaeon | reverse complement strand
TATTATTCGAATCCTAGTTTGTGTTCATCCCAGAAGAACATTGGACACACGATTGGTGTTTCATCACTGTTGAATTCGATAGATGCTAAATCGTTAAATGAACCTGTTATTTCTGTTCCATAATCTATGTCTACAACTTCTTTGCCATTTCTGATTAATGAATATTTTAGATTTGTTTCACCTGTTTTTTCTATTTTTAGTTTATACCAGTCGTTTCTTAGGTAGTATCCTGTGTAATCACTTTGTAGTTGATTCCATCCATTGTCGTAGTAGTACATGTTTAAGAACCAGTCAAGTGGAAGTGATGCTTTTCCTCCATCATTAGCGTAACCAAATTTTATTCTTGTGATTTCGCCTCCAGTATTGTCTTTGAATGTTAATGTTAGGTTGTATGCTTCACTTGCGTCTCCGCATTTAAACCATGTTTCCCAGAGGGTTAGATTGTCGAATTTGTTTAAACTATAGTTCCAGTATTGTGTTCCTCCTGAGTTTCTAAGTTTGGTTTTGAATGATTGGCTTTCTGATCCCTGATAATAATAATTCTCTGCTACATGGAAGGGGCTTCCAGTGGTGCCGTTGCTTGTTTCAAACCATTTTGTAAGATTTTCATATTCTACTGCTTTCATACCGGGTGTATCATCATCGAAGTTTTCCACAACTGTTGAGGGTGCTTCAAAAACGTATATGGTTATGTTGGTTGGTTGATTTTCGCCTTCTGCATATGGGTCATCTGTTAGTTCTGTTGCATCATTTGTTCCATTGAGGTTGCTATCCCAGTATACTGTTCCTTGATTAGATATAACTGTGGTTTTTTCTAAATCTGAATCAACTTTTACTTCAAATGAGAGTGAAATGCTGCTTTCTGCGGGTATCTGTCCATTCCACATTATTTTATTTTCATTTGAATCATATTCTATAACTCCTGATGTTGCTGTTTCTGAGCCTATGATGAACTCTGTGTTTTCTGGTATGTAATCCTCGAATTCGTTTCCAGGGTTGTTGTTTTGATCGGCTCCTCCTGTATTAATTAAAGCTATAGTGTATTTTAATATGTCTCCGGGTTCTGCTTCGCCGTTGTTAATATCTTTTACTGTTTTTCTTGCCATTATCTCTGTTTTTGCAAAGCCTGTAAATATAAGATTATCTATAAATGCTGTACTGTCGAACTGATTATCGCCAGTATCAACCATATCTATTGTTACGGTTATTATTTCATTTGGTGATACAGGATGTGTTTCTCCTCCGATTGGTATAAGATCTGAAGCGCCTCCGTCTGCACCGTATGTTCTTGGTGTTGTATCTACCCAATCTACGCCACTTGGATAACCGCTTCTTGCATAAATATCATAACCTGTTCCGGGGATATCATGAGCGTCTAAAGTAAAATATCCGCTGTTTACATCGATTATATATTGAGATACTCCTTTAGAGGGTGAATCAACTGTTACAGTAAATTTATCATTATATTGGCTTCCTATATATTCAGGGTATTCTGTTGAAAAAAACTGTGTATCATAATAGATGTAATGCATAAAAGGGGGTACCTGTATTTGCATTGTTAGAGTGGCTTGATCTCGCGGATATCCATATTGTCCACCTTTAAACCATGTTCCTCTTTCATCACCGGGTTCTGTTTCATCAGTTGTAACAATATCTGCACCTGCTATACCTGTACTAAATAAAGCAAAATCGGATCCTTGTGTTGGAAGCATTGTTCCTTTGCTTGAAAAAACACCTGCTTGTCGGTGACCTGTTTCATCTGTATCTGTGTATGATGAGCTAATTAGCCATGAATTATTTGCTAGAATTGCATATGCTAAATCCTCTCCATCATAGGAACCTGCTTCTACTTTTTCAGATGGCATTACTACCATCAGATTAAAAAACAATAACAAAAAAGATATTGTTATTGCTATACTTTTTCCATTTTTTTCATCCATATATTTAACTCCCCCTATATTCCTCAATAATTAAATTATTAGATTCAACATACTCACCAATTTGTGTTTCGCAAACAGGTGTAACAATGCAACTCCATTCTTCATCAATATTGGTTTCATCTGAAACAATAACACTTTGATCTGTTAAACCATTTTTTTTACATAGATAGTTTTGATAGATTTGTTCACCTGTTAATGTTTTATTGTAAATACAAAACTCATCCATAAAACCAGAATAATTGCTGAGTTCTTCAGTTCCTGATGTTGCATTTACATATATTTGATCAATAAGTACATCATCATAGATGCTATTTGCATCACATTGAAACTGTAGTTTCATGTTAGTTGGAAAATTATACTCTGTTTCGTTAATCCAAATAATTGCATGATAGAATTGATAGTTTTCAAAATCTCTTCCTGAAACATACTCTTTGATTCTAATCCAGTTTGATCCATCATAATAATTTACAAAGAATTTCTCTCTTTCCTCCATGCTGTATGCGTAAAACCAGAAATCTATTTTTATAGAAGTATATTCTGGTGTATGAACATCTATGCCATTGGTATGATAAAAGGATGAGTGATAACCATAACCATGTTCGATATTTGCTGCGTTGTTTCCCTGATGCGCGTATGTTCCGCCTGTATACATTTTACAATACCATCCTCCATCAGTGTAGGATCCCCATCCTGATTCAAAATCATCATAGGTTAGAGTATCCCATGTTTCATCAGATTCACTAGTTGAGTTACTTTTACCTATAAACCCTGTTTCAACGTTTCCTTCTCCAAGTCTGTCACCCGGGTTTTGGCTGTTTTTTGATGAGTCTAAAAATCCGTCGACATATATTTTTGAAACACCTGAGGAGGAATCATAGTTTACAGCTATATGGTGCCAGTTTCCATCGTTTATTATTGTGTTACCCGTGTTTTCATCAAGGTCTCCATTGGAGATTGTGTCCCATTGAATGACGTCATCTATGATTTTTATGCTGCATATATTGTTTTCCATGTAGGATGCTAAAACCACGTTGTCCTGGGTTGTTTTTATCCAGAATTCTATTGTTATGTCATCTGCATAGCCATCGTTTGAGAAAGAATTTGGAAGCGACATGTAATCGTTGCCTCCAAACTGGTAACATCCGCCAATTATTCCGTTGTTGTTCCAGCTGCATCCGTTGTTGGTTGCATCATTATTATTTGTGGAAAAATCAGTTATTGTTATGCCTTCATTTTTGTCGAATGGTAAAAGGATATTTGCTAATGGTTTTGAATCTAAAAACCAATTATAAACATATGATGATGGTGTAAAACTTGCGTTGACATTATAGTTGTAACAGATTAAATCTTCAACTGGTGTGTTTGTTTTTAGAGAAGATATAAGCATTGGATTTTCAGAAAAAACAATAGGGTCTAATCGTCCTCTGCCATTTAAAATTCCTTCGAAAACTAAATGGTCTTTACCGTCATCTCCTGAGGATCTGATAGATATTTTCATTTTATCTGTTTCATTTATCAACCTGATGTTTTGTGTTTCCTGTATTTCTAACTGTGGACAGATTATTTCTCCAAAATCCCATTTTTCTGTAAAAATTTTTGATCCTATTTTTGCCCCATCTGGTTGACTTGCAATGATTTCAAAAGAGTTTAGTATTCCTCCTCCTTTGTGTTCTAGGATTATAAAACCTGATTCGTTGACTTTTCCTTCTATTGTGACATTTATTTCGTCATCTGGTGGAGAAGGATATAGTTGAGTGTAAACTACTGAGAAAGCAACTATTGCGATTAAAACTAGAAGTATACCACCTACTATTTCTGATACTGCATAGTCATTTCTAAAGTAACTTCCCCTGTTCAAGTTTCCCTTCTCCCAGTATATTATTTTTTTAATTATAGTATATAGATGTTTTCTGAAATTTTCACGTTTTGATAAAACAGCTGTTATACTTTCAGTGAGTAACCTATTAAAACATGAACCTGAAAACAAAAAATGAGATTAAAACAAGGATGAACCCGTAACGTACACCTGAGGAGAGTTGTCCGTCCATCATAAAACCACCCAGAAGTCCTCCTCCGATACTTTGTACGAGAACGAAAGCAAAGAATGATGTTTTCAGCATTTCTTGGTCAAGGCTTCCGGCTGAGAAACTTGTTCCACCCATTTGAGCACCAGCCATGTCGCTTTGTGTTTCAAAAATCGCTTGAAATATTGTTCCATTTATTATCAGAATTACAGCAAGGAATACAAAAAAACTTATGAAAATTACTGCACTATACATTGACATCTCGGCTTTTCTTTGTTGTTCCACTAGTTTTTTCTGATCCATTTCTTTAGCTGCTGCTTCAAAAACAGCTGATGTGTTACCACCTATTTCAAGAGCCTTATTTATTGTTACTACGACTCTTTTTACTGAATCTGTGTTTATACGTTCAGCAAAGTTATCCAGTGCTTCTTTTACAGATATACCCCATGATAGTTGAGCTGACATACGGTTAAGCTCAGGGCTTAGTCGTCCATAATCTGTTTTTGAAGCTGATTTAATGGAATCAAAAACAGTCATTCCTGAAGAAGTGGAACTACTGATTTCTCTTAAGAAATCAGGTAGACGGTTTTGTATGTCTTGTCTTTTTTTGATTTTGATATGGTTGTAGAAACCAATTGGTCCTATTGTTGAAAGGATTCCGAATGTTAAAAGATCAAGAGCAGAAAATACATTTTTAGGGAAAATATGAATTGATAGAAATGATAGAAATGTTGCAACAAATAAAAAAGCAGAGAACCCTATTGATACTGCTAATACAACATATATCTTTTGGTCTTTTCCATAGTATTTTTTTATGTTGTATTTTTTTGTTTCAAAGAATTTTTTTTTCATACTTGTTTTCCCATCCCTGAGCTCATCATTACATAAAAACCAAAATATGCCATTGGTAGAATCATAAATGCTATGAGGAAGAAAAACTCGAATTGTATGCCGCCGCTTGTTAGTCCCATAACTGACAATATGATTATTAGAAATAGTGGAAATGCGATTACTGTTACTACAAAGGATTCTGCCATTATGGCAAGTGATTCTAGTCCTCTTTTTCTTATGACAAGGTCGTCTTTCATGAATTCATCTACGCATCTGTCAAAATAGGGTCCTAGTTCACTACCTGATTGTATAACTGATAGGATTCCTTGTATGAATTCTTTGAATTTTTGTGATGGTGTTATATCTATAGCGTTTTTTAAGGCGGTTATTGTGTCTACTCCCATCATGTCTATCTCGGTTGTGATTTTTTGTGCTTCTTTTTGTAGTTCGCCGTATAGTTCTACTTGTGATAGTGCTTCAAATATTTCTGCTGGTGATATCCCTGCTACTGACATTGTGTTTATGAAATTTGTTGCATAGGGCATGTATAAATCGATTTCTTTTCCTCGGTTTTTTGCTTTTGATGATGGTAGTGAGATATAGTATAATCCGATAGCTACGGGTACTATTGATGAAATCATTAACATGAGTAGAGCGGTTATACTGTTTGAAAACAGTTGGTATATTATAAATGATGATATGAATGCTGAGATGAAACCTATTATGATATTCATTATTGTCATTGAGTAGTATTCTTGGTACATCATGGCGATGTTTGCTTTTTCTAGTATACGGGTTTTATCTTTTTCACTGAAGTCAAATCTTTCGAAAAGTTTTGAGAAGAGTTTTGCGCAAAATCTACTGTATTTAGTGGATTTCACTTTTTTTCCTCCAGTTCTTTTTTAGCTATTTTTAGTATATGTTCAGGGTATTTACTGTAGTCTGATACTATTTTTCCAAATGATTTGTAATCTCTGATGTCTTTTTCGATCATCCATTCTAGTACTAGTTTTCTGTTATCTATTTCTTCTGTTAGTTGTTTCTCGGACCAGTTGTTTTCTAGTCGTATGTTGTTTAGGATTTTACTTGTTCCACTGCTTTCGAAACGGTCATCTGTTTTTGAAACCCACTTGTAGGGTTCCATGAAAATAAGCTGGTTTGTATCTGGATCTAGTTTTACTACTTCTGTTACACTGGTCATTCTTCTGACTGTTTTTCCGCTCATGTTTATAGCATTTTGGAAAACAATTACATCTAAGGATGTCAGAAGTGCTCTGGGTAGTTCTATCGGTGGGTTTTCTAATCTTTGTATCAATGTATGTATTGTGCTTGCATGAACTGTTGAGTATGCTGTGTGTCCTGTGCTCATAGCTTGAAACAGTGAATATGCTTCTTTTCCTCTGACTTCTCCTACCATTATTACTTTTGGACGTTGACGAAGTGCTGCACGGATAAGATCAAACATGTCTATGTCTTTTCCTGTTTTGTCATCTGATGATGAAAATCCTTGGCGGGTGGTTCCAGCTATCCAGTTTTTGTGTGGAAGATTTACCTCTCGAGTATCCTCAATACTTACGATTTTATGCTGAGATGGTATAAACAAACTAAGAGCATTCAAAGCAGTGGTTTTTCCACTGGCTGTACCTCCGCAGAACAATACAGAGGAAGCATTTTCTATAGCAATCCAGAAGTAGGCTGCCATATCTAATGAAATTGATTGAAAATTTAGTAAATCAATGGGTGTTAAAGGGTTTTCTTTAAAACGACGGATTGTAAAAGTTGAATCAGCTGTGACTGTTCTGGAAAGCGTGGTTTGAAGACGACTTCCATCGGGTAGTTTACCATCAACTATTGGTGAGTAAATACTAATTTGTTTACCACAAACCTGAGCGAGTCGTACTACAAAACTATCTAGTTCTTTATTATCCTCAAATTTTACACTAGTAGTCATTTCATCAAATTTTTTATGATAAATAAAAACAGGTACAGATGCACCGTCGCAGCTGATGTCCTCTATTTCATCATCGCCCATTAAAACATCGATACGGCCGAAACCTGTGAAATCACGGAATAAATGATAATAAATTTTATCTCTGGCTTTTTTTTCTTTTTCTGTTAACTCTTTTTTTGGTTTTAAATTAAAACCAGATTTTTTTGAATCTTTATCTTTTGGTATAAATTTTATACTGTTATCTTTAACTATTTTATCAAGTGTTTCTTTCAGATATTTTTCTTTTTCTTTCTTTGTAAGATTTGTAACATTGATATCTGCAAGCATTTTGAAAAAATGAGTTAATTTCTTTTTCACTTCTTTTTCATGTTCTGAAAGCTCTGGTTCATCAACTTGATATACATATTCATTGATACTTTTATCAAAAATAACTCTACGTGTTCCTAATCCTTTAAAACCAAAACCTTTTTTTTCATCAACTATTTCTTTACCTTTTCCAAGATTTTTTTTTACACCAGAATATTTTTCTTTTTTTTCTTCTTTTTTATTTTTAGCTGCTTTTGCAAGTAAACCTGAACCAGATGAGTCTTTTTCCTCTTTTTTTTCTTCATCTATTTCAACATCAACATAATCCATGTTCTCATTTGGTTCAGTTTCTTCTTTTTTATTTTTTGCTTTCTCTAATAAACCCATAAAAAAAATCACTTGCTCTTGTATTTCTTCACAACTTTTTCGTATAATTCAAACTCATTAGAATTAGCAAATTCATCAATTATGTCATCTGGTAGTTTACCAAGAAGATCATCAATAACTGGGATTAGATTTTTTACGTCTTCATCTAGATAGTTTTGATCAAAATCTGCTTCTTCGATTAAATCAGATTCAGGTAAATCTTCAATTTTTTCTTCCTCAGGTTTTTTAGTGTCTTTAGTTTTTTCCTCTTTTTTCTCTTCTTTTTCTTTTTTAGCATCAATTTTATCTAGTTTTTTCTCAAGTTTTTTGAGTTCTTTTTCTTCCTGGGATAATAATTTTTTTTCGTTTTCAAAATCTTCTTTAATATCTTTTTTTCTTTGATCTAGTTCAGTTAACTCGTTTTTGAATTTACCTATTTCTTCTTCTTTTTCTTCTAAAGAGTTTTTTCTTTCTTCTATGCTTTTCTTTAGATTCATTATTTCTTTTGCAAG
>CAYMOC010000083.1:6141-8133 GCA_964391965.1 uncultured Thermoplasmatales archaeon | reverse complement strand
GTTAAATTATAACGTTATAATAAAAAAAAAATAGATTTAATATTGGAGAAAGAAAGTATTATGAAAAAAATTGGTGTACTAACAGGTGGTGGAGACTGCCCTGGTTTAAATGCTGTAATTCGTGCAGTTGTAAGAAAAGCTATTCAGTATAATTGGGAAATTATTGGTATAAAAAATGGTTGGAAAGGACTTATTGATGGTGAAATGGAACTATTAACAGATTACTCTGTATCAGGGATACTTACAAAAGGTGGAACGATACTTAGAACATCTAGAACTAATCCTTTTAAAAATCCTGAAGATTTGCAAAAAACCATTGATAACTTCAAAAGATTTAATCTTGAGGTAATCATTGCAATTGGTGGCGATGACACGATAGGAGTTGCTAATAGGCTCTACAATGAGCAAAATATTCCTTGTATTGGTGTTCCGAAAACGATTGATAATGATGTATCCTGCACAGATTACACTTTTGGTTTTGATACAGCTGTATCTATTGCTACTGAAGCTATAGATCGGCTTCATTCAACAGCTGAATCACATCACAGAGTAATAGTAGTGGAAGTAATGGGTCGTCATGCAGGATGGATAGCTACAATGGCCGGGATAGCAGGAGGCGCTGATGAAATACTTATCCCAGAGGAGCCTTTTGATATAGAAGAAGTATGTAAAAACATAAGAGCACGTTATGACAAAGGCAAAACATTTAGTATAATTTGTGTAGCCGAGGGTGCAACACCAAAAAAAATAGATGAAGTTGTAACAAAAAGTGATAAAACTGATGAATTTGGGCATGTTCAACTTGGTGGAATCGGGCATTATCTTGAAAAAGAAATCGAGGAAAGATTAAAATTAGATACACGTGTAACAGTTCTAGGCCATGTACAAAGAGGAGGAACACCCACAGCGTATGATCGTGTTCTCGCTACACGTTTTGGAGTAAAAGCAGTTGAAAGTATAAAAAACGAAAAATATGGTACAATGGTAGCAATTCAGGGTAACAAAATAGTAAATGTACCTATTGAAGATGCTGTTGCTAAATCAAAAACAGTAGATAAAGAACTTTATGATACAGCAAAAGTATTTTTTGGAATATAAAACTTAAAAAAAAAAAATAATTTTTTATTTCATTTTTTTTTAACCTTGTAATTCTACAATAGTATCAGTAAAAGAACTAGGTGTATCAAAACTTATAACACCACGCATACCCTGTTCAGGTATGATATAACCCTGTACCTCAATGTTATTATCTATTCCTGAGAAACAAGCTGTAGTGTTTATCAATAAAGCCACGAGATCATTACTATTTATAACAGGATTATCTGATTTGCATGAGCCGTCGATATCTCTTATGGCTATTAAACCAAAAGTAGAGTTACTAAGATTTGCTGAATTTATTGTTTGGAAAAGACCATTTGAAACACTGTTACTAAAACAAGAATTTTCATAGTTTAAAATAACACGAGTTGAAGATTCAGATAAAGAAACAAAACAATTAGAAAGATCTATACTATCTGATCCTGCCGTAATAGAAACAAAAACCGCTATATCAGTAATTTTTGAACTATTTGATAAGCCACTAATATGAGTAATTTTTACTCCATTTGAAACATCAGCTATTGTTTCTTGCCCGGTTTTAAGAGCTTGTTGTTGTAAACCATTCATAGTTTGAATTAAAACTGATGCTACTACACCTGCAACAAGTATCATAGATATAAAAATTATAAGAGAGCCAACCCCAATAGATGCTTCTTTATTTGAAAATAGTGATACTCCCCTCATATTATTTTTTTTAAGTAATATCTCACCCCCTAAAACTAACTCTTAAAGATTAAATTAAATTCCTATTAAAGAGCGAATTTATAGGTTAAATAATTATTAGAGCCCATCCAAGCCCACAAAAAGTAATGGTTTAGATGAATAAAAAACTATTGCTTAAAAAATTTAAAGAAAAAAAAGATTTTTTGTGGGGAAAAACATTCCCCGATTTTT
>CAYMOC010000083.1:0-6041 GCA_964391965.1 uncultured Thermoplasmatales archaeon | reverse complement strand
CAGCTATACCAGCTACAAGTACCATAGCGATAAAAACAATCATCGCACCAATACCGATACTACCAATATCTTTTTTCTTCAATATTTTACGTAGATTTCCCATCTTTATTTCACATCCCTCCTAATAAGCTGCATTACACAACAATTACCAGGTTTAATATATCTCCAATAATCGTTGCTTTCTTTATATATTTTGTTTGCATATACAGATGCAAATAAAAATGCAGGTATTTATGTAGATATAATAACAAAAAAATTTAAAGAAAAAAAAGATTTTTTGTGGGGAAAAACATTCCCCGATTTTTAAGTTTATCACTGTAGAGTATAAACAGTGTCTACATATGCCTTCGGTGATGAAAACGAAATCACACCAGGGGCACCAATCTCAGGTATAATACGACCGAAGACATCAGCTCTTGTATCTATTGCAGAGTTGAACACCTTGGAAGTATTTGTATTAATGAACAGTACTGCTTTATCTCCACGGTTCAAAACAGGATTAGTCTGAGACATAGATCCATCATAATCCTGAAGTACGCCAAGACCAAAAGATTCAGCATCAAGATTACCCCAAGTAATCGACTCAAATATATCACCATTTACCGCGTTATCATACAAGGTTGAATTGTTATAACCGGCATAGCTTAACAAAGCCTTCTGAGAACCATCACTGATCAAAATATATGTGTTGTTAAGATCTATTTTACCTGAACCAGGTTTAGCAGTAACAGTTACCGCAAGATGAGTAATATTATTGTAAACACCTGTAGTTTCATTATACCATACTTCCCCAAGAACCTGAAAAACAGTAAGACCACTGCTAACTTCACGAGTAGTCTGAGAACCAGTTTTCATAGCTTGACTCTGAATAGTATTAGAAGTGCTGACCAAAACTGATGCAGCAACACCAGCTACAAGAACCATAGCGATAAAAACAATCATCGCACCAATACCAATAGCACCAATTTCATCTTTTTTTCCGAAAAGTTTTCTCATAATTTTATCACCTCACTGTAACTCCATAACAGGATCAGTAAATGATTCAGGAGTCCTGAAACCAATGATACCCGGAGCGCCCTCCTCAGAAACTACCATACCAAAAACATCGGTACGAGGTTCAACGCCAGTAAAGGCATCACCAACAGCAAGAGCTACATGATCTCCAAAGTTAATAATCGGGTTATTTTCAGTAACTGATCCATCAGCATCCTGCAAAACAATAATACCAAACTTAGTATCAGCAGAACCACCACCCGGGTAATTATCAGAGTTGAAAACATCTCCATCTACACTAGATGAATTAGTATATTTAGTACTATCATAGGTTAAAACATATTTTGTATCTGAATCAGATATTTCAACCACTGTTTCAGATAGATCAATATCTGGTGAACCAGCTCGAGCTTTAATCTCAACAGCCATTCGTGTTATGGTACCAGATTCATTGTATCCTTCAACACCTTGGACCATTATTCCTGTTGATACTTCAGAAGTAGTCTGAGAACCTGTTTTTAGCGCCTGCATCTCAAGAGTAGTACTAGTTTGAATCAAAACACTAGCAGCTATACCAGCTACAAGTACCATAGCGATAAAAACAATCATCGCACCAATACCAATACTACCAAAATTAGATTTTTTCAACTTTCGTATTGTATATTTTCCCATCCTTTTCACATCCCTCCTAATAAGTTGCAAATATTTTTTATTACAACAAATTAGAGTTCTATTTTCTGTTAAATAAATGAACTATATTTATATGTTTTTTTCAGGTGAATATGCAGGTACATATGCATTAGTACATCCAAAAACATAAGTTAATACTGATTCAATAGATAGTACATAGGAGCATCTAACTAAGTACTTCAAGCGAATAACTAACAAAAAAGGTTTAATCTCGATAATATTGTTAAAATTTTGTTTTTATTAAGGTTATAAAGAAAGATAATAATATTTTTAGTTGTTTATTTTTTTGAGGAGTACATGTTTTTTTCCATTTCCTCTACTTCACGTTGAAGCTGCATCAAACCTAAATCAACACCCATGTCTTTCATAGTGGTTTGATATTCATCATCGATACCTTTTGAGATTTCCTTGAAAAAAAAGTATCCAGCATTTTTACCTAAAGAGTTATTCATCATAGATATTATATCATTTATTGCTTTTCCAACTTCATTTCCAGAAACAGAATTCAAATCAGAGATAACATTGACAGATTCTTCATCTTCAATAAATCTTGTATCTTTTACTTCCACATTTTTTAAAAAATCATATCTTGGTTCAAGTTGTTTTAACAAAGAACCCATAATCATAACAGCGTGTTCTCTACTTGTTTTTCTTCCGGATATGTTTAAAAGAGTTGTTAGTACTTTTTTTACAATTTTTGAATTTTCAACCATAATTATTTCCCCATATCACAAATCAAATATATTAATAATCATTTACAATTCTTTAAACAGATTTAAACTTAAAAATCTTTTTAGGACTCAAAAAAACATTTAATAAACATAGCATCTATACATCTTTTGAATCAAAAGAGGGGATTTGGAGAAAATGAAGAAATATATTGTACTAATATTGGTTGCAATTTTGACTACTACTATTTTACTTAGCGGATGTCAGGAAGAACAAAAAGCTGCAACATCAAGCGAAAAAAAAGGAGAAATTGTTTTAAATTCTGATGTTGTTGAATTAGTTGATTCTGAATTTCAGATTAATAAAAAAACAGTTATCGATGAACTTACAGATGAAAGGATACAGATTGTTCAAAATATTGAGGTAAATTATCTTTTAAAAAATATTGTCGATAGAGATATAAAGGTTAGTGTCGAAGCAGAGTTTTATGATTCAGAAGAGGAACTTGTTGGTATAGTTCAGGGTGCTCGTGAGATAAATCTACCTAAGGGCTATACTGAGAAAGCAACAAACACTCCAACAAATACAATTATTTATGATGGTAAAAATAGGGATGATATAGTTAAAGCTGTTATTATTGTAAATGAACTTTAAAATACTATTTTCGTTTTCTTTTAGTAATTATAAGAATCGATATGATAGATATCATCAGCAACAATATTTCAAACCCAGGGGTTTCTGATATATCATCATCTGGATCTGTAAGTCCTTTTTTGTTGAAATATATCGTTTGTGAATCAAGCGTATTATTCTGAGAATCTTTTATCTGTACTTTAACCGAATGAGTTTTTACCCCGGGTAACCAAATTTCTTCAAATGTAACAGTTTTTATCTCTGTAGAGTTAATATCTACTAATCTATTTAATGGAATATTTTCTTCATCAATGATTCTAACTGTTACATTTTTTGCATCAAAATCATCATTATTTTCTAGAGAGAAAACTATGTCATAAGATTCATATTTTACATTATTTGGCAAATTTTTTGATTCAAGATATTCCGCCTTTGTTGAAACAATGGAAACATCAGGTTTTTTTTCAGCTTGTACAGTTACAATATTTGCTCCCAAAAATATAATAATAATTATTACTATTGGTTTTAAGTATTTTTTTTTCATAAAAAATGTAGCCCTCCTTCTTATCTACAATTTGTAAATAAAAAATATGTTATTTAAAGGTTCTCAGAATTTTTTTGAGTGACAAGTTTTATATCACTCAATTTTATATTTTGTTTAATGTGGGGTGCTCAGTTAAGTTGTTGAAAGATAGAGGTATCCGTAGAGGAATAGAGGTTTTTGTTAAAAGTTCTGATCCTTCTGAGGATGAACTTAAGAAAGCCCGGGTGGTTAATACTTATCCTCATCCTAGTAGCTGGCTTGTTGTCGAATATGAGGATGGTAACCAGGAACAGGTTGAAGAGAATCAGGTTACCACTATGTTTGAGATTAATCGTGATAAAATGGGTTTATTATGAAAAAACTATGTTTTTTTGGGAAAGTTTTTTTAATAAAATTTTCATATTAAGAAAAAAATCAACCTATTTTATTTGATCATAGATATTTTAGGTTTAAAATAATGTGCTGATATGAGTTGTACTTTGGAGGAAAGAATTAGGTTATGTCAATAAAAAAAGAAATGCTTAGTAAATTAAGTGAAGAAAAATTGAAGAAATTAGCTGAAGATAAAGGTATCAAATTTGATTTAAATGATGCTCAGAAAAAATATTATAATGGGTGGGATGAGAAAGAAAAAATGGTTGATTTGATGACCTGTAAAGAAGATTTAAGTGTCGCCGAGATTGAGCGTTTTATTAAAAAAACTGGCGGGGCAGGTAGTTTTTAAAAAAAAATATAATTTTTTTTATCTGTTTTTTTTAACATTTATTTTTTTACAATATTTTTCTATAGGGCAGATGCTACATTTTGGTGAGATGGGTAGACAGATGTTTTGTCCGAATTTTACAAATAGTTGATTGAAAGTATGCCAGTGTTTTTTTGGCAATATTTTTTTAAGTTTTTTTTCTGTTTCTTCTGGTGTTTTGGTGTTAATCCATCCAAGACGATTTGGTATTCGATGACAGTGTGTATCGATTGGAAGAAAATTTTTTTGATTGTATCCATAGGTCATTACGATATTTGCGGTTTTTCTTCCGACTCCTTTAAGTTTTAATAATTCGTTGAAATCATCTGGGACTTTACCATCGTATTTTTCTATTAGTGTTTTTGATATTTGTTTTATTCTTTCTGCTTTTACATGATAGAATCCTACTGGATAGATTAGTTTTTCAATTTTTTTTATGTCTGCTTTTGATAGTTCTTGAGGTGTATCATATTTTTTAAAAAGATTTATGGATGCTTTATCTGTTATTTCATCTTTAGTTCTTAGGCTAAGTAAACAGGAGATAAGTGTTGTAAAAGGTGTTTTGTTTATTATCTCCCATTTTTTTTGTGAAACCATTGGATCTTGAAAAACCGATAGTTCTTTTTCTAATATGTTTAGGATTTTTTCAATATTTTTTGGCATTTTTTTTGTTTGTTTTCTCCTTTGCCTATGTTTTTTAAATTTTATTTTTGAGTATACTTAGTATATTTATATGATGTTTTATCTTGTAAATGCATTGTTTTATTAATAAAATTATGATAATCCTTAAATATCAACATACTCATTCCTTTTTTGTAGTCACTTAGATTAACAAAAAAGGGAGGAATAAGAAATTTTATGAATGAAGAAAATGAAATGAGGAGAAACACTGAGCATGTTGATTCTCTTAAAAATAAGTTAAATACTGTCACTAGTGAAATTGATGCTCTTAAAAATTCTTTTACACGTGGCGCTGAAGAACTTACAAGGATTCAGACTATGTTGAACGTCGAAAGCCTTGAAGAGATAACTGGTATGCTTGAACGATATGAAAACCAGGTTGCTGATGCAGAACGTAAGAAAATTGAGGCAGCTGAAGGAGCTAAAAAATATCGTGAAGAGCTTGATAAAGAAAAAGAACGGCTTGTGAAACTCTGGGATGCCTATAAAAACCAGGAAGAAGAACTCACTGGTACAGAGAAAAGGATTTCTGATTATGAGGAAAGAGTTAGAAGAGCTGAAGCTGAGAAAAAACAACTTGAGGATGATCTTACAGCAAGGATTAATACTTTAACGGAGAGACTAGAGGAAAATCAAGCAAAAGCTCAAAGATTTGATGAATATCAGCAACGTATGGATGAAGTTAAACAAATGAAGGATCATTTGGAAACAGAGGTTTCTACTCTAAGGGAACAAATAAATCAGAAAGATGAAACCATTGCTGATTTGAATAACCAGATTGATAAATACAAACAATACCAGGATTTCGCTGAATACAAGGATAAATATGAAAGTGTTGCAGCAGAGTATGAAAAAGAAAAAGAACGACTTACGAAACTCTATCAGCTTTATGAAGACACTGATATGGAATGCAAAAAACTTAGAGATGCAAATCAGGAATGGCAAAACTGGTTTGATTCAAACAAAGAAGTCTTTGATAAACTGTTTTCAGCAGCCCCACCAGTTGGTGGAATGAATCCGAACATGCAGATGACAAATGAACCACCAACCAATAATGAAGAACCCACGGATGAAAATAAATCCAAAGGT
>CAYMOC010000082.1:0-8229 GCA_964391965.1 uncultured Thermoplasmatales archaeon | reverse complement strand
AAAAACAAGGATGCTATAATTCTTGCAAGAAAAAATATTGCTCATAATAAATTTGATGATAAAATAAAAGTTTTTTGTAATGATTCTGAAAATGTTGAAAATATTTTAAAACAAAAACAGCTAAGAGTTGATAGAGTTATCATGAATCTTCCATTTTCTGCTATAGATTTTTTAGACTACGCTTTAAAGATTGTTAAAAAATCTTTTGTTATTCATTTTTATGAGTTTTTAGATGAAAAAGATATAAATAAAAGAGTTGAAGATCTAAGAAACAGGTTACATGGTAAAAATATTAATATTTTAGATTTGGAATGTAATGTTATAAAGTCTTATTCACCTACAGAGTTTTATATATGTTTTGATATTACCGGTAAAAAAAACATTTAGTTTTTCATTTGTTCGCCGACGTAGCTTAGCCCGGTTGAGCGGCTGATTTGTAATCAGCAGGTCGAGGGTTCAAATCCCTCCGTCGGCTTCTAAAAAAAATTGAATTTTTGTTTTATAGAAATTGCTGATTATTAAAGAGATATCAATAAATTTTGAGGTTTTTAAGTTAACATTATTATCTATAGGGATTTACAAAAAAACTTTTTTATGCTGTTTTTTGTTGATTGTTTTTGTATGAGAGTTTGTATTGGCGGTACTTTTGATCATCTTCATAAGGGGCATGTAGCATTAATTAACAAAGCTTTTGAGGTCGCTGGAGAGGATGGTTTTGTTTTTATTGGTTTAACTTTAGCAAAACTAAATAGTGAAAATAAAGATATTCAAAGTTTTGGAAAAAGAAAACAAAATTTGGAAAAAATTTTAGAACAAAAAAAATCTGATGTAGAATATGATATCATGCCTATTTCTGATAAGTATGGTCCTTCTATTGAAGGTGATTTTGATGCTATTGTTGTATCTCCTGAAACAAAACATGTGGCCTTGGAGATCAATAGTGAACGAGAAAAGATTGATAAAAAGCCTTTAAAAATTTTTATTATAGATTATGTTTTGTCATCTGATGGTGAACCTATTAGTTCTTCTCGTATCAGAAATGATGAAATCGATAAAGAAGGAAATATAGTCTAAGTTGAATTTTTTTTGTTGAATAATTTTATTAAAGTCTTCTGTATTACAAATTTTCAGTTTATAGGATAATATCAAAAAATAGTTAGGTGATTTAAGTACTATGGCATATGTTATATTTGAAGTAAAAACTGATGATGTTGGTAAAGTAAATACTCTTCTTAAGGATGATCTTGTTGGTCGTCAAAGTATTTTAACTCGTGATGCTAATAGCCTCGGTGTTGAGAAAGAAGTTTCTTATGTAAAAATCGAAGGTAGCGAAGAAGGTCTTAAAAAAGCTGAGGAGATCGCTAAAGAACTTGGTTTTGATAAACTTGATGTTAAAGAAGCTGAAGATGTAAATAAGAAGATTGAGGAGCAGGAGGATTCTGCTGCATCCGGCATGGGCATGATTTTTGATTAAAAAAAAATATCATGTACATTTTTTCTCTTTTTTTAAAATAAAAATTTTTTGTCTTACAAAAGTTTGTCTTACAGCTTCCAATAACTGTTAAGATTCTCTTTTAAATCCTTGATTACTTTTTTAGTTCCACGGTTGTGTCCTTGATCTTTATCTTTAAAAGTTGTTGGTGTACCCGCCATTGATCCAACTTGATTTACCAGACATTTACCAATCCATTTAAGATTATAACCTCCTTCTAAAGCTGCTACAATCTTTGGTTGAATCTTTTGAAATAATGGAATAATTTTTCCATACATATTACAGGAGCATTTCAAACCACCAAGTGGGTCTGAATGATGATTATCATAACCTGAGGATATTATTATAAGATCAGGTTTAAACTGTTTAGCCGCAGGTATCATTATCTCTTCAATAACTGATAAATATGATTCTTCCCCGTTTCCAAAACCAAGAGGTGCATTGATGTTGTATCCTTCACCTTCGTCTTCACCAGTTTCTTCTATTTTACCAGTACCGGGAAAATGTGGACTAAGGTGTATTGATTGATACATCACATCTTTTCTATTGTAAAATGCGTCTTGTATACCATTACCATGATGCACATCTGGATCAAAAATAAGGATTTTATATCCCTCTTGAGAAAGTTTTTGAGCTGCAAGAGCTTCATTGTTGAATAAACAAAAACCCATCGAGGTAACAGGTGTTGCATGATGCCCTGGAGGTCGAGCAAGGGCAAAACCATTATCTGCATCACCGTTTAACACGTTTTCACAAAGTTGTAAAGTTGAACCCGCTGCAAGTCGAGCGGTTTCATAATCATTTTTACAAACATAAGTATCAAGATCTATCCATGAATCTTTGGTTTCACTTATTTCTTTAATTTGACGTATCATACGGTTGGAATGAACTTCATGAAGTGTTTTTTCGGATATCAACTTTGGTTCAATAAATTTGAGTTGCGGGTAAAATGAGGCTTTTTTTAACTGATTTAACATAATAGTTGTTCTATTTGCGTTTTCTGGATGGCTTTCACTATTATGCCTATCAAATTTTTCTGAAAAAGCTATATGAGTTACCATTTTTTAATTACACTATCCCAAAAAACGGGATAGAAAAAGGTATATAATATAGTTTTTTCCTCATATTTTAAGTAAGAGTTGTTTTATTTAGCAAAAAGAACCAACAAAGATAAACCTTTTAAATGGTTTTTTTGGGAGGATAGAATTTATTCATGAATAAACTATTGCTAGGAGTTTCACCTGAATATCTATATTTTAAGGATGAGAAACCATCGCGTGTATCAGATTTTCATAAACCATATTTTTATGTTTTTTCATCAACAGAAAACGATATTGAATCTGCTCGTAAAAGATTTATAGAAAAATGGCAACAAAAAAAAGATGAAGGCGACAGTGTTTTCTCTAAAATCTCTGATGTAGGAGATGTTGAGAGTTTTAGAAGCTTCTGGGATTTTGGACTCAAACGAGAAGTTTTTAAAGTTTTTTTTAAACGTTCTTATTTTGTACCCGAAATTTCTGATTTTTTGTTTTTTGATCTTGGTTTGTATACCGCTGAACATGATATACCTTATAATCAGAGAGTTATCTGTGATCTTGAAGCAGATAATAAAGGATGGGTGTTTGATACAGATGGTAGCAAAAAAAAGGTTAATGTTCTTGTTTATGATATTGAAACAACACAGTATGGTGAAGGTAAAACTAATGTGCCTATTGATATAATAGGCTGGGCTAATTTTGATTTGTCTTTTGTTTCCTCTAAGGATCTAAAATCTGAGGATTTCAGTTTTGATATAACGGATATACCAGATAGCTGGAAAGATATAAAGGTTAATCAATTGGTTTCGCATAATCTTGATGAAGAAATCAATAATCTTTTTAAATTCTGTAAAATTTTGATGGATTCTGATATAATCTCAGGTCATAACATACTGGGTTTTGATAATCTTCAAATTTATAATCGTATTAACTGGTTTTTGAAAAATAAAAGAAATGTTCTATCAGAGGAACAAGTTGAACGTTTTGAATATTTTCTTAGATTTTATTGTCGATCTGATCGTTCTTTTCATTTTGGAACTAGTTCTGATGTACTACAGTTTTATCCTTGTTGTCTGGATACATATCTAGGAGCAAGAAAGTTTTATAGTTTTTTGAATGATTTTAGTCTAAAAGGTATTGCTCCATTCCTTGGTATAGAGGTCAAGGATCGGTTGATTCTTAAACCTTCGGAGATGCGTCTTGATGAAAGAACCATAAAATATAATCGTCATGATGTTCAGGAGCAGCTTGGTGTTACTTTGAATCTTATTCAGCAGGCTATGCCATTGAGTTTTACTACAGGTATGCCTTTTGATCTTCTTTTTGGTGCTGGAGCAGTTCAAATGTGGGATCATATGTCTATGATTCGTGCGAGTTTTCAAAAAAAACTTATGCCACCTATTTGTAGAGTGATGTCTTCTTCAAAGTTTTTCCTCAGAAATTTTAATGATTGTAAAAATCGCCGTGAGATTGCTTCAAAAGCCAGAAAAAACAAAGATATTCTTTCAAAAGAAACCATTAGACTGGTTAAATATGGAGAAGAAATGCCTTATTGGGTAGAAAACCCTGAAGTAATTTATAATAGTAAAGCTAAAGATTCTGATGAACGCCTTGCTTATCATATGCCAGGTGGCATGACTATAAAACCTGATAAAGATGCAGATTCTCATTTTATACCCTGGTGGAATGTTATTGTTGCAGATGTTGGAGCTATGTATCCAACTATTCTTAAGGCTATGAATATTGGTGCTGACACTGTTAGAATCGTAAGATCTGATGAAAAACCTGATTATTGGATCTGGCTGAAAAAAATACCAATGAGTTTTTTGAAATCTAATGATATCCTGTACCGTGAGGCATCTGAGGAAACTGGTTTTGCTGATGAAGGCTATAGAATTGGTGTTAAAATCGATGAACAACCTGGTGTTGTTAACTGTGCAATGACTGGAATTATGAGTATGATTGCAAAGGTTAAAAAAGAGCTTAATGAAGCTAAAGAGAAAGGTGTTTCTGGTGATGAACTTAATCGTTTAAAGATGATGTATCAAAGTGTCAAAGGAGCTCGAAATGCTGGAAGTGTTGATTATAAACAAAGAATTGTTCTTATAAATCCAAAAGGCGATTATTGTCCATTAAAAATAGGTGATTTTGTAGATCAACAAATCAAAAAAAATGGTTCAAAAACTGATGTAATCAATGGAACAAAGTTTGAAATAGCAGAAGTTACAGAACCATGGTATGCTATATCCGTAACAGAAAAAGGTAAAACACAAATAAAACGTATAAACAAGGCAGTTCGTCATAAATATAATGGTAAACTTGTAAAAATTACAACAAAAAGTGGTTCAACCGTTGTTACACCAAATCATAGTGTATTTACAGTTAAAAACAATAGATTATCTATGATTGATGCAAGTGATTTAACTAAAGAAACATTACTTGTTCATGCTGAAAATCAGTATGAAAAAAGTTCAATTGATTTCAAAAAAAATGAAAACAAAAAAAACTTTAAAGATTGTTTTGCAATCCCAGCAAAAAATATTGAACTTGTGGATCCCTCTTCAGAATATGTTTATGATATAAGCGTAGAGGATAATGAAAATTTTGTTGATGTAAATGGAGGAATTATATTACATAATACTCATGGTATAATCAGTGCACCAAATGTATCTGGTAGACAGTTCAATTTGTGGGGTGCAGCTACAATTACTACTCGTGGCCAACAGATACTTGCTGATTCTTTGGATTATCTAGAAAAGAAAGATATTAGAGTGGTATATGGCGACAGCGTAGATGCCGATACAGATGTTATAATTAGAGAGAGAGGGCTAATAAAAATAGTTAACATCAAAGATTTGTTTGAAAATTTAGAGGAAGAAACTCAGATAAAACAAAAACATGAATATAAAAATCTTGAGGAAATCGAATGTCTTTCTGTAGACAAAAATGGTTTTTTTGATTGGAAGCGGGCAGTATTCATAAAAAGACATAGATTTGATCACGATATTGTCAACGTAAAAACCCAACGAGGAAACATATCAGTAACCAAAAATCATTCTCTTTATACCCTTTCTAAAGGTTTGAAAACTATTTACTGTAAAGATATTGTTAAGAAGAAGAGTAAAATTGTTCATTTGTCACATGTAGAAAATAAAGGAAAAGATACAATCATTAATGCTTTGGATCCTCTTTTGAGTTTTGATGGAGAGTTAAATATTTGGGTAAATATACCTCTATCGAAAAAGACAAAACATCTTTTAAAACATCATCAACCAAGGAATAATTATAAAGGTGGAAAAAGTAAAAAAAAGTTTATTAGAATGAAGATTCAAACAGCTATAGAGCTTTACAAAAAAGATGTTATCAGAGACACAGATTTAAAAGAATCAAAAATTTCATCTTACAATGGTAAAGGTAAAATCCCTGTCTTATACAAAATGGATGAAGATTTTGCAAGATTGATTGGTGCGTATACTGCTGAGGGTTCTTTATATTTCAGGAGACGTGATGGAATTACACGGGAAGGAGCACATATTTTTGTATGCGGGCATGAAAATGAATATCTTAAAAAAATAAAAAATGCCGCTGAGAATATTTTTAAGAAGGAATTCAGAATAACTCACAGTGGAAATGATAAAAATGGTGATAATTTCAGAATTCAGGGTAACTCTGCAACAGCATATATTTTTAAATATGTTTTAGACTGTGGTAAAAAATCCAACAGGAAAAAGATAAGTCCATTTGTGCTTTCAGCAAAAAAAAATATTCAAAAAGCTTTTTTTGAAGAATATGTAAACGGGGATGGATATTATGACAAACGAAAAAGAGTGAACCCTTTGTTAGAAATTACTTCTAGAAGTAAAAATGTTATCGAAGGAATATCTTTACTTTCCATCATGTTAGGTTATGGTATACCATCTGTTGATTATCGAAAGGACAAAAAAGCATACCGGATACGTATTGTCCAATATAATAGAGATTCAAAGGATTATAACGATGTATCTGGAATTGAGGTTAAAAAGATAAAAAAACACAAACCAACTGATGGATATGTTTATGATATATCAGTTGATAAAAATAATAATTTTGTATCTGCTAATGGATTAATGCTTGCACATAACACCGACGGTATTTATCTGGGTTGTTCTCGTTCTATGGGTAATGTTTCTGGTTTCGCTGAAAAATTGGGTGTTTCAGATGTTGATGAGAAAGAAGAGGATTGGTTGTCTAAACCTGATTTGGTTTTAGATGCTATTTCTAAGTGTAACAGTAAATGGCGTGATATTTTGAATTATCCTGATTTTGAACTTGAGCCAGAGTTTCATGATTGTATGATTTTTGTTAAGCATAAAAATTATCTTATTTTTGATCAGAAAGATGATAAGATTGAGATGAATACTAAGGGTAATAATTTTAAGGGTTCTGATAAAGCAGATATTGCTCGAAAGGCTTTAAAAAAGATCATGTTTGAGGTTTTGAAGGATAATCCACGTTGGACTGATGAGAAGGAAGCTAGAAAAATTATTCGTAGTAGTATTGTTGATAAAACCAAAGAAACTATTAAAACATTGGATCTTGAAAAAGTTGATATTGAGGATTTAACTCTTATTCAAAGTGTTCAACCAGCTGGTCGTTATAAACCTAATCAGGATGGTTCTATGAGTACTTTTGGGAAGCGTTCTGCTGCTTTAGAAAAACTATTGGGCCGTCCGATTAAATCTAGGGTTAAGTTTCGTTTTGTTGTTACAAAAAAAGCATTACCTGGTATTTCTAATCCTTCTAAAAGTGGTGTTAAACCTATTGATTATATGTATCCGGTGGAGCTTTTAAAAGACAAAAGTGAAATTGATCTTGATTGGTATAAACAGATGGTTGAGAATTATATAAAGGGTGCTTTTGGTCTATCTGATATGAGTCTTTCAGCTCAGACAGGTCTTGACGCTTGGATGTAAAATAACTTACATTTAGTTCATATTTTGTTATAATAATTACACAATATATTTATATAGAGAACGATATATATTCTTTTTGAAAGAGGTTGATATAGATGAAACTCTACTTTAGAAAAAGTACATTATTATTTGGTGTTATATTAATAACACTATTGATGCTATCTACAGCAACAGCTGTTCAAATAAAAGGAACAAAAAGTAATGGAGATCAAGAAAAAAATAATGATATATACCTTGGCGATATTTATATATCAAAGAAAAATCTTCCAATTTTTGAAAAAGCAGTTTATCAAATTAAAGATGAAACAAATCGTAACATTGTTTTAAAGACAATAGAGAAACTTAAAACACAAGGTGAAGTTGATACCGAAGGTATGTCAGAAATTTTAGATGAGTTAAAGGTAAATGACAGAAGCATATACTCGGGTTTTATACACGCTAAAGGTGGAAGTCCTAATTGTTGGGCGTTTCCATTCTATTGGGCAGGAGTTGTTATGTCATGGAGCTATTCTGACCACCCTTCGAATGATCCTGTTTGTAAAATAAATGGAAGAACCGTAAAATCTGGACCCAACTCCGGTATTGGAATCGGAGGAATCGGCGGATGGATGAATGGTTATTGGAATGGTCAAGTAGATGGGTCATGTTCAGGATTATTTGCTCTAATAATAGTAGAATAAACTTCATTTTAAATTACTAAAAATGAAAAAAATTTAACAAAGTTTTTTTTATAAAACTTTTTTTTTTT
>CAYMOC010000081.1:0-8251 GCA_964391965.1 uncultured Thermoplasmatales archaeon | reverse complement strand
ATATATTTTTTTTTTAATTTATTATGTAAAATATGTGTTGATTTTTTTATTTATTTTTAAAAATTTATTCTATATTTACACCTGAAGCAAAACCACAGATTCTAACACTTCTTGCATCACTATGCCCAGATGGAAAATATGGGATAATCCCAATAATAAAATCAATCTCTATATCAACCCAATTATTATACATTTCAGGAAACCTTCCATTCCATACTTTAAGATCTCTAGCACTGCCTTCAATATGTACATTTCTAGCAAAAAAAAGTCCACTATTTCCAGAGCAGGTGCCTTGTTTGCCCATTACTATTCTTCCACTGATTCTAACCAAACCAGTAAATTCTTTTACATTTTCTTCTTCAACATTTTTTATTTCGTTATCAACAGCTGTTTTATTTTCTAATTCCATTTCAACTGCGGGTACAGTAGAAATACCAGTGGCTAAAAATATTCCAGCTACTGCTAGTATTAACAACTTCTTTTTCATCTATATCACCTTATTATAAAGAGTATTGAATAAAATAGTATTTAAGTTTTATAGCACATTTTTTTCTTATTAAAAATTTTATGCACAAATAGGTATTGGAAAAAGATCAAAAAATTCATCTATGAATTCATCTAATTTTTCGTCATGATCTCTAGTTTTATCGGGAAAAACATCGTTTCTTAACGTATCGATCCATGATATACAAGTAAGTGGTAAAGAATCTTTAAAAAAACTTTTTTTATATGTTATAATAAAATCCTCTACTTTTTGTTGATTTTTTAAAATATAAACAATTTCATTAGTTGCAGCTTTAAACTCTTTGAAACGAGGGTTATCATTGTTTAAATATACTATTCCATTTTCTACTCTAGCAACTTCTATCAGATCATTTTCAAGTAGTTTTTTCAGATGATACTCGATAACTTTAGGATTTTTTTCTAACTCTTTACTCAATTTAATTCTTGAGGATGCCATGTAGATAAGAAAGAACAATAATATTTCTCTTGTTGTTTTTTGTCTAAAAATTGACCATAATTTTTTATGTTCTTCTCCAACTTTGTCTTTAACATAATATCTTTTGTAACCATCTATTTTTTTCTCTACGATTAAACGTCTTTTTTTAAGATATTTCAGATGGTATTTGATAGTTCCTTCTGACATCTTACTATTTCTAAATATTTTTCTAAGATGAACTCCTGGATTTTTTAAAATGTGTTGATATAGTAATCTTCTTTTTTCAAGGTTTAAGTATGTTTCTTTGCCATTCATCTTATATTTTTTTAACACCAACGAACTTTTTATACTAATATTATTCTTTTAAAGATATATTAAATTTTGTATAAGTTAATAAAAAAAAGAAAAATTTAAAAATTAATGAATTTTATGAAAATTTGGAGCACCCGCATCCAGAGTATATTCTTGGGACACCCCAGTTTTATTTAATATTTCTAATGAGTATCTTGCTTGAGCGGTGATTCTGAGTCCACCTTTTATTATTAATTTTTCGTTTTCAAATAAAAGAATCTTGATATCATAGCTGCTTTCATTGTCTATATTATCTAAAGATAAGGGTATTTCGATAATGCCTGTTGTGTCATTTTTTATTTTACCTATAGTTTTAATATTTTTACATACTGCGAAATTATCTTCCATTACATATGCGATAACTTTTACTTCTCCTGATGTCACGGCGCCGCTATTTGTAAGAAAAACATCGCATGAAATCGTAACTGATGTATTGTTTTCACCTGTTTTAACTGGTATCGTATCGTCTACTGTTAATACAGATTTTCCAATGGGGGTCTGGGTTACATTTTTCTGTATTTGTAAATATGAACGCGTCTATTGTGATGTAGCATGCTAAAAATATTATTATTAAAGTCAACAGCTTTTTTTTCCATTTATCTGATATTTTTTTCATGATTTTTTCACTAAGCAGTTATTTTTGTATCAGATTGTATTTAAAAACCTGGAAAATGTTTGGTAAATTCCGAATATAGTATTCTTTTTTTTGTAGAGAATTATGTTTATTTTGGCGTTTTTTCTAGTAAACTTTATATATGATAAATGATAATATGTTACATGTTAACATTAATACGAGGAAGAAAATATGTTATGTCACTGCAGGAGATGTTTGAAAACGTTTAGGACAAGTAAAAAAGCATGCCCCGAATGTGGAGAAAAACTTAAACAAATATAAAAAAAGGGAAAAAAATGTTAAAAAAATTAAAAATAAAAAAATGCACAAACTGCAAACACAATTTCCCAAAACCTTTTAGAATATGTCCTAACTGCGGAAAAAAATATAAAAATATAACACCTAATTAAATCAATAAATCTCTCTTTTTTTCCAAGCATCCAAGAAAACTTTTCTTAATTCTTTTTTATTTTCAGCCTTTAACCAATTATCCTGAAAATCATCTTGCTCAGCAATTTGAGCAACCCACATAATAGAATGCCAATAGAAGTTTTGTTGATCATCAGATGCAACAATTATAAAAAAACTATATATTGGGTCAATATGCTTTGAAACAATCAAACCTTTTCTTGTTCTAACAAGCACTATATCAAGTTTCTCTCTCCCTTTAATCAAATGAGAAAAAATGGCTATACCTGGATGTAAAACAACATTAGAATCATATTTTTTACTTTTTAATAGATTACAAAGCTTAACTTTATCTATATCTAATCTATCGCATAATTTTTCAGATAACACAGTTGATAATTCATCTGGATTAAGTAATTTATGTAAATCTAGAATTTCACAGTTTTTTATCAAATTTTCAAAACGTTTCTCATGTAATCTATCACGATCAATAAGAATCTCACGTAATTCTTCATCAACTAAATAACCAGTAGATTTCTGACCAGTAATACGTTCAACAACATGTAAAAGTGAATATTCTCTCCATATTTTATCTCGAGCAAAAAACCAATACCAAAGAAAACCACCACCGATAAAAACTCCTACAATTCCAATCGAGGTAATACCCATCTGAAAAATCAACCAAATATATCCCACTATTCCAACAATCTGAACCAATGGATAAAACGGAGAACTAAAACTAGGGCAATAATTCCTGATTTTACTCTCCCTCATCATAATCACAGATAAATTCACTAAAATATACAACAAGAGCACAAGAGTAGAAGCAATTTTAACTAAACCCCCTAGATCTAAAAAAAGGATAATACTTATCATAAAACCAGAAGTAAACAATATAGAAATTAACGGAGTTCCTTTTTTAGTTAATTTAGAAAAAAAAGCTGGAAGTAATTGGTCCTTACTTAGAGCCCATGGGTAACGAGATGAAGAAAGAATCCCTGCGTTTGCAGTAGTAATAAAAGCCAATACAGCAGCGACACCTAAAACAATAAGACCTATCTCACCAGCAAAAACCTCAGCGCCTTTCGATATAGGCATTAATGTACTAGTTAAAACAGTATGATCTAGAAGACCAACGGTAACAGATACCACAAGTATATATAAAGCTGAAACTACACCCCACGCAAGAAGCATACCAAGAGGAATATTTCGTTTAGGTCTTTCAATTTCTTCTGCAACACTACACACCTTAATAAGTCCCATAAATGATACAAAAACTATACCTGCTGTGGCAATTATTGATCCATATCCATAAGGTGTAAATGGTTGAAATCTAGATGGTTCAATATAAAAAAAACCTATGATAATATACAAAACTAAAATACTAAGAAGACCTGCTACTAGATAAACCTGGGTTTTACCAGCATGTTTAACACCAGCTAAATTTATCCCCGTGAATATAATACAAAAAACTACTGCTATGAGTTTTAAATTAAAATCTGACAAACCAGGATTAAAAAGTTGAACAAAAGCTCCAATTCCAATTAAAGCAAAAGCAGTTTTAGCACTTAATGCAAACCAAGAAGCAGTACCACCAATGGTTCCAAGTGCAGGACCCATACTTCGATCAATAAAAAAATAATCGCCACCACATTTTGGCATCGCTGTAGTAAGCTCTGATGCAGAAAGTAGGGTGGGTAACATTAATAGAGTTGCAATAAAATAAGAAATTATTACAGAAGCACCTGTTTCTAGATATGCTATAGCTGGTAAAATAAAAAGACCAGAGCTTATCATCGCTCCCGATGCTATAGCAAAGACTTCAAATAAGCCTAATTCTTTTTTTAAACCTTTATCTTCATCACAGGATTTCATAGAATTTAAAACTGCAATAAAAAAGATATTATTAGTAGATTTCTGAATAATTATCATTAATATTTAATATGTCATAAAAAAAATTATCTCACTACTAATAGTTTAATGCACCAAATATTATTGAGGCAAGAATTAAAGTAATAATCATAAATATTATCGATTGATTTATAGTTATTTTTGAAATCTTATATCTTATAGAATCAATAATAGATGAAATACGTATAATAAAAAATAAAATGAGAAAACCACCTGCAACTATTATCCATTCTTTTAAAATAGATAACGGTTCAAAAAAAGATAATTTAAGAGAAGCAAAATTCGATAAATTATAAGAAACAGGAAGTATAAATTTATCTAACCATAAATGAGGCATAACGCCAATAAATAAGCATAACGATGCAAGAACAATCATTGGTATAAGAAACAAAGTTGGTGCTTCCTGATACTTATTTTTTTTAGATTTTTTTTCAGGATTTTTTAAAAATGAATAATATATTATCTTTGAAAAACTTGCTACAGTCCCCATAGATGCAAAAATTAGCATGAAGTAAATAAATGGACAATTATTAACTGATTTTTCAATAAGTGTTTTACTAATAGAACCATTAAAAGGCGTTATCCCAGAAATAGCTAATATTCCAACAATATAAAGAATAAAAGTTATTGGCATACTCATACCAATTCTATGTTCTCGAATATCTTTAGTACCTGTTCTATAAATAACCGCGCCGGCACAAAGAAAAAGTAATGCTTTAAAAAAAGCATGGTTGACAAGATGTGATAAACCACCAGCTAAACCAATAGTTGAAAATGTTCCAATCCCTACAACGATAAAACCAATTTGTGAAATCGTGTGATTTGCTGTGATTTTTTTAATATCCCATTGAATTAATGCGTTAACAACTCCGCCTACTGCAGTAATTGCTCCTAAAAAAAGTATAACCTCTCCCATATTTGGAATATCAAAACCAAAAGAATTTATCCTGATAAATAAATAAACTCCTGCTTTAACAATAATACCTGAAAGTAAAGCTGAAATAGGAATTGGAGCATTTGAATGTGCATCAACAAGCCAAGTATGAAAAGGCATAATAGCAGATTTTATACCAATTGCTGCTAAAAATAATACAAAAATAATTATTTGCATCTGAGCATCAATTAAAGGAATACTATTTTGAAGATATTCAAGGTTTAACAAACCTGTTTCAGCATAAACAAAACCAATTCCTAAAAGAAAAAACAATGATGCAAGAGTCCCAAGGATAAGATATTTGATAGAGCCTTTGAATGAATATCGATCTTCTCCAAATGTTATAAGAATAAAACTACATATGATTGTTAAATCAAAGAAGATATAGAGATTAAAAAGATCTCCTGATAAGAATATTCCATTTAAACCTGTCATTAAAAGCAAGAAAAAAAAGTAAAATTTTCCAGCATCTTTTTTAACATATTTTATTGAATAAATAAATGTCAGTATTCCAAGAATGGCTGTAACCATGAGAAGAACAAAAGATAATTCATCGATCACAATAGTGATAGCATATGGTTTAGGCCAGCCTCCTAAATTGTATGATATTGTTTCTGAGTTAATTCTTTGAAAAACAATGTATAGATAATAAAATGGTAAAATCAAACATAAACCTGTTAAAATTTGTTGTAAAATTTCTTTTTTTGACAGTATATTTATTATTGAGACAAATATCGCAGCAATCAAAGGAGTCAATAAAAATAATAACGGAAAGTGATCAATCATGGTATCTCCTCGATATTAACAGTTCCAAATTTTTTATAAATCCATACAATAATTGCTAAAGCTATTGCTGTATCACAAAGATTTATAACAATCATAGTAAGCATAAGTGCTTGAGGAACAGGATCAACAACATTTGTAGACGCAGAATGTATAATCGGAGGAAGTGCATTTTTAACATAACCTATTGAAATAAAAAAAAGAACAACTCCATTACTACATATACTAAAAGACATAATTATCTTTATGAGATTTTTATTGGTAATTATGCCATATAGGCCAATTAAGAATAATACTATACCAATATTTATTCCATTGATTATCATGGATGCTCCCATCTAATAAATAACATATAAAAAAGAACGATTCCTGAACAAACCTTAACTCCAATTATAATGTTTAAAACCCAGATTGCACCAAAACTTGAAAAAAATGATCCACCAAGTATTATACCACATATACCTGCAAAAACAAAAAAACCTAAACCTATTGATTCGACTAATGATATCTCTGTTCGATATTTCTCTATTATATCTTCTCCATAAGCAACGATAGCTAGTATTACCCCCATTGAAACAATTACTCCACCTTGAAAACCACCACCTGGGGAGATATGACCAAATAGAATCATATATACTCCGAAAAGAAAAATGAAAGGTATAATCGTCCTTGAAATAGTTTTTACAATCCTTGAAGTCATTTTTTCCTCCCAATTAGCATTGAAATCCCAGAAATTGTAACAAAAATAACTAAAATCTCACCTAATGTATCATATGCTCTGAAATCAAGTAAAATAGCTACAACAGCATTTAAAGCACCTGTTAATGATAGATTATCTATATAGTAAGTTGAAATTGTTGAAGTTAGAACGGTTGAATAATTTAGTAGGGTTGATGAAATAATAATAAAACCAAAAAAACCTAAAACGAATAATACAAAAAGGTTAAAAAAAATCTTTTTTTTCAATTTAAACCACCTATTTTTCTGAGTACGGATAAATAAAGAATTGTAGTAGCTCCAGTACCTACAACAGCCATGGTAATAGCTACATCCGGTGCTTGTAGGAAAAATAATATAATTACTAACAAAAGCGTGTTTAATGAAAAAAAAATCAATGATCTCAACAAGGTTTTTGCAACAACAAATAAAATTGCTGCAATAACTAAAATAACAAGAAAAATTTCTAAAATCATTTCTTCCTCCAAGGATTTTTAAAAGTAAAATTTTCTTTAGGATGCGATATAACAGGAATCAAATCAGCTTTTCCCTGAATATGAGCAGAACGAGCTATAGCGTGAGAAACAACAGGAGCTAAAATAAATATAAGTATCAACAAAACAAAAAATTTAATGGTTATCAACTGGAAACCAAATCTTAACATTAAGCCAAACAATATATTCATAGCTCCACCAGTGTTAATTTTGGCACTAGCATGAAGCCTCATATATACATCTGGAAATCTATATAATCCTAAAGCAGAAATGGCCATAATAAAGCAACCAATAGATATAAAGATGTAAGAAATAATTTCAACAAAATCCATCAGTTATCCTCCTCATGTCCAAGATACTTAGTAAATGCAATCATTCCTACAAAATCTAAAAGAAGAAATGATATCGCAATATCAAGAAAAAAAACATTTTTTGACTCCAGGCTGTATAAAGCAAGAATTATAATAAAAATAATAGTTATGCTATTTAATGAAACAAGTCTGTCTTGAAGAGTTGGACCCACAATTAATCTATATGCTGAAACTATTGCAACACCTATTAAAAAATATATAAAAATTATCATTTAAACAAAGCCCCTATCATCTTATCCCATCGTCCAATACTTTTTTCTATCTTCTCAGCAGAATCCTCGTCTAACGAGCAGTAATAAGAAAAATGAACAAAAAGGTAAGATTCTCCTTTTTCATTTGCATCATCTACATCTATAACAAGAGTTCCAGGTGTAACAGTTATTAAATGAGAGATAAGAGTTAGTTCAGCATCAGAACTTAAATCAACCTTTATCCTTACAATTTTAGGATCAATTTTTAATGTCAAAACTTGATAAATCAGTTCAATATTTGCAATAATTATTCTAAAAATCGCAGAAAAAATCAAAGTAAACAAATGCTCAGTAGCAAAAAAATACTGTTTCAATGTCTTTCTTTTACCTTCCACTGAAGATAGAGTTAATCTTGTGGCAATTAAACCGATTCCAAGAGAAATTAAAAAACCTAAAAATAAAAATAATATTGAAAAATTTACAGTTAATAAAATCCAAAAAAGAAAAAGAGTTGTAACTAACACAAATACATCTCTTT
>CAYMOC010000080.1:0-8453 GCA_964391965.1 uncultured Thermoplasmatales archaeon | reverse complement strand
TATTTCAACAATACATGGGACCAACACTACTAGGATTAGCTGTAACTCTTGTTTTTGCAACAATAATAGAAGTATGCTCAGAAGGAAGCGCACCACTTGCTTTTGAAATCTTCAACAAAACCGGAGCATTTGGAAACAGTTATGTTTTCTTAACTTCTGGCGTAATAACAGATGTGACTGAGTTAGGATTGATATGGCATAACATTGGCCGAAAAGCAGCAATATGGTTACCAATAATAACAGTTCCTCAAGCACTTATAATAGGACTTCTAATGAATATATTTCTATAAAATTCTATAATTATTCCAACCTACTCTTTCAATTAAATTATTTTTCTTCCAGCATCTAATAGCTTTATTAGCTTGTGAAGATGTTCTACCAAAATCTCTTATATCTTGATAACAAAAATTCTTATTTTTCATTTTTAATTTATTAAAAATTTCTTTATTTATGTTCATACTTTTCCTAATTAAAGGATAATGTGAAGGGTTTATTTTTTTACAAATTTCAATAAACTCTTTGTCTTTAGCCCAAAGTCCAGCGATAAGACCATACTCTCTTTTTGCTTCTTTTAAGTAATCCAATATTATTGGAAAATTATAATTATAAATTGTAATATCATCCTTATCATTAGTAGGATTAGAATGATCAAAATTTAAGCTATCAAGCAAAATTTTAAATCCAGTTCTAATTCCCTCCTTTTTTTGAGAAACTGTTAAAGTTGTGTCTCTAAAATGTCCTTCATCAAATATAAATTGGAAAAAAACCTGCATTTTATATTCATAAGAAAGTTTAGAGATTGCCTTGAAAAATTCTATAGAATAAAAATCTTTTATACCTATGTTCAATGATTTACAAGTTAATCTAACTAAATGATTAGGTATACTAATAGAAAATATATTAACTATTTTAGATTTTACTCTACAAGATATTGAATCATTTTTTGTGACTTTTTTTAATAATTTTTCCATGTATCTAATTTTATTGCCCTTTTGATACCACTCGGCATTTATCCCATTTTTTTTGGTATTAATAAAAAAACTTCCATCACCATGTATTGTAACAGATCTAAGAGTCAATGGTTCTAAGAAAAATGGGAAATTAATTTTATACATATTAGCTTGCCTTAATCCATAATGAGTAATTTCTTTTTCTAAACTCTCTCGTTTAATACCAAGAGACTCTACAATACTTATTAAGTGAGGAATTGAATGAGCTCGTTTTTTATTTTTAGAAGTATATATTGAATAAATTGTTTCCCTGTCAAAATCAAGATCTTGGGATAGTTTTCTTACACCATACTTTTTAATCTTAATTTTTAATTTTTCACGAATCTCTTTATTAAGTCGTACATAACCTTGGACATCCCATACATGTACTTTCTTAGGAATCTTATAATCATTACACATAATCAATATTACAAAAAATTTTATTTAAATAAAAATATAACTAACAGATAATTGAAAGTATTCTGAGATGAAGCCTTTTTTTACTTTCAATGACGTCCCCGTTTTATCTTTTTAAAAGATGACATACATGTAAGCTTTCCAAAAAAACTTTTTTTTGGGGGAATTTTATGAGAAAAACTAAGCTTACGTTGGATGTCATCGAGAAACCTGATTTTCAGGTTGCAAAAGATATGTTGAAACCAGATATAATAGTTAAATCTGGTATTAAAGAAATAGATAAAATTTTGGGTGGTTTTAAAACAGAGACTGTGACCTATATCGATGGAGACAGCAAATTTATTTCAAATATTCCCAACCAGCTCTGTGTTAATACTTTCAGGACTTTTAATAGTGACACGATTTATATTGATGGTGGGATGTGTGCTGATCCTTACAAGATTGCTTGTTTTGCTCGACGGATGGAGTTGGATCAAAAAAAGACTTTGAAACATGTTCATATAAGCCGTGCTTTTACAGTTTATCAGCTATCAACTATTATTCAGAATATGTTAGAACAGGCTATCAAATGTTACAAACCACGTACTTTGATAATTGGTAGTTTTCCAAGTTTTTATCTTGATTCGGATGTAGATGAAAAAGAAGCACAGGCGCTTCTTCGTTTGAATCTTCATAAAATCCATGAATTAACTGTTAAGTATGGTCTTATCACTGTTTTTACAAATTTTGAAAAAAAACTTTTGTCTAGTAGACGAAACATCCGAGGTATTCTTTACAAGGATGTGGATGAAGTCGTGTTGTTAAAAGAACATGATTTATCAACCAAAGTCAGGCTTTTAAACAAAAAAAAGCAGACTGTGATTCTTCATCTACTCCATGGTCAGATGCGTCTTCAGGATTTTGGAATGGTGATCTAAACTATGGGTCGTACTGTTCCTACTTTTAGAAACATTGTTGAAAGTTTTGGCTGGGAATGGAATGATTTCAAACGAGCTCTAAGAGAGATGGATCGTGAGGCTTTTGATGAACTTTTGAATCATGCACGTCGTCATGCATCAGCTGGGAGTAACATGAGTAATCCTAATCCTTTTGAACCAGTGGTTATGAGTATTCTGATTGAACATGAAAAAACTATAAGAAAACTAAGAAAAGATGTTAAAGGGAAACATTCTTGACTGTTATCCAGACTATAAAGAAAACGTGATGGTTACATGGATTACAGATAATGGTAAACCACATAAAATAACAAGTTTTTACCAGCCTAGTTTTTTTGTTTATGCAAAACGAGATGAACTTGTAACTCTTCTATCGATTCTTAGAGATAAACCTGAGGTAAAAAATCTTGATTTTTGTTTTAAAAAAATAAATTTGGGTTCTGATAAAAAAAAACTTGTTCTAAAAGTCACTCCTAAAAAACTATGTTTTTTTAGAAAACTTGCTGAAAAAATTGATTACTGGGGTGGTTTTTGTAGGTATCAGTTGTTTGATGTAGATCTTCGTTTTTCTACCAGATATCTTCAGGATATGGGTGTTTTTTGTAATGGTTTTGTTAGATGGGATGGAAAAAATTTTTTGTTAGATGATAAGGAGCAGTGGGCTGTTGATTATGATATACCAGAATATGATAGTCTTTTTTTTGAAATTCGATCAAAAAAACAAACTCGGATAGTGTCTTTTGAGAATCCTATAAAGTCGATAAAAATAGGGAATAATGTTGTTTGTGAGCGTTGTGAAAAAGAAACTATTCTGTTTGCAATAAAACATCTTAAAAATTTGGATCCTGATGTTTTATTTGTACATAAGGGGGATAGTCTGGTTTTTCCTTATCTTTATCATCGGGCCAGGGTGAATGGTATTGAAAATCATTTGATGATTGGTCGGGATAAAAATTTTTTAAAACCAGTTAAGCAGAGTAAATCATATTTTAGTTATGGTCAGATTGTGTATCGTCCAGCGTTTTACACGTTGAAGGGCCGTGCACATCTTGATACCTGTAACTCGTTTATCTATGGTGAAAGTGGTCTGCGTGGTTTGGTTGATATGTCTCGTTGTTCTAATATTCCTCTTCAGATTTTGTCTCGTGTTGGCCCGGGTACTGCGATTAGTCAAATACAGGTTAATCATGCACGAATAAAAGGATACTTGATTCCTTGGAAAAAAAATATTCCTGAGGGTTGGAAGTCTGCTTTGGATCTTTTAAAATCTGATCGTGGTGGTTTAATTCTTGATCCAGTTGTGGGTTTACATGAAGATGTAGTAGAGTTTGATTTCGCATCGTTGTATCCAAATATTATGCTTAATTACAATATCAGCCCGGAGACTATGTTATGCAGCTGCTGCAAATCAGATCCTAAGATTATAGTTCCGCAGTTGGGTTATCATATCTGTAGTCGTAAAATAGGACTCTTGCCTGAGGTTTTAAAACCTGTTTTGTATCGGCGATTTTGTTACAAGGCTAGATCAAAAAACAAAAAATATGATACAGAGCTTTACAAGGAACTTCAGCAGGCGTGGAAATGGGTTCTTTTGGTATGTTTCGGCTACACTGGTTACCGAAATGCCCGATATGGCCGTATAGAATGCTATGAAAGCATTACTGCTTTCAGCAGGGAAATCCTTTTGAAGGCTTTTGAATGCGTTGAAAACGCTGGATACAGTGTTTTACATGGAATAATTGACTCACTTTGGGTTAAATCACAGAAGGATTGTAAGAATCCTGCTTTTTTGTCACGTTTGATTAGTAATGCGACAGGTGTTCGGATGGATGTAGAAGGACATTATAAATGGATAGTGTTTCTTCCTAACAAAAACACAAATGTTGGTGCTTTGAATAGATACTATGGACTTTTTGATAATGGTGAACTAAAAGTTCGTGGTGTTGAAATACGTCAAAAAAACTCCCCGGTTTTTCTAAAAAACATGCAAAAAGAAATACTAAATGTTTTCACCAAGGCAGAAAACAAAAAAGAATTCCTTAGTATGATTCCAGAAGCCTTAGACATGGTAAAACATTTTGCAAAAAAAATAATCAACAAAGAAGTAGAACCAGAAAAACTGTTAATTAAAACCTGTGTATCAAAAAATGTAACAGAATACAAAGTAAATAATTTCACTAAATGTGCACTACTTCAGCTTAGAAAAAAAGATGTTGAACCAAACCCTGGTCAAACTGTATCCTATGTTGTATGTGATGAAAAAAACAAAAATATCTCAAAAAGAGTTTGTGTTTTAGAAAACTTTGAAGAGTTTGAATTTTTTGATGTAGATTTTTATCTTCGTCAAACCGCTCAATATGCTGAAAGTATTCTGATTCCTTTTGGTTACACTTCTGAAAAATTATATGATATGTTTCAAAAAATAAAAAATAGAGAGCGATATAATGTATCCATTCTACCTGGAAATAGAACTCATCAAACCAGTATCTGAGTTTTTTAAAAATCAGGGATATCTGGTTTATCATGAAATAAAAATAGGTTTCTGTATAGCTGATTTGGTGGGTTTTAAAAAAAATGAAACAGTTGCTGTGGAGCTTAAATTAAGTGATTGGAAAAAAGCTATAGTTCAAGCTAGAAACTACCAGTTTGGAGCAGATTATGTATACTTGGCTTTTCCTTTGAAGAAATCATTTAATGTTTTTAAAAAAGCTGAACATATTCTAAAAAAGGAAGGCATTGGTTTTTTGGTTGTAGAAGAAAAAAATTGTGATGTTAGAAAGATTTTAGATGCAAAACCATCTAAAAATAAGATATGTAGTATCACACTCGAGGAATTTAAAAGAAATCAAAGAAATCAACGTAAAACTAAATTTAAAAGAAGATAAATCGATAAATTTAGGTGTTTTTTTTACCTAAACATTTTTACGTGATTAGTTATTCCATTTTTTCAAAAATATATTCGTATATACCCTGTTGAAAAATATAATATTTTACAAAGGGAGGTCAAAGATAGAATATGGAATCAGAAAAAGTTAAAAAGGACAATTATGAAGAAATGTACAATAAATGGGAATGGAATATTCCAGAGTTTTATAATTTTGGTTTTGATGTCGTAGATGACTGGGCTGAAAAAAAACCTGAGAAAACAGCTCTTATATCAATTCATGAAGATGGCAAAACCGATACCAAACACACATTTAAAGATCTTAAAGAAAAAACAAACAAGTTTGCAAATGTTCTAAGTGATATTGGTGTAAAAAAAGGCGATAGAGTTCTTATCATCCTTCAGAGTATCCCTGAATGGTATGAAGCAATAATTGGTATGATCAAACTTGGTGTTATACCTATGCCGGGTACTGTTCTTCTAAGAGAAAAAAACATAAAATATCGTATAAACCGGTCTGAAGCAAACATGGTGATAACAGATTTAGATCACACAGATATTGTTGAAAAAGTCAAAGATGAATGTCCGACTCTCAAGCATTTCATGTGTGTCCGTGATAAAAAAGAAGGATGGTTAAATTTTGAAGAAGAAATGGAAAAAGCATCTAATGAACTCAAACATGAAGATGTTGAAAAAACCAAATCAGATGATCCTATGCTTATCTATTTCACATCAGGTACAACTGGTAACCCTAAAATGGTTCTTCATACACATAAATATCCACTTGGTCATGAAGTAACAGCTCGTTTCTGTCAGGATTTAAATGAAAACGATGTACACTTAACTGTTTCTGAGACTGGTTGGGCTAAAGCAGCATGGGGTAAACTATTTGGACAGATGATAGTTGGAGCAACAATACTGCAGGCTGAGACACCAGGTCGTTTTGATGCAGATTTCATGCTTAAAAGTATGGAAAAATATGGTGTTACTACTTTTTGTGCACCGCCAACTGTTTATCGTATGCTAATTCAAGAAGATCTTTCTAAATATAATTTGAAACTTCGTCATTCGATGAGCGCGGGTGAACCACTCAACCCTGAGGTTATCAATAAATGGAAAGAAGCATTTGGTAACAAAATCCATGATTTCTATGGTCAAACAGAAACCGTGTGTTTGGTTTCTAACTATCCATGTATGCCAATCAAAGCAGGTTCTATGGGTAAACCATCACCAGGTCATGACGTTCGTATAGTTGATAACGAAGGAAACGAAGTAGATACCAACAAAGTAGGAAATATCGCAGTGCATGTTGGAGAAAAAAGACCACCCGGGCTTTTCCAGGAATACTGGAAAGATGAGGATAAAATGGAAAATAGTTTCACAGGTGATTATTATTTCACAGGTGATCAAGCATACAAAGATGATGATGGTTATCTTTGGTTTGTAGGACGAGATGATGATGTCATCAAATCCTCTGGTTATCGTATTGGACCATTTGAAGTTGAATCAGCATTAGTAGAACATGATGCCGTTGCTGAAGCAGCTGTTGTCGGAGTACCAGACCCTGAGGGAGTACGTGGTATACTAGTGAAAGCATTTGTAGTGTTAACAAAAAAATATAGTCCATCAGATGAACTCACAAAAGAACTACAGGAACATGTTAAAAATGTTACCGCTCCATACAAATACCCACGGATTATAAGCTACAAAAAAGAACTACCAAAAACAATATCCGGAAAAATACTTCGTAGAAAACTAAGAGAAGAATAAAAAAATAACATTATTTTTTTTCTTCTTTTTTTTCATCATTTTCAACGAATTCTTCATCAAAATCATAATTTTGAGTACATTGATTTTTTATATCTTTAAGTTTAAGATTTAAAAAGTAATCACTTGAGATAAACAAATTATGTTTAAGATTACCATTTTTGAATTCTTCACTGAATTCATTTTTTACTTGATCGATAATAGATTTCGCAGTTTTATTTATGACAAGATCAACAAATTCTTTAAGATCCACCTCGGATTCAGAGCTTCTTTTGTTATACCACTCTAAAGCTTCTTCGAATATCTTGTCTTTCATCCCATTCACTCCTCCTATCAAGTAAATAGCTATCTATCTCTTACTTTTAAGAGATAAAATAACAGTTATTAAACATTTCTTTCGCTGAATGTCGAAAAAAAGTTTTTTTAATTATCCTTTATAATTACTGAATCTGATTCAATATTTGAAAGATAACAAGAACAATTATTATCAGGAAGACTCCAGGTTTGATTTGAAGAGTATGGAATAACATTTGCATTAAAATTAACTGTTTTTCCCTGGTGGCTATTAAAATTAAAACTGATATCAGTTAGATTAATTGGTACAGTACTTTGATCTATAAGTGTAAGGTTTAACCATTTGGAAAAATTTTCAGATGGTATTGTGCCTGTAATATTTACTTTATGATAGTAATGATTCTTAAGATCATTTGAACTATTTACATTGTATATTTTTCTGTGATAAATATAGTTTTCATTTGTTGAAAGATCTGTGAGGGTTAATGTGTTGTCATCGTTTGAAAAATTATATTTATAAGTGATGCTCGTTTTGTTATCTATTAATCTAATTGTTTTATTTTTTGTATCGATGTCATAATCGCCTTCCATAATAGTTATTTTTTTATCTGGAGGATTTGAAACATCATCTTCAGATGAATTAGAAGAGTTTGTTGAATTCTGACCTGATGTAGGTGCTGCTGCTTTTACATTTAAAACTTCAGAATTATACAAATCTGTTCCGTCAAGTCTGTAATTTAGTTCACTATCTGAGTATACCATATCTACTATTATCTCAGTATTTGTTTGATCATCGTTTGTTTGTTCCCATGTTCCAAAAAAACGAATGTCGTTAATATCTTCATTGTCATCTTCTTCTTGTTCATCCTCATCTTGAGATTTATCTATGGTTGAGCTTAATGAATTATCTGTATTTATTAATGGAGGATTGTCTGAAAAAGGATTTTGAATAATTATTATACTTATACTTGCTGCAGCTATCATTGTTATTATTGCTAATGATGCCAATAATTTTGTTACAATCCTCATATTTTTCTTTAACCCTATTTTTTTATATATTTTTAAAGTAAATCTTTTTTATGTAGTATAAATCTATTTCTCTTTTTGTGTTTGTTAAACAATTTTTTCTTGACATTTTTTTTCTATTTATTTATTATTAGTTGTTTT
>CAYMOC010000079.1:0-8503 GCA_964391965.1 uncultured Thermoplasmatales archaeon | reverse complement strand
ATAAAAAATATTATTACACCAAAAAGGGAGATAATAGATAAACCAGGCTTTATCGCAACAACTTTTACAGAACATAATAGAACAACATACCTCAGGGAATTTTTTTTATCCGAGCAATTATTTGAATTTATTGAGAATAAAATAGTTGAAATATATGGTGATAAAGGAAGGCAAGCACTATATTCAGCAGGTAAAAAATTTGGATACTTATATGCATCAATGTCTAATTTTCCAACGATAAATGATATTTCAGCAAATGAATTATCAGATTTTGCCTATTTAGTTTTAAGATATATAGAAGGAACATATGCAAAAGAAGCTAAACACAAATTGGATTTTGAAGAAAAACTACTAACAATCTCTTTTGATAATTATATTGTATGTAGACACAATGGATTGGGATATATAATGCTAAATGGAGCGGTTTCTGGTTTATGGGCATATGAAATGCAGGATAAAACACTCGAAGCAATCCAATTAAAATGTCAAGGAAGAGGCGATAAAAATTGTTTTTTTATAAGCGCCCCTGTCGAAAAATTAAAAGAAAAAACAAAAAAAATATTTTCAGAAACTGATCTTTCAGAAAAAAAACTAGATAACAGGTATAAAGCACTGAATCAAATAAGAGATTCAACATATTCATCAAATTCATTAAAAAGTTTAATTGATCATAAATTCTTCAAATATAAGGAAGGCATATTATCTTATAAGAAAATAAGGTTTTTTCATTGCGAATCTCATATTTTATATTTATTAGAACAGGAAATTTTAAAATTGCCAGATGGCGAAAAAATCCTTTTCGATATTTGTTTTAATTATGGAAAATTCTTACAGGAGATATATGGTGGAGAAAATTACAAAAATTTTATCAAAGATTATTATCCTGCACTTGGTTTCGGAGATATTATAATTAGAGATTCTAAAGAAATTAAAATAAGCTCAATGTACTATCCTTGGACAATATATTCTGAAAATTCAAAATATATTATGTTTAGAGGTATTATATCTGGAATAATCTCAAAATCATTAGATAAATCTATAGAACTAAACAATTACAAAACACATGTACGTGACTATTTAACCCTAACAATTTCTCAGTAATTTTTAATATTACAGTACTTATTTGCTATTTATTTTACTGATTTTAGAAAAATTTCTTTTAATATTTTTGGCGCATCTATAATAATACGACCCATTATGTTATAATATGGTTGCTCACTGTTTAAAACATTATATAGAAACGTAGAAAATGTATCACTTTTTGAAGCTAAGTTAATAGAAAATTTAAGAAAACGAGGATTGTAAAAAAAATTATTCATTTTACAACCAGATTGCAATCTTTCCCCATATTCTTCTTTCCACATTTTGTCATAAGACTTAATATTATTCTCAATGATTGCTTTTGATGCCAATTCTGCTGACCATAATGCATAAGTTATTCCTTCTGCAGTTATTGGATCAACATGTCCTGCAGCATCACCTATCAATATCCAATTATGACCAGAACATGGAATGTTAAAAAATGCTTTCTCTTTTATGGATGGTACTTTACCACCCCATTTTGAGGTAATTTCAATATCTGGGTAATACTCTGTGATAAAATCATTTAATATTGTTTTAATTCTTTTTGCATCTATTCGATCTGTAATACCAACTCCGATACTAAGGTGATCATGTCGTGGGAAGCACCAAGCATATCCTCCACTATTTTTTAAAAATTTTATCCGGGTTGATTCTTTTTTATTACTTTTTGCGTAACAACCATAACAAATCCCAATATTTTGTTTTGAAATTGGTCCTTGAATTTTTTTCCTAACTATACTATTAACGCCATCAGCCCCAACAATTATTTTTGTTTTATATAGCCCTTTATTTGTCTTTACTTCCCAGATGTTATCTTTTTTCTTAATATCAATTACCTTTTCTTTAATCAAAGTGGCTCCATGCTCGATTGATTTATCCATCATGAATTTGTCAAAATGTAACCTGGATAACGCCCATGAAACATTTTGTCCCTTTGTCATGACGCTAAGTCCTTCTGAAGAAATTAATTCAATTTTATTATCTGCAGCTGTGGGTATAGATATTTCATTTAAAATAGGGAATTTACCAATTGCAAAAGAAGAAATACCTCCACCGCAAGGTTTTTCTCTTGGATGAGAATAATCAAAAATAATAGTTTTTATACCATTTTTTGCAAGAAGATATCCTAGATAGGATCCGGCAGGACCACCACCTACAATTACAATATCTTCAATCATATCAATCATCAGTAAGTTTTTTTATTTCATTCTTAATATAAATATTTTTTCTAGCTTTTATATAAATAACAAACCTAACAACATCAAAATCGGCCAATAATAGTATTCTCCATCTACAAATATATAATAAACAAATTGTTTGTCAATATTTTCTTTTTTTGATCTTTCAATATAATAAAAACTATAAAAAAACAACGGAATTAAGGCAAGAATATACATAGGAAAATAACCAAAATAAAACCCCATTATTAAAGTGATAAAAGATAAAAAATTCAAATAATGTAATAATTTTATAAGTTTATTTTTAAAAACTATAGGTATAGTTAAAAGTTTCTCTTTTTTATCACTTTTGATATCTTTTATATCAAAAGCTATTGTATTAACCATCCATCTTAAAAAAACAAATAAGAAAAAAAGAACTAATGAAATATTTATCGTACAAGAGACATAAACTGCTGTAAATAATGGTAATAAAGCCCAAGAAAAAGCTGTATATATTGACTTAAATCCAATTATTTTTTTTGAAATCTTCTTCCCCTTATATGTGAATAATAACCCTAAAACTAATAAAAAACCGCCGAATAAAATACTATTACGTTCACCAAAATATATTAGTAATGAAAAATACAATATGCCGTATATTGCAGTTATAGTTGGGATATACCCATAATATTTTTTAAGATGTTCGACACGATCTGAGTTATTTAAAGAATCTCGGTCAATTTCTTTATAATGATTGTAGTTATATATGCATTGAGTACCAAGATATACAATTAATAAAAATTCCCATCTTACTGTAAAATCAAGTAAAATCAATGTTGAAAGAGCAATAGAACTTGCGCCAATAGAAAGCCAATGTCCTCCATAAATAAACTCATTCCAACTAAAATTTGATAATACCATTCTATCAAACAGCAATAGATCATAATTTAAATACTTTTATTTATATAACTGCACAAATTAAATAAATATTGTTTTATCTTTAATTTAATCCTACAAATAAGAAAAAAAGATTGCCTATTATCAGTAGAATAGGCCAAAAAATAAATTCCCCATCAACTATAAGATCTGAAAGAGTTGAAATATTTATTTTTGGGTTCTTTGATTTCTCAATATAATAAAAACAATATAGATTAACAACAAGTAAAAAAGATCCTGATATAGGCATGATTCCCATCAATAATGCTGAAAGCAATATAACAAATGACATTAGATTTACTATATGCAAAAATTTTAAAAATTTGTTTTTTCCAAAATAAAGTGGAAGAGTTAAAAGCCCGAATTTTTTATCAGTTTCCATATCTTTTATATCACAAAAACTGGTATTAATAAAAAAACGTAAAAATAGAAATATAAATACTATAAAAAACAGACAATTAAGTCCATAACCACAATACAAACTGCTAAAAAGTATTGACGAAGCAACTGCTAATGCAGTATAAAAGTTTTTGAAAGCAAGAATTTTACCAGTAAATTCTTTTATTTTATAAGAATAAACTAGACCTGTTGTTAAGAAAATTATTCCAAATGTTATACTTTCCAAGTTTCCAAAAATAAGAAGTAAAATCAGCGGTACGATACTATAACAAGCAATAAGTAGTGGAAGTATTTTCTTATTTTTAGAAAGATGGTTAACTCTGTCAGAATTATCTGAAGAATCTATCTCCATTTCTTTATAATGATCAAAGTTATAGATACTTAGAGTCATTAGGTATATAATCAGTAAAAATTCCCATCGAATTGGTACATTAAATAACAGCATCGAAGAAAATGCGACAAAAGATGAACCTAATGCTAGTATGTGCCCTCCATACATAAATTCATTAATAAAAAAATTTTTAATTCTGGTTATTTTTTTAACTATTTTTTCAGCTGGGACATCCACTTTATTGTAAATGTTTTTACATTCACATTCATTCATTATCTTGTTTGCCTCTAATTAACAAATAATTGTCGTTAACATAAATCCCCATTAGAGAATTTTCCTACAAAATTCTAAAAAAGATAAAATTATTTTATGTTTGTAGGAACTAAGTTTTTTCTCCATAAAAATATGAATAGTTTTATTAAAAGAAAATAATTTTTTAAATAAAATTGATATATGGGAGCAGATACGGGGCCATTATACTTGAAAACCCATTATTTTATATAATTAAATCAATATATAAACTTTATGTTAAAGTTAATGAATCGAAAAAAAACTTTAGCTTTATTAGTTATTATAATACTTATTTGTTCCTCAATATCATTTTTCATTGGTTTAAAATTTAAAGAACTTCTTCTTAAAAGTGATTTTGAAGAACCATCGGAAAATGAATATATTTACTCATATTTTTATAAAAAAATAAGCTTTTCTAAACCTAAAATTGTAGAGCATAAAGATTACTTTGAGATAAAAGTAAAAAATGCAAATCCCTATTCTTTGGGTTCATCAATTCCAGTATATATAAATGAATATAATCTACCTTTTGAAGCTAAAATTTTGAATATATCATACAAACACTTACAAGTTAAAACAATTCATGTCTCGAAAAAAGTGATATATAACAAAAATATCATGCAACATGATACTGTTAAAAAATCCTTCTCTTTGGAAGAAAATAGTGATAATGTAGAAAACAATCAAAATAAATTTTATCCAGAAAAATGGTGGAGTTATAGATTAGGAGGAGGGATACTAAATAATAATCACACTACTTTTTTATCTGTTTACTCTTACCCTGTTAGATACAATTCTGAAAAAAATATTATACAATATATAGAAAAAGCTGAGGTGACTGTAAGATATAAGACAGCAAAAAAAAGTGGTATATTTGAAACAAAAAAATATGATTTACTTGTTATAACTCCCTCAAAATTTTATCAATCATTACAACCGTTAGTTGAACATAAAAAAAGTGTAGGTATAAAAACCAAGATTGCAACTTTAGAAGAGATATATAATAATTATTTCTTTCCAAATAAGGGAAGGGATGATCAGGAGAAAATAAAATATTTTATAAAACAGTCTATGGAAAACTGGGGTATAAAATATGTTTTACTGATGGGAGGAAACGATGAAATTCCTGTGCGAAATAGACACATAGTGATTACAGGTTTATCTGCACCCTATGCAACTGATTTATATTATGCAGATGTATATGATGCTAATGGAAGTTTTTGTGACTGGGATGCAAACAACAACGACATTTTCGGGGAATACAATTGGGAATACAATAGTGACCAGATGGATTTTTATCCAGACTTATACCTTGGAAGACTGCCATGTGAAAACGCTCAAGAAGTAAAAAACGTAGTAGATAAAATAATACACTATGAAACAACAACATATGGGGAAGAATTGTTTAAAAACTTTATTGTTTGTGCAGGTGATACACAGAATAGCTGGAAATATTTCAAATTTTTTAGAGATATGGGGCTGGGAATTCTTGATGCAATAAAATTAGGACTCGCCATGGGGATTGATGTTAAGGAGGGTGAATACATTGGGAATAGAATAGCAGAAAATATGACTGATTTCAAATTCACAAAACTATATGCTTCACAGATCATACCTTGGAAAAACCAAAAACTTCTTACTAAGAGAAATATTATAAAAGAGATTGAAAAAGGGGCAGGATTTGTTCTTTTTAGTGGACATGGTAATATAGATAGATGGTTTACATATAAACCATTTTTAAAAAGAGAAAGACCTTTCTTTTCTGGTTTTAAAATTGAAGATGTGGCAAAAATAAAAAACAAAAATAAACTACCTATAGTTTTTCTAGATGCATGCTTATGTGGCAGTTTTTATTCAGGTGAATGTTTAGCATGGAGTTTTATTAAATCTATGCAGGGGGGTGCAGTTGCTACATACGCGTATACCACAACAAGTCTGATGTCGCCTCTTAAAACTCAAATTTTATCCAACTGGAACGGATATATAGCTATAAAATTTTTTCAATCATATATGGAAGGTAAATCAAAAACTGGAGAACTCTGGGCAGAAGTATTAAACTTATACTTAAACCAACATCATCGATTAACCTCACAAGACTATTATGTAATCGAAAGCCTACAACTTTTTGGAGATCCATCTCTAAAAATTGGAGGATGCAAAATAGAGATATAACAAATTTTTTATATTATATATTTTATATCTAATTTTATATTATATAAGTCTTTTATTAATTGGAGGAAGGAAAAATAGAATGAAAAAACAAAGAAGAAAAATTCTATTTGGAGCTTTTTTTATTACTTTTTTAATGATAATGATGCCTGCGATTAACATACTTAACGCAGAAGTCATTAAAAATAATAATGGCAATATAAATAATATTGCGGATACATCAGATATTGAAAAAATAAAAGAAAAAATATTTGTTTCATCTGAAAAAATACAAAAGATATTCAATTCACTTACAATGAGTGTATTGGATATCTTAATTTTGATATGTAAAGTATTTAAAGTTTTTTTTAGTATTCTTGCAACTATATCTGGAGTTCTTGGACAAAAAGAACTTGGACAAATATTTCTAACCATATCAGTTGCTTTTAAGGTAATTGGTAAAATTTTAGAATTGATCCGAGATACTGATTGGGATAAAGTAATCGATTTAATAAACCAAATTTGGGATAAAATTTTGGAATTTATTAATAATATTATAGATAATCTATTTCTCTCAAAAAATTACAAACCAGAAATGATGTCTATTCTATGAAAGATCAACGAATTTTAATAAAAAAGTCCGTAGTCAATAAAACAGCTTAAAAAGTTATTAAAACACCAATATAAATTACAAAAATGATAAAAAATATTATCCTTTTAATGACATATATAATGTAATTATTAAGATTTAACAAAAAATTTCACAATCATAATTAATAATACCATAAGATTTTTATATATATATAACAATATGTTGTTAAACAATTAGTTTGGGGTAGGTAAAATGGAAAGAAGAAAAAAAAGTTTGTACTTTTTTGGAGCTGTTCTATCTATTTTTATCATGTTATCAACTGTTACGGCTGTAAACATCAACGAGCCTGATAACATAGATAAGGAAATTGTTGAAGAAAAATTAACTAATGAAGAGGATAAAACAGAAAAAATTGATACAGAAGAAAAAGAAGATAATTGTCCATTATGTCAAAATAAAAAATCATCTCTATTAAAAAGAATTAAATCTGATGACCCTCCGTTTCGACCTTCTGGACTAATTGGATCTATAGCTCTGTTTTTGGCGTGGATTTCAGATAATTGTTTAGTAAGCATAGCAGTTTGTCTTGGAGTTTCATCTGTATGTATACCTTGCATCGCTGCTATTTTGGATGTAGTACCCGGGGATGAAGCGTTACTATGCGCAGTTTGTGGCATAAATGCAGCTCAGATACAACAATGTTGGGAAGAAGTAGGGGATGATTGTTTATAAATCAAAGGAGAATAACAAACAATAATGATGGTATCAACATTTCAAAACGAGTTGAGAGAATAATAAAAAAATAATTTAAGTTTGGTGGAAGAAATGAAAAATGAGAAAATAATGACTTCGTTGCTGTATTTGGCTCTTGGTATTAAAGTTCTTATTGATACTATACTTTTTTATATACTATCATCTAATATTATCTGGTCTCCATTATATCAGATTCCATGGGCAATTGGCATAATTTTAATAGTATACCTAACATGGTTAACCTATAAAGAAGATAAACCATTTAAAAAAAAAATAGGACTGATAGATAAAATTTCTGCAATATCGATAGTGGCAATACTCATTTTGATTTCACTTTTAGGAATCCAAAAAGTAAATATTTCAAGCGTTTGGGTTACAATATTTACTCTGATAGCTTTTATGTTCATATTATTAGTTAGACATTATATAAAAAAGACAAGTTATACTTTAAATTAGCCTGATATTAACAATTAATGAAAAAGATAAGAAAATCAATATGAACAATCATATCTTGCATAGTTTTTATAGTGTCTGAGACAATTATAACTACGAAGATTTGTAAAAATTTTTGTATTTTCTTTTTTACAATTTAGTTATTTTTCTTATAACGATCTTGTCGTCGTTTGGATGAAAATCTACTCTTACTTTTTCTTTATTTTCAAAATTTGCTACATTAGCAATTTGTTAACCAATATAGATCCTATCCTAAACAAAACACGGATAATACCAGTAAAAAACTATGTTCTACATGGAAGACAACATCCAAGCCTTATAAACTACATAAAACACCACCGATACCACACACAAAAA
>CAYMOC010000078.1:0-8550 GCA_964391965.1 uncultured Thermoplasmatales archaeon | reverse complement strand
GACAAGAAAAAGTTCTAAGAAATTGAATCACTCATTCAATTACGGGATGAAGCCCTTAAAAAAGTAGGAAAAAAGATTTATAACCGAAAGTATTATTAAAATAACGAAGAATACACCAAAAAAAATATTTTAGAGGTTAGAAACTTTATGGCCAAACAAAAAAAAGGTGAAGGTTTTCATTCCGCAGCAGGACTTATACGTTACTTTGATGCAGAGGAAAAAACATCACTAAGGATTCCTCCATGGTTAGTTATGGCTTTTTGTATAGCAACTATCGTTATAATCACAGTTCTTCACATAATTTACGACGTCTAATAGAAAAAAAAAATTATTTTGTTTGTTTTTTTTATTCTTTTTTTAACAGATCAATAGTTAAATGTTTAGCTTTATCTAATGCTTGATCTACCTTTTCAATTTTCGGCCCACCACATTGTGTCATGTTAGGTCGACCGCCACCGCCACCTCCCAGAATAGCTGCGATTTCTTTAACAATTTCTCTAAGATCTATATCCACATCTGAAGAAGCCATTGAAACAATTTTTTTTCCATCAAAAACATGAACAACATATCCATCTTTTTCTGTGAGTTTACCAGCAGTAACTGGGCCCTCTGAAGTTGTTTTACCAGTTATAATCTTATAATCGGTCCCTGGGATTTCCTCTGCATTATCGATCATATCTTGTAGTTCATCTGATGAAACACTTTTTTTATCTTTTTGAGATTTTTTCCAAAAATTAAAAAGATCCTCTGAAGCTTCAACTAACGTTTCAGCCTCGTGTTTTCCGATATTTTCAGATTCATCAATAAATCTCTGAATTGTTTTTTCTAGTTGTTCAACTGGTACCGAGAAAATCTCAGAGGTTTTTTGTAACTGTTCAGAATAATCTACATCATGATTTTTTATATTATAATGGTCTTTGAAAAGAGAAATTATTTTTTTGTATTGTTGTTTTTCTTCTTTTTCAAAACGATCCACCATTTTTCCAGCAGCAAAAACAACTCGGTTTACTCCATCTTGGATTCTTTCTGATTTCAAAATTCGTATTTTTTCAATTTCACCGATATTATTAAGATGTGTACCTCCACAGGCTTCAACGTCAACACCAGGTATATTTAACACACGTATCTGGTTACCAGGTGGTACTCCTCCTTGATAAAGCCGGAAACCATGAGTTTTTTCTGCGCTGTTTCTATCCATTATCTTTTTTTCTACATCGATTTCTTGTTTGATAAAATCATTAGCCAGGTTTTCTATTTCCTCAATTTTTTCTTCAGTTAAAGGTTGATAATGTGAGAAATCAAAACGTGCATCTGTTACATGTAACTGTGATCCTGCCTGCCAGACATGTTCACCTAGAACTTTTCGAAGTGCACCATTTACAACATGAGTACCTGTATGATGTTTCATAAGCATATAACGGTGATCCCAATCGATTTCACCATGAACCATATCACCTTTTTTTAGATCTCCTTCTACAACGTGTATCACTGAACCATTTTGTTTATAGACTCTTTTTACAGGAAAAGTTGAACCATTTTTTGTAAAAAATCCTTTATCAGCAGGTTGACCACCTCCTTCAGGGTAAAAACAGGTTTTATCAACAATTATCTCAGAGGTATCCCCATTATTTTTACTCCAAATAACTTTTCCATCAAATTTCTTGGTGTAATGATCTTTATAATACAATAGATCTGATTTAGGAAGATCAGATTCTTTTTCCTCTATTTTTTCAGTAATTTGTTCATGTGAATGCAATTCAGCAATCATAGAATCAAAATTTTCAGGGATACTAACATCTACACCATGTTTTTTTGCAATATTTTTTACAATCTCCGGTGGCATCCCATGTGTATCATAAAGATGAATCAATTGTTTAGTATCAATTGCTTCATTTTCTTTTATTAAACGTTTTACAAGGCTTTTTCCTTTTGATAATGTTTCAATGTATCTTTCTGTTTCAACATCTAAAATTTCAAAAATTTGTTTCCTTCTTTTTTTTAGAGAGGGAAAATCTTGTTCTAAACAATCTAGTTGCATTCCTACAAGTTTTTTAAGAGTTACATTTAGACCAAGTTTTTCTATAAATCGAAGTGAACGGCGAATAATCAAACGAGAAAGATATCCTGCTTTAACATTTGATGGAACAATTCCATCACCAAGCATGAAACTTAAACATTTAGTATGATCCGCAAGAGCATAAACAATAGATTTATCAGCATCCCTTCCGACATTATCATTAATCCAATTTATAACATCAGTTAAAACAGTTTCATATACTGTTTTTGTTCCAGTGGTAATCCAAGCTATACGCTCAAGTCCGTAACCGGTATCAACTATACAAAGAGGGTTCGGTGAATATTTTTCATCATTAATCTCAAAATCACCCGAATCATCCCTTCTCATATTCATAAAAACAAGAGTAGCAATCTCTAAACCAGCTGCAAGTACCTCAAGGCATGGACCAGCATTACCGCCACCATACCACATTTGTTCTTTATAGTTGATTTTTTCACGAGGGATACCAATCTCATTTACAAAATAATCATTACAATATTCAACTGTTTTTTCCTTAAAATAAACTTCATCAACATTTTTATTAAAAGCATGATGACCCATCATTTCAAAAGTTGTAAGATGACGACCGCTAACACCTACCTCCTCTAAATCATTTAGACGAATACATGGTTGAGATATAACCAAAGGGTTAGCAGGAGGAGGAACCTCGCCAGAGGTCACATGCGGTTGAAAATCAGCAATAGATGCAATGGTTAGATAAATATCTGTACGCCAACGGGCGACAACCGGGCATCTTTCACCAGTTTCAGGATATCTTAGACGCGAATGATTATTTTTTTCAAAAAAAGACAAAAAACTCTCTCTAACCTGACTAAGACTCATAGGTTTTTTACCTAAAGGATTATCAATAAAACTAAATTTTACACAGGGTTGATCACCACATAACTCAGCGTTTTCATCAAGAGTCCAAAAGTAATCACCGCAGGCTTTACATTTTTTTCTAAAGTAATTGTTATCATGAAAATATTTAAGATCACATTCTTTTTTTAGGAAAGAGCTCATAATCTACCACTACTTTTTTGATTTTCCGAATACGACAAAGGTTTATAAATAATGTCTTCATCCCAGGAAAATACAAAATGTTGATAGCGGATATTAACTTAACTCAAATAGGATTATTTCTAATTTACATAAGTCTTCCAATATTAGCTCTTTATTTTATTTATCTTTTAATAAAAAATGCTTTCAAATACATGGGTTTTTCAGCTTATGAAGCAGTAGCAATTATCTTTGGCTGTTTTATCCTTGGATATGGTTTTCTTGATGAAATAACAGGGATACCCTTTTACAGCATTCCACTCTTTTCATATAATAATTGGATAGTTGGGATAAACACTGGTGGAGCAATAATACCTATATTAATCAGCATTTATCTTTCTTACAAAAACAAAATTTCAGTTAAATATCTATTAACAGGGGTAATCATAGTATCAATTGTAACATACTTAGTAACTTACCCAGATCCAGGCAAAGGCATTGTTTCACCCTGGCCTCTTTGGCTCCTCCCAGCAATTGCCGCTAGTATGACATCTGTTTTCTTACTTTGGAAAAAATTTAGAAAAGCAGCACCTTTAGCTTATATCTCAGGCACCATTGGTGTTTTAATTGGAGCTGACGTATTCCACCTTATAGAGTTATTAAATCATTCTGTTGATAAATCAGTAAATGCAACAATTGGTGGAGCGGTTGTACTTGACATGGTTTTTATCACAGGGATTCTTGCTGTTATATTGGACGGTATTTTTTTATACAAACAACGAATCCGTGAGGGTTTTGACTAAAAAAGGGTTTTTTCTTCCAAATAATTAATAAATGAGAAATATTATCCCCCCTTTGCAAAAAAGCTGATGCATATCGGGTGTAACATATAAATGACTGAGCCTATTGAAGATTTAACAAAAAAGAAAAATGATTTGCAGGAAAAAGCAAATGAATTGAAGGAAAGAAGAGATAAACTTCATAAAAAATCAAAAAAATTAGCTGAACAAAGAGATGAATTGAACTCTAAAGTTAGAAAAATACGTAACGAAATCAGCACTCATAAGAAAAAAAGAAATGAGCTAAACGAAAGAGTTCAAGTTTCTAAAGATAAAAGAAATCAGCTAAATCAAAAACAATCAGATATAAAAAACCAACTTAAAGAGTTAGAAAAGAAAAGATCTGCGTCATCAGGTTCAGATTTGAATACTCTAAAAAAGAAAGCTCAAACGCTTGAAAACGAACAGATGACAAAACCTATGACGCCTCAAAAAGAAAAGAAAATTATTGAAGTTATTTCTGATTTACATTCTGAGATTAAAAAGCAAGAAGAAATTCTAAATAAGGATCCTCAACTTAAAAAAGCTTTAGAAGAAGAAAAAATTGTTAAAAAGAAAGCTGAGAAACAACACGAGATAGTTGAAGAACTAGCATCCCGTGCTCAAGAGGAACATCAAAATATGATTTCTCTTATTCGTCAAGTTGAGAATACTTCAAAAAAAGTAGATGCAATCCAGGAAGAGATTGTTAGAACTAAAATTGAAGCAGATAAAGTTCATAAAGATTTTATCACAACTGTTGATAAAATCCATGATCTTGAAAGAGAGATTTCGTCTGATAAAAGGAAGATCAGTAAGAAAAAGAAAGCTATCAAAGTTGAATCAGCACAAAAAGAAGCTGATGAAATCTATGAACGTTTCAAACGCGGGGAAAAACTCAGTACTGATGATTTGATGGCTTTACAGAAAGCTGGGTTGATATAACTAAAAAAACATGATATAAATTTGATTGAGAAATATCAAATTAATATCTTTAATCATTTGGAGGAAAAACCGTTATATTTTTATTTTATGTGAGGTGAAAAAAGGTTTATGCAATGTGAGCTTTGTGGTAGAGATTGTGGTTGTAGACCTGCAACCGTTGATGGTGTAAGGATGATGTTATGTCCAAATTGTCTCAATCAACACGGTAAACGAATACAAGAACCAGTTGCACCTAGACCTAAAAATACTGTGGGTTCATCACCGAAGCCGAAAAAACCAGTTTATCGCGATATTTACAAAGATATGAAAACTGATCGTGATTTAGTATCTGATTGGAATGAACGAATTACACAAGCCAGAAAAAAGAAAGGTTTGACTCGTGAACAATTAGGTTTTAAAATTGGTGAAAGAACTGTTACAGTTGGTAAAATCGAAAATGGAGACCTTCGTCCATCTGATGATCTTGTTAAAAAAATTGAAAAACAACTAGATATTTCTTTATTTGAGGAAGTAAAAGAAGTTAGAAATCTACCCCATAGTTCAGGTGGTAAAGGTATGACTCTCGGTGATTTCATTAAAGAAGAATAATATATACTTATTTTTTATTATATTTTTTTTATTGTTATGAATAATTATGATTTAACAAAAATAGTCCATGCTTTAGAAAATGGTTTTTTGATAGTGTATCCTACAGAAACATTGTATGGTATAGGAGCAGATATCTACAATGAAGAAGCTGTTGAAAAAGTATTTAAAATAAAAAATAGGAGTTTTTCAAAACCTTTATCAGTCGCAGTTTCTAAAAAAGATGTGGAAAAACTGGCTTATGTTAATGATGTGGCTGAAAAACTTATAGATCATTTTTTACCAGGTCCTCTGACTCTGATTCTAAAGAAAAAAAATTGTCCAGATATTGTAACTGGAGGACTTGATAAGGTGGGAATAAGAATACCTGATAACAAATTTACTTTAGAATTGATTGAAGAATTTGGACCAATTACTTCTACTAGCGCAAACATTCACGGATGCAATACTCCATCAAAAATCAAAGATATAAAAAAAAGACTTGATTCAGAAAATATAAAATTCTTTATAGATGAAGGAGCTCTATCTGGCAGTGGTTCAACTATTGTTGATGTAAGCTTTAAAAAAGTTAGAATATTACGAGATGGAAATATTTCGAGAAATGATATTTTGGAAGTGATTGAAGACTAATGATTAAAGAAGAATATGATTTCCTTATAGAGGCGGGGAAGATAGCTGCTGAAGCACGTGACCTTGGAGCAGGAATCATAAAACCCGGCGTTAGCTTCTTAGAACTGGCAGAAGCAGTGGAATCAAAAATATTTGAAAAAAACGCTAAATTGGCTTTTCCAGTAAACATTGCTGTAAATGAAACGGCTGCTCATTATACGCCTGTATCTGATGATAAAAACATTTTTCATAAAGGCGATATTGTAAAACTTGATGTTGGAGCACATGTAGAAGGTTTTATTGCTGATACCGCTGTAACTGTTGAAGTAGAATCTAAAAAAAATAGTAATTTACTATCTGCATCTGAAGAAGCATTAGACGAAGCTATCAAACAAATTAAACCCGGTGTTAACCTAAATAATATTGGTAAAAAAATACAGAAAACTATTGAATCATATGGTTTTAAATCAGTTGATAATCTCACAGGTCATAGTCTTGAGAAATATAATCTTCACTCCGGTGTTTCAGTTCCCAATGTCACAGAACACTTAGGTGGAAAAAAAGTAAAAGAAGACATGGTTTTAGCTATTGAACCATTCGCAACCACAGGTAAAGGACATGTTATATCGGGCGAGGGAAGCAATATTTATAGATGCAGAAAAACTTATAGATCTCATCTTGTCCGTGATCAAAAATATGTAATTGTTTTTAAAAAAATAAATAAACGATTTGGAAGTCTTCCTTTTTCTTCTAGGGATTTCCAAAAAGAATTCCCTGGTTTTTCTGATAAAATATTAAAAAAACTTTCGTTTTTTGGTATGTTGAAACATTATCCTCAGCTTATCGAACAGGATAGAGGTCTTGTTTCTCAGAAAGAACATACATTGATTGTAACAAAAGATGGTTGTGAGGTGACTACTTTATCGTGACAAAAAAAACTAAAAAATCTTTAAAAAATAATAGCGTGGTTAAACTTGAAGATTTAAACTGGAAACAGATTAATGAACTAGATAGAGAGAAAACCGTTTTTTTTCAACCTATTAGCCCTCTTGAGGAACATGGTCCTCATTTACCAGTAGGAACAGATCTTTTTACATCTATTGATACTGCTAAAGAAGCTATAAAGAAACTGCAAGAAGATAAACCTGATTTTAGTTTTATTTTGATGCCTGCAATACCCTTGGGTAGTTGTGATTTCGCTATGGATTTTCCAGGTAGTATCAACACTGGTGTTAAAACAATTAGAAACGTGGTTTATGATAATGCTTCATCTATGGCTAAACATGGTTTCAAATACATGGTGATCTGCAGTTACCATATGGGCATTATGCATTTGAAAGGTATTTATCATGCGATGAAAAAAATTGAATCAAAGTACTCTATGAGAATATGTGAACCATGGGGTCCTTATTTTCATAATAATATGGTTGAAAAAAATGAACCCAAACTGGGTTTTGATACTTCTAAAGAAGTTCATGCAGGTTTCAGGGAAACATCTCTTATGAAATATCAGTATCCGTATCTTGTAGCGGATGATTATAAGGATCTACAGAGTATTTATCGTGATCTTAATTCTTTAAAAGTGTTTGGTAAAACCTTTAAACAAATAGGTTTAGAAGACGGATATGTGGGTAGTCCCTCTCGTGCTGAAGCAGATTACGGCCGTTGGTTTTTTAATGAAACAGTTAAAACCTATGTTCAGGGAACTATTGATCTTTTAGAGGGTAAGAAACCACCGTTGCTTCCTAAAAAAATTCGTACTGCTATGAAAGCCATATTCTGGCGCTGATAACAGCAAAAAAGTTTTTTAACTTTTTAATGTTTTAAAAATCTGCTTGTCAACCGGGTTTGTAGGGGTAATGTATTTATATGTTTTAGGTGTTTCATAAAAATTATATTGGTGTAAAAATATGGATGATAAAGATAGTGTTAATGCTAAATTGCTTACCTTAATTGAAAGTCTAAGAAAGATGAATGATGAATTATATATTATTAAAAGTGATTTGCATACTATTAAGAATATTCTTCTTGTGTTCCTTATATTCTTTTTATTTGGAGTAATCATATTGGCATCTTCTTCTACATAGTGTTTTTTTTGTAGAGAGAATATGAATAAAAAATCGTGGTTGTCAACCGGGTTAGGGTTTTTTATTGGAGGTCATAAAATTTTCTTGTTTTAGGTTTTCTTTTATAATTGCGAAATAACCTAACAAATATTACTTTTCTTTGACCAGTTGTATAATCTTTATGAGTTAGTTTCACAAGAGAACTCCTTGATTTTGATGTAAATTTTAATAACTCCCAAAATTCGTTGGGGTGTATACCTGACTCAAGATTTTTGATTTTTTTAATATCAACTTTACCGCCTATTATTTTAAATGACTGAGAATAGTCAGAATAGCCCTCATCAGTCATTTTTTGACCATGATGAAACAATAATGTTTGACAATAATATCTTTTTTTTCGTTTTGAATATTTTTTTCGTTTTAACCGTTTTAACCAATCAAACAAATTATTACACCTATTTTTTGTATTTTT
>CAYMOC010000077.1:4391-8571 GCA_964391965.1 uncultured Thermoplasmatales archaeon | reverse complement strand
GTAAAGGATACTGGTACTGTAAAGAACTACCAGCAGACAACACAGCAGAACTCGAAATAATGATAGGGCAGGTAAACCAGATACTAAACAAATACAACATAAAAGAAGAACCAGAACAAAAAAACAAAAAAAAGCACCCCCACACTCCCGAAAAAAAACAAAAAAACCAATAAACTATAACTGGGTGAATATGAAAAAAACGATACTTGGAGAAATAATAAAACATGATGGATACAAAAAACCACATTATGGATTCAAAATAACATTTAAAACCATTAAAGAAGCACAATATTACAAAGACATGATAGATATAATACTACAGAGTGATAACTACAAAATAGAACTACGACATGGTTACCATGACAGGGAGAACTAAACAAGATATGCAGAATGATCTTGATTTCTACCATAACACTAATTATATTCTTTGTCCAGTATGTGAAGAAGAAATATTTGATGATTCCGATATTTGTAGATATTGTGGAGAAAACCAAGTGAGACAGCTAATGGTGATTTCTGTTGGTACACAGTATATTATTGTCCAAAATGCAAAAAACAAAGAACATGGCATACAATAAACAAAAACCTTTGGAAATGTGATATATGTGGTCTTGTTATGAAATATAGATATAAAGATAAAAAACTACATATAACCTAAACTTTTTTTAGAAAGAAATATAAATGCACACACGCATTACATGCATGTGAAAAAAATGAGAACAATATCAATAATAGTAGAAGATATTGAATTTTTGAAGCTGGAGGAACAAAAAGGAACGAAAACTTGGAGAGATTTTTTCCTTTCTATTGCTGAAGAGGTGAGAAACAAATGAATGTACAAAATATAAAAATAGCTTTAATTAAAAGATTAGAAAACATAAGAGTAAGAATAGAAGAAAAAGATGTACATACCTTAATTGCAAGCATAAAATAATTGTACCATATAGTTATGAGTTTTTAAACATTATAAATAGAAGCATACGCACAAGAAGAGACATAGATAAACTATTGTCTCTTTGCCAGACATCTGCTTTTATTAATCAAAACAATAGACCAACAGTAACAAAAAACAATAAAAAAATACTATTTGCTACACCTGAAGACGCATATAATGTTTTTACTTTAAGTTTTTCAAGTTTTGAAGAGACAACCTCAGGTTTTACTTCAAGAATGGAAGAAATATATAACTTGATACCTCAAGATCATGACATAACATATAGATATTTACAAAAAAACTCAAGTCTACGATATAAACAACAGATAAAAAGAGAGGTAGAAAAACTTGAAGACTTAGGATTAGTAGACATTAACACAGAAAGCAACAAACACACAATAGCAAGACTTGACGATATTAAAAAAATGAAGAAAGACTTTGACGATCATAAAAACAATTTTTTAGTTTATACTTTGGTAGATCTAGCAATAAATGACTGCAAAGACTGTTTTTCGTTAAAATGGTTCGACATTAACGAAGAAATAAACCGTAACAAAAACCGTAACAAACTAAAACAAGATAATGACCCACTCCATAAAAACCGTAACAAAAACCGTAACAAAACCGTAACAAAATTAAAAGATTTTTACAAAAAAGAAGATTTAGAAAATATATTCAATGACTTATATATAATCAAAGTGAAACATCCTTGTTACGGTCTTGTTACGGTCAATGTTACACCCATCCAACAGGAGAAAATAGGGTCAAAAAAGGCAAAGTGTAACATCGTAACAAGAGGTGAACATAACGACCAAAATATTAACTTTTTAAATTTAGAAATCAACGATTCTGTGTATGGTTCTCGTTACGATGTTACACCTCAAAAAAATGAGCAAGAGGTGTTACATGATGAATGATCAAGTCTGGCTATCGTTGAAATATGAAGACGATACACCTTTTAACAAAAAAAGTAAGGGAGATAAAAAAATGGAAATGAGTTATGTATCTAATGAATATGAAGAATTTGTTAAACTTGCACATAGTGAAGCTTTGAGATTAACCTATGAGACTTTAGAATATGGAGCATATAAAGAAGACGTTGTAGAAAAAACAGATACGACAACGAATAAGATTTTTTTAACTATTTTTAAAGATATTTTGAGACATAATTCTGGTTTTAAACCGTGAGGTGTGTTAAATGGGTTCTATTCCAAAGGAGTTTAAAGGTAAACCTTACCCGTTGTATTCACAGCTTTTAAAAGAAAATTTGGAACTCAAAAAGAAGATCCTAGAATTAAATGAAGAATTAGAGAGGTTGAAAAATGAGTGATGTTGTTATTTCTGGTAGAATACCAACTAATCTAATGAATGAAATTAGAAAACTGGGTAAATCTAATACTGAAATCCTCAACAAAGCATTAAAGCTGTATATACGTGAAAAAAACCATAAGGAAAAACGTAAACAACGCATATACAAAAACAAACAGGGTAATGACTACAATACCACTAAAGAGCTTGTAGATCAACTAATAAACCGTTATTTTAAAGATTCTAATAATAAAAAGGAGGTGAAAACGTAATAATGAAGCTTGGTTCTATTCTTAAACTGGGTTTGGCTTCTGTGATTAGTCTTTTGATTTCTTTTAGTATCTGGAATAGTTCCCCTTTGATTGGTTTGATCTGTGGTGTTGTTGGTGTTGCCTGTGCAGTTATTGCTTTTGTAGGTGTTTGGAGTGGTGTATCGGATTATGAGTTTTGATTATAGGAGTTTCGTTGGTCGACCTGTGGTCGTTGGTTTGGCTAATGGTGTGACTCGTGGTCCTCATGTTCGTTATAAGGTTGTTTCTGGTGTTCTTCGTAGTGTTGGTCGTTATGATCTTGAGTTGGAACGTGGTTGTTTTAGTATTCATAATAGTAAGGAGGCTAAAGATCGGGTTTGGGTTCGTAAACCCAGCAGGATTAACGGGTTTTTTTATGTGATTGATTCTGGTTGTATTGAGTGTGATGTTCTTATTGTATAGTTGTTTATTGGGTGGGTTTATCCGTCTAGCATACCCTCCTCTCATCGATATATTAACTTAATTATATACTATTTTGTTATAGTCTATATGGAGTGTTAGTTGTCGTTTGTTTGTTTTATGATCCGTCTTATTGTTATGTATCTATGACGGTCTTACGGGTACTCTGTAAGATTTGAGGGGTATATAACTTAATTAATTATAATCATAAATTTATTTGTTAGAGTATTGTTTGTGTATCTCTGTTGAGTATTATTTTTATTATTTTTATTAACAGGGGTTTTCACAAGTCCTTTATTATTAATAATAACCCTGTGGTTTTTTTAGGAGCTGTTGAAAACATGGCTAAAATGAAAGGCTCTTTAATCGGGGCTGTTGGATCGATACTTATTGGTGCTGCAATTCTTTTGTTTGTAGCAACTATTGTGTTGAACAGTCTTAAAGATGCCAATGCCGATAATACTGATAGTGACGATCTAAATGATACTGTGGATCAGTTGAAAAATTTTCTAACAATTAGTAGTGTTTTGTTAGGTGTTCTTGGTATCACTATGATTGGTGCAGCTATCATAAGTTATATCGGTGGAGCTTTCGGAGGTTAAGTAAGTATGGTTAGTGGTAAAACAAGAGGTAGCCTGATAGGTGCTGTTGGTAGTATCCTTATTGGTGCAGCTATTCTTTTGTTTGTTACAACCATTGTGCTTAATGCTTTGAAGGATGCAAATGCCTCCAATGATGATAGTAACGATACTAATGATACCATAGATCAACTTAAGACATTTCTAACAATTAGTAGTGTTTTGTTAGGTGTTCTTGGTATCACTATGATTGGTGCAGCTATCATAAGTTATATCGGTGGAGCTTTTGGCGGTTAAAGAGTTGTCTGAACAATTTGGGGAATATCAGCTTTTTTTAGAGGTGGTGTTTCTCGGGAAACTCTGCAAATCAAGTTATGGGTTTTCCACACATTCGTAATTTTTTTTTAGGTTGAACATGAGATAAGGAAACAAAAAAAACCTTTCATAGTATTGGAGTCTCCAATAAAAAAAATAACACTTGCCTCCTTCTTTGTGAGAGAGTACCGGAATGTAAGCATTGCTTCCTTTTGCTTTCTTAACCCTTTCTTGTTTTCTGGTACTCTTTCCTTATCTCAAATTTAATAGTAAAAAAAGTTTTTTTTTGTGTTAATAGTTAACAGAGTTTGTTACCCAAAAAGATAACAGTTACT
>CAYMOC010000077.1:0-4381 GCA_964391965.1 uncultured Thermoplasmatales archaeon | reverse complement strand
AATTTCATCATGTGTCTAAATTGATCACTAGGACCTCTGGTTTCTTTTTCTTGTAGTTTTTTAAATATTTTTTTTTCTTTTTTTCCTCCTGTTGAATAAGGAGTGATAATTGCTTAAAACGTCTGATATGCACGAAAACCCTATAGTTACAGGAGTGAAAAGTGTTTTAAGCTATTAGTCTACAGCAGAGAAAAATAAAAAATTATTTGGATATTGATTTTTTCGATTAATATAAATACAAATTACATATTTTTTTTATACGGGCAAAATATGATAGGAGAGAAAGAATATAATATACTTTTAGATGAATTGTTAAGAACCAGATTAGACAATGCTTTCATGACAGGAAATGTATTGTTTGTATTGTATTAGTATTGTATTACATTACACTATACATTACATCTTTTCAAAGTATTTTTCAATATATTCTACACAATTATCAATACCAACTTTTACTCTTTCATCATCCATAGTTGTTCTAAAAACACAATTCTTATAATTAGAACTGGTTTTATTCTGATAACCACTAGATAACTCCGATATTGTTTTCATATCACAACAAATAGTGCCTCTACCAACCTTTGCTTTTGGAGCTAATCTTGAAGCAGAACCCTTCCCTTGATTTGGGGAAGGGTCTTTCTTTCCTGATAACATTCTTTTTTTTGCTTCCTGTTCCTCTTTCAACCCAAACAAACGATCAACAACCTCAATACGTTGTGCATCATTCAAATTACGTCTACCAAGTTGATTGTTAAGAATCCATATCTTAGCTTGTTCACGGTTATCAAAATTCTTTTCAACTCTTTTAAAAATAATACTATGTTTCATACAAATCTTATAACGGTTATGCCCATCAAGAATAATGTTATCCCATATTACAAGTGGATCAACGTATGAACGATAAACTAAAAAAAAGCTAATTACATACAAAAACAAGGCATTTATAAATATAAAAATAGTCTTATATATGTATGCTTCTCCTTAAGCTGAAAAATAGCAATTTTTAAAATAAGTTGGGGCTTTGTATAACTGTTACTAATTCCCGTCAGCGGCTTCAGTACCAGACATTCAAAGCCCCAAAAGGTTTTTTAAGCTTCTAATCCATATACTATTTTGAAGACTTATGCCAATTCATAAATACGATATAGAAAAAAACAAAAAAAAGTTTTTAAAAACCGATATTCCCGAATTTAACAAAAAACATATACTCAATTTTATAGACGATCAAGCTTCACAAGGCAATAGTAAAGCCAGACAAGTGAAATATCTATCAATCCTTAAACAAATAGCTTTCATGGTTGACTATAATTTTAAAAAAGCAACTAAGAAAGATATAAAAAAACTCTGTAGTCAGATACATAACTCTGATAAAGCAAACTGGACAAAACACGATTACCTTTTAACTCTCAAGGTTTTTTATAAATTTTTGTATGGTAAAGACGAATACCCAAGTATTGTTAAATGGATTAGCCCGACAAAAGCCAAAGGCAAAAAAAAGTTACCCCGTGATCTAATAACAATTGAAGACGCCAAAGAATTAGCAGAGGCAACCGACAACCTTAGAGATCGTGCATTTATTCTGCTTCTTTATGAAACTGGGGCAAGGATCGGGGAACTTTTACAGGTAAAAATCAGAGACGTTGAATTTGATAAATACGGGGCAAAAATAACTTTACCGAATGAGGGAAAAACAGGCGCTAGAAAAATAAGGATCATAGCTAGCCCTCCAGCTGTTAGTCATTGGCTTAACAAACACCCTGAAAGAAAAAATAGAACAGCCCCGTTACTATGTGGTATCTGGTCTAAATATAACGGTAAAGAATGGGGTTACCGTGCTGCATATAATGTTTTAAAAGACACCGCTGAAAAAATAAAGCTACAAAAACCAGTTAACCCTCATCATTTCAGACATTCACGGGCTACAGAACTAGCTAAAAAACTAACAGAAGCCCAACTGTGCGAATACATGGGTTGGGTTATAGGAAGCAAAGAAGCAGCAACCTATGTACACCTATCTGGCAGAGACACCGATAGGGCAATACTTGAAATGCACGGGTTAGCAGAAGAAGAAAAACCAGAGAGTAAACTAAACGTTATAGAATGCCCACGTTGTAAAACAAAAAACGATCCCGCTGCAAAGTTTTGTTACAACTGTAGTCTAGGTCTTGATGAAGAAAGCATTATGGAATATGACCGGCAAAAAGAACAAGCTGCAGGCATAGGACAAATTGTTAAACAAACTCTATCAGATGAAGACGTAGTAAAAATATTTACTGATAGACTAAAAAATACAGATAGAAAACTAGTTATCAATATGCTTAAAAAACATGATGAAAACAAAAAATAATAACTATTTTTTTTCTTTATCTATTTTATCAATTTTTTTTTCAAGATTATTTATCTTTTTAGAAAGTTTGCCTATGTTTTCAACTATTCTAAAATTTAAATTGTCGTGTTTTTCTGGTTTAATTTCACCAGATTCTAATTTTTTATTATACATGTCGTTTTTAAGTCGTTCTAAAATAGCAACTCTCACAAATTCAGATATTGATCTATATTTGGGATTGTCTTTAACATGATCCTTGATTTCCTCAATTAAACAAACAGGTACGCTTACACCCTGATATTTGGTTTTTTTAGATTTAATAGATTTTCCCATTATATATTCGTTAACTATTACGTATTTATAAATTTTTGTTTCTTCTGATGCTAATAAAAATATTATTTTTAATATGAAGGGTTTTCACAAGCATTATATAAGTAATATTCAACCTATTTCCTATCAGTAAAACGTAATGTATAACGTAAAATATTTATATACGTAATAGATTACGTATTGTTGGAGTGAAATGGAAATGAGAAAATATACTTCAATTTGTTTGGACCAAAAATTTATAAAAAAAGTAGATGCCGCCGTAGAAAAAAATCCTTTTGTAGTATCAAGAGCAGAATTTTGTAGAAGGGCAATAGAAGAATTTATCAAAAAAAACGATGGGGTGTATCAATGACTATCCCTGTAAAAGTTCTTAGAAACCCATATTTCGATTTGGAATACGTAATCAATAAATGCAGAGGTGAACACCAATGAATTATGAAGAAATGAGCTTAGAAGAACTAATAGAAGAAGCAAAACGCAGAGGTTTAATCTAAAATTGCAAAAAAGCAGCCCGTTAAGGATAAAATGCCACGACATAGACAAAGACCGATTAAACACAGTACTAAAAAATCTAAGATCAACGGGTTTTGTAGAATTTGTATTAGATAAACCAAACAGCTTTAATTGAGGAGGGAAAGCATTAAATGATAGAGAAGAACGAAATAGAAAAATTTTTAGATTTATATGTAGCCGTAGGTGTAGATCATGAATTTATACCAAACAAACTCTTTTTTTATTATGGTTACATTGAAAACTTAACAGAAAAAGAAATCAAGTTAAAATTAAAAAAAGGAATCAAAATAATAAGACTGGATCAAATCAAAGATATACACAAAACAGAAAACAACATTTATAACGAATACTACGGAGGTAACTGATGACTAAAAAAAAAGTCAATGATGACGCAGAGAAACTTAACAAAGAACTAGACAAGACCAATTTAACCAAAGAACAGATAGAAAACGCTAAAAAAGAGCTAAAGGAAGCAGTAGATCAGTTTAAAAATCCTAAAAAAATAATTGAAGAAGAAAACAAAAAAATAGAAGAGTTTTCTAAAAATCCTTTAACAAATATTCTAAATGTACTCATAAAAGAGCATATAGGCACAGAGAAAGAACAAAAAACCGCTTTGACGGGCTTACTCTATATTTTAAGAATAATGTCTTTAAAAGATCGTAGCGGTATTTTAAAAGTAACAGGTAAAAGTAGTGCGGGTAAAACGCATCTTGTTAACACTCTATTAAATCTTTTCCCTGAACATTGGATTAAAGAAATAGGTGACGCATCCGAGAAAGCAATAAGATATATAGAATGGAAAGACGAAAGAATACTTTATATCAAAGAGGGCGCGGGAAGCGAAAACAGTACAGAAACCCTTAAACTCATGGATAGCGGAGACGGAGGTTTTAAATTCCTTGTCACAAAAGGAACAGTTAAAGATGGTTTTTATACAGAAGAAATAACGATCCCTGTAAAATTTATAATAACAACAAGTGCAAAAGATATTTTTGACAACGAACTAGACAATAGAATGTTTGGAATATCTATAGATGAAAGCGAAGAACAAACCTTTAACGTGCTGCTACATAGATGTAAACACTTCGCGGGTCACTTGCCAGATGTATCTTACGACATAGCAAAAAGTTTTTTAAAAAACCTAAAAACATTTGATAAAATAATTGTACCATATAGTTATGAGTTTTTAAACATTATAAATAGAAGCAT
>CAYMOC010000076.1:0-8976 GCA_964391965.1 uncultured Thermoplasmatales archaeon | reverse complement strand
TGATATTTTCGATTGTTGTCTCTATTTTATCTATATTTTTTTGTTGTTTTTGAAAATAAAAAATTTTTTTGTTTAATGCTTCATATACCTTATTTGATTGTGTTTTTTTGTTTTTTATTTCCCCTACTTTTTTTATATACTCGTTGATTTCGTTTTCTTTTTTTTGTTTATCTGTTTCAAATTTTTTTAAAAGTTTATTATAATGATCAGAAAGTTTACGGTTACATGTCGGGCATTCTGCTTCAGGACCTAGTTGTTTGATTCTTTTGGTTTTGTATTCTATTTCACTTATGTCTTTTTTTAGTCTTTGCGTTAGTGTATTTTTTTGTTCTATTTTTTTTATATGTTCATTTTGTGTGTTTTTTATTTCCTCTATTTTTTGTTGAGTTTTTTCAATTTCTTTAGTTACATCAGAAAAATTTGATTTTTCTTGTTCTTGTTTTTTGATTTGATTTTGTCTTTCTTTTATTTTTTGTTGTAGTTTTTTTATTTCCCCGGTTAGTTTATTTTTTTGTTCAAATTGTTCTTTTGTTTTCTCAAGTTTTTCTTTTTTTGCATCTAGTTTTTCATATTCTGTTTTGAGTTTAATTAGTTCTCCCTGGGTTTTTTCTACCTGTTTTTTTAGTTTTTGTATTTCGTTTTTTTGTTTTTTTAATGTTTCAGAGAGTTGATGTTTTTTCTTATTTAGCTCTTGTTTTTCTTTTTGATATATTTCTATTTTGTTTTCACCATTATGTGTATATAGTTGGTTTTGTAGTTTTTCTACTATTGTTTCTTTATTTTTTTTATCTGTTTTTATTTCTTTTATAACGTTGTCAAGTGAATCGATTCCTAGCATTCTAAGAATTAGTGGTCTTCTTTCACTTGCGTTCATGTTGCTTAAACTGTTTAGTTCTTTTTGTTTTGCAAAAATACTTGTGTAGAATGATTTGAAATCCATTCCTATTTTTTTTAAAACAAACTGAGTTACTGCTTCTGCTCCATTGCATGCTTCTCGTCCATCAATGGTTGCTGTTGCGTTAGCAGTATGGTTTTTTCCGGTCATTTCTCTTACTATCCGGTAGTTTGATTCATTGAACACAAATTCTATTTCTACTCTGCATGGTTCTTTGTTTGATGCTCCATCGGTTTTGATTTGATCTGCTGAGGTTCTTGCTGCTGATGGACCATATAGTGCCCAGGCTATGGCTTCAAAAATTGTGCTTTTTCCTACACCATTAAAACCTACTACGCAGGTTACTCCATCTGGGAATTCGATGTAGGTTTTTTTGAATTTTCTGAAATTTGTTAGTGTTAAATTTTTTAGTATCATATTTTTTTAGTTCTCGTTTTTTTCCTCTATTTTTTGTATGTAATCTAGACCAGTTTTTAGCAGATCTTCTCCGTGTTCAATTTTCTGGTTTAAAATATATTTTTGGAATTCGTTTGTTAAGGCATCTATTTTTGGGTTTATGTTTTGGTTTTTAAGATTATCTCTTATTACTTCTGTTTTTATTTCAGAATGAACTGCTTGGTTTGATATATTTTTTATTTCTGAAAAATCTATAGATCGGTAGATATGATAAGGTATTTTCTGAAGGTTGAGTCTAAAAATTTTTTTATTGGGTTGTATTTTTTGTATTTTTTGTTTTATTTTTTTCATTATTTGATCGATTTCTAGATTTTCACAGTTTATTTCTTCCAGGTTTATCATTTCTCGGTTGTTGATTTTTACAAAGTTTGCCTCTGGTATTGTTTTTTCGAGGTTTATCTCTAGAAATCCTTTTTGATCTTCTGCTTCTGTAAATGAAAGTTTTTCTGTTGAACCCGAATAGTAGCTTCGTTCATTTAGTCGTGTGTATGTATGATAATGGCCAAGGGCGATGTAGTCAAAGTCTTTACTTAAGAAATCAGCTGGAATGAATAGCTCATTTAGTTCGTTCATGCTGAATGCTTTGATTCCTTTTACGGCTCCATGTGAGACCACGATGTTGTAATCTGCATTAGGGTCTGGTTTTAGTTTTTTTATTTCTTTTTCGTATTCTTCTTTTGAGTTACTTTGTGGTATTAGATGAAAAACAGTTTTTTTGTTGTTTTTTTTGAAAAGTTTTTTTTCATAAACTCCATTGTATACGGGGTAGGCGTTTTCTATATGTTCGAAAACGCTGAAGATGTGTCCTGTTTCTTTTAGTTTAGGGTGTTCATGGTTTCCAGCTATTACAATAAATGGTATTTTTTGTTTTGATAATCTAAGGATTTGGTTTACTGCAAAAGTTATAGCGCGGTTGTTGGGTCTTACTGAGTCGAATAAGTCTCCTGCATGTATTATGTAATCTGGTTTGTTTTTTATTGCATAATCTATGAATTGTTTGAATGAATTATAGGTGTCTTGTTCGCGTTGATTTATTCCCTCATTTGTTACTTTTCTGTAGGCTGAATAGCCAAGATGAGTATCAGCGGTGTGTAAAATTTTCATATTTTTAATTGTTCCTTATTTTTTTCTTTTTTTTCGTTTTAGTTTCATAGCGGTTACATCTGCTGTAAGAGTTACTGTGTCAAGTGTGGGTGCTATCGGTGGAGCATACGCTGTTTCTAGTTTTCTAAAAAACTCAAGTTTTGTTTTGTTTAAAACCGCGCAGGCTACAGTATTTATTCTTTGAGCGGCTTTGTCTCCTGCTGCTTGTCCTGCTATTATTGTTTCTTTGTTTTCATCTGTGTAGATTTTCATTGTTATTGGTTTTCCACCTGGGAAATATTCTGGTAGTGAGGATCCTTTGAATTTTCCTTGAACTGTGGGTATTTCTGATAGGCATTTTTTGTTTGGTCCAACTGCGGCTATTTCTATATTAAAAAATTCTGAGGTGCAGGTGTTGATAAAACCATCTGGGAGGATATATTCTTCTCCTGCTGAGTTTGTTCCGGCTGCTATTCCTTGTCGTACTGCTATACTACCTAAACCTACAAGGGTTGGTTTTTTTGTTATAAAGTCTTTATATTCTGTGCAGTCTCCAACAGCATAGATGTTTTCTATGTTGGTTTGTGATTTATTGTTTACTTTTATTCCACCGGTTTCACCGATTTTACAGCCTATTTGTTCCGCTATTGTGGTCTCTGGTTTATTTCCTGCTGCAATAATTAGTATATCTGTATCAATTGTTTTTGTTTCATCATCTTTTTTGTTTTTTATTATAACAGATTCGATGTCACCGTTTTTTGTTTTGATTTCTGTTGCTATGTGGTTTGTAAATATTTTTACATCATCAGGAATTTTTTCTAATACTATTTTTGATATATCAGAGTCAAGTGTATTCATTAGTATCTCAGGTAGTGCTTCTACGATTGTAACATCCATGTTTTTTTTGTAAAGACAGTCAGCCATCTCCAGACCGATTAGTCCTGCTCCTACAATAGTTGCTTTGTTTCCTTCTTCGATAAAAGATTTTATTTTTTTTGCATCATCAATTGTTCTAACAACAAAAACACCACCTGATAGTTTGTTGTTTTCTTTTATGTTTTTAATTGGTGGTATAAATGGTTTAGCTCCTGTTGCTATTATTAAAGAGTCATAGTTTTTCTCGATTGTTTTATTTTTGTTTTTAGCAGTTATTTTTTTGTTTTTTGTATCAATTTTTTCAACAGTTGTGTTTAAATTAAGGTCTATTCTTGCTTTTTGGAACCATTCTTCTGAGAATTCTATTAGGTTTTTTATTTTCGGGATTTCTTCAGATATAGCATAAGGTAGGCCACATTTAGAATATTGCGGATAAGCTCCTTTTTCAAAAATTGTTATTTCTGCTTTTCTATCTATTTTTCTTGCGAATTGCGCAGCCGTTCCTCCTCCGGCTCCACAACCTATTATTATCACTCTGTTGTTTTTTGACAAATTAAATGAAAACCTCCCGAGAGTATGGATTAAAGAATAAGTTCTTTTAAGACTTTTGATTGAAAAAAAAATTGAATTATAAAAAAGTATTTTTTTGTGAGAGAAAAAAATTTGTTTGTTTTATTCTTTCTTTTCTTCTTCCTCTTCAGGTTTATCCTCTGTTTCCTTAGCATCCTTGTCTTTTTTTGTTTTCTCTTCCGAGATCTCCTTCTCGTCCTTTGTTTCCTCAGTAGTTTCTTCTTTTGGTTCTTCAGGTTTATCCTCTGTTTTTTTGGTTTTCTTCTTTGTTGTTTTGGTTTTCTTTGCTTTTTTCTTTTTTGGTTTTTCTTCTTTGTCTTCTATTTCCTTGTCTTCAGGTTTATCCTCTGTTACTTCCTCTGTTTCCTTAGTATCCTTGTCTTTTTTTGTTTTCTCTTCCGAGATCTCCTTCTCGTCCTTTGTTTCCTCAGTAGTTTCTTCTTTTGGTTCTTCAGGTTTCTTTTTAGGTTTTTCTTCAATTTTGATTGTTGGTTTGGATATTAGTTCTGTTTTGAATATTTCTACTCTTTTAACTGGATAGAGTATTTTACAGTCTTTATAGATGTCGCGGCCTATGGTTCCATCTACTATTTTACCTACAAACTCTGAAAGTGTAGTTGTTTTAGCAATTTTAGATATTGTTTTATTCATTGTTTCTCTGATTAAATGTCTTTGTGAATTTTGTATTCTTTTATCGGTTGTAGCAAATGGTTTTACTCTAATCGAGGCTCCATCACGTGTTGATACATCAACTACTGAATCTATTTTTGAACGTCTTCTACGTATAAGTCTTCTAAGGTAATCTGATGTTAGAGTGTGACCTACATAATGTGTTTGAGCGTTTGAACCTTCGATGTTATTAATTTTGAAGAACAATTTTATATGTGATTTACGAAAATCATTTGTAAGATCTTGAAGAGATACTTCTGTGACTCGATCTATTAGTTTATTTGGATCATCTGATAAGGTTTCTGCTACAGTTACATTGTCAAATGATGCTGGTGCCTGAATATTATACCAGTTTTTTGATCGCCATCTATCTTTTACTTTCCTTGCTGCTGTTCTTGATCGCGCTTTTGCCATATTTTATCACTACAAAGACATTTTTTTTTAAATTAATTAAACATATTTTATTAATATTTCTTCCGGTGTAATACAGTCTTTATACTTAAAACATGCTGATGGTCCAGTAGTTCCGAAAGTAGATACAAGATATAGGATTTTGTATTAAAATCTATCATAGGTTGGTTTTTATAAGAGAAAAACCACCTTTAAACATGAATAAAATAAGAATCAAAGAAGATTTATTGCTGTATCTAAAAAATTTTCTGCATATTTTAAAGCAGTTTCAGCACTTTCTTGGGTGTAAGATAATCCATAGTCTGCTTCATGCCTAAGATTCATACAAAGTTCAATATTCTCTACCATGTCGATATTTAATTCATCGTTTTTTACATATAGTTCTTTAAGGGCTACAATTAGACAATAATGATTTTTCTCTCTGTATCCTTTTTTGAAAACCAATGCTTTGGCAGCATGAAACATTGAATAATATGATTGTATAGCAGTCCATTTGAAATCATCTTCATCAAAACTGTTTCTTGCTCTTTTAAGATCGTATTCAGAATTTTCGATTTCTTTTTGAATTATTTGAGTTGATGGTTTAATTTTAGTTAAACGTCTTTGTTTTATACATCTTTCAAAATCATTCATTGTTGATCATTCCATAATGTTATTCCTTTATTTATCTCTTGATAAAATCCTTTATCTTTTTCTTTTATTTTTATTAAATCAGCTGCGTTTACAACCACTGCTTGAATTTTTCTATTATAGTTTGTTTTTAAGATTTTTTTATTGACTTTTTCTTTTTCGTTTGTTAAAACAAAAAGGTCAATATCACTTTCATCTGTATCTTCACCTGTTGCGCAGCTTCCAAATAGTATAATTTTTTTTGAAATATTTTTTAATTGGTTTACTAAAGGTGTTAGTTCATTTATTGTCATAAAAATCTTAAAATTTTTTACAGCTGGATTATCTTGGTTTATTTTATAGTAGACATTTTTTCCACTTTTGTTTTCTTTTACAAAATCCATTTTTTTAAGTGATTTTAGAGCCTTATGGGCGCCTCCAACACTTTTATTTATACTTTTGGAGATTTCTCTGATATAGAATTGTTTTTCTGGATTTCGTGCTAAAAATGTTAGTATCTTCATCCCTAAAGGAGTTAAGTTCATATTTTCGAACATACGTTCACTTTTTCGAACCATACTATTTAGAAATATAAACAACTATTTAAGATTATCTAAACAACACAAAAAAAGAATCATTCTTTGGCATTTTTTTACATTCGGAGCTGCTATGTTGAAACCAATTTTTGCAATAAAAAAGAATATTTTAAGTTTTAATCTGAGGGTTCTACTTTGAATGCAAAACCTGAAACAAACATAAAACCTTTAGCATCATTTTCCTCTTCAGATCCATCATTGACTGATATTGGAAGAGTGCTAATTGTTATACCTGTAAAATAGCTAAGATCTGCTTCAATTGTTTCTCCACTTGTTTCAACTTTTTTAAATCCTTCTGTTCCCCTGGTCCACATTTTACCGTTTTTTAGTTGTATTTTAGCTGATGGCATCATGATTCTTACTGGCACTAGATGAGTTACAATCATAACAGGTAGGCAAAATAATACAAAAAGCAAGATAAATACTACAAGAGCAATGATTACTGCAGCTATTGGATTATCTGTTTGTTCTGCTATATTTCTTGCCGCTTCAGTTATTGCTTCAAGTATTCTGTTTTCAAAAGGAAAAAGTAATAACCCTACACCCATAGCATGAAAATAGCACATAGAATTAGAAATATCATCAGATAATTCAGCTGATTCTTTTTCTGGTCTTATAAACTTTGAAGATTTTTCATCAATTATACCTTTATCTTGCAGAATTGTTTTATAAATAGCTATAGCTTCTACATCATTTTGAATTAGAGCAGTTTCAAGATCATTAATTATTTTTTTTATTTCTTCTGCTTCCTCAAGTGTAAGTTCTGTAAGTTTTTTCTCTACATTTAAACCAGTGTATATTTTGGTTTCAAAAACAATTTTTTCTGATTTTGTTGTAGTGTTTTTTGCAACAGCTGAAGAAAAACCAATGGTGATCATTATTATTGCTGATAAAATACTTAAAAAAACTATTTTTTTGTTTAACATATTTTTTATATACCTCCCTTCTTACAAATAGTAAATAAAAAAAGACTTTATATAAATATCGTATCTAAAAAATATATAAAATATGGATAATTTTTTTCAAAAAATTTCATAAAAGAAAAAATGTTACATTTTTCTTATGACAAAAGTAATTGTAAAAAAAGTAAATGCTTTTACAGACTCGAAAAACGGTGGAAACCCCGCAGGTGTTGTTTTTAATTCACCTGATTTAACACCCGAGCAGATGTCAAAAGTTACAAAAGAATTAAATGTATCTGAAACTGCTTTTTTGTTTCCAAGTAAAGAAGCAGATTTTTTAGTTAAATTTTTTACTCAAACAATTGAAGTAGATTTATGTGGTCATGCAACTATTGCTTCCTATTTTGTACATGGTTTAGAAAACCCAGATGATAAAAATAAAACGATTACTCAAAAAACAAATGTTGGTGTTTTAGCTGTTGATCAATATTTTTCAAAAGGTATCATTGAAAAAGTTATGATGACGCAGGGAAAACCAGAGATGAAGGATGTATCCATTGAACTCTCGGAGGTTGCTGAAAGTCTTAATATTTCAAAAGATCAGATTAATACTACTCTTCCATTGCAAAAAGCATCCACTGGTCTTTTTTGCTTCCCGGTTTGTATAAAAAATTTTGAGATTCTAAAAAATATGAAACCTGATTTTAAAAAAATTGAAGAAATTTGTAGAAAAATCGATGCGGGTAGTATCTTTGTTTTTAGCTTTGAAACAGTTGAATCAGAATCGTTGTATCATGGCCGGTGTTTCTGCCCAGTTTATGGGGTAGATGAGGATCCAACTACGGGTACAGCAAATGGCGCGGTTTGTGCATATTTAGTTAAAAACAACATAATTAGCGAGGGTGAGTTTGTTTGTGAACAAGGAGATATTATTGGTAGATCTGGTAGAGTCATAGTTGAAGTAAAAGATGATGTTGTAAAAGTTGGTGGTAGAGCAACAGTTGTTGGAGAGTTGACTATTGATGTCTAAAAAGCATCAATAACTTCTATGTTTCTTTTTTTACCTTCTGTTATGATTTGTTTCCGGGTTTTTTGATAAAAATCTTGGTTTTTCAGGTTTTCTTTGAAAAAATCTAAAGTTTCTTTATTATTTTTTAAAGTTTTTAATAGATTATTGTATATTCCTGGTTTTAGATTGAATTTATCTATCATTATTTTTGATACATTATGTGTTTGTAATTTGTTTAAAAAAATGTTTATATCATCTGGTTTAAATGAAGGATATATTGGTCCAAGAAAAACTGATTTAATTATTGGTGTTTCTGAAAAATATTCAAAAATTTTAAATCTTTCAGAAATAGGTGAAGAAAATGGTTCTAGGATTTGTCTTTCCTTTTCATTTAGTGTTCCAATACTTATCATTAGTTCGGCTTTGTTGAATTTTATTATAAGATCTTTATCTCTTTTTACAAGTTTTGATTTTGTTTGAATGCAGACTGGGAAATCATGTATCAATAATTGTTCCAGGCAATAACGTGTGAGTCGATATTTTTTTTCTATTGGTTGATATGGATCTGTAACTGTTGATATTCCTACTCTTCCAGTTTTTTTGTTTCGTAGTTCTTTTGATAAAACTACAGGTATATTTTTTTTAACTGTAACAGTTTCACCCCATTGTTCTCTGTTTAGATGCATCACGTTTGGGACGTAACAATATGCGCATTTATGCATGCAACCAGTATATGGGTTAAGAGAGTAATCTAGGCCTGGCAAATTTGATTTAGATAGAGCGGTTTTACATTTTTTTATTTTTATCACCTTTTAGCAAGAAGATCACCTCAATTCATTGGATGGATGAATTGCAAATCTTTTTAAATACATATATTGTTGCTCCTTTTGTAGTTTTCAA
>CAYMOC010000075.1:0-9099 GCA_964391965.1 uncultured Thermoplasmatales archaeon | reverse complement strand
TTAAAATAAAAAAAAGGTGAAAAATAATATGTTTGATAATATCCCAAAGTTTAATGTAAAAAATTTTAATATCTGGACGATAGTCTCAATATTAGCACTACTCATAGGAGTTAGTTTTTATATATATTGGGGTTTAAGATATGATGTATGGTATGATATAGGTATTTACTCAATAACAATAGTACTTGTATTAGGTGGAATCCTTGGTTTTATAATATCTTTGATGGATTCAAAAAAATAAGTATCATTTATTTTTATGAGTGATTTCAAAGAAGCTTTTTTTTATTAACCATTTTTTTTAAAAACATTTATTATAGATTAGTACTTGTCAAAGTTTTAGGATGTGCACTCAAAAAATATAATTATTTCTTATTTTTGAGTGTCGTTATAGAACGGTGAAAAAAGAAAATGAAAAAAATAGATATTTATCGAAAGGCAAGACTTTTTCCAATAATTGTTATGATTGTATTATTTACAGCAGCAATGTCAACAGATTCTGTTAGTGCAGCATATCAGGTAAGGGTTATTCTACTGATATCGACCTAGGGCTACAATATATTCTTCCAACAGATGGTTTTAAAGTAGTTCAAGAAGTTGAATATGACAATCAGGGTACTGATGATTTATTGATTGATAGTTTCACTATTACTCAAATTGGAACTGCTGCCAACTCTCTTTTTAAAACGGTGAAAATATGGGAGGATGGTGGAAATGGATACTATGATCACGGTATTGGTCGTCTTGCTGATGATACGTTAATTTATTCATTTGATGATCCAAACATTATTTATGGTAGTGTGTTTGGAATGAATGATAATAATGCGTGTTTAGTTGTTCCACAAGATTCTTCAAAAAAAGTATTTGTAACAGTTGATGTATATGATGGTATTGCATGTAATGACTCAATTATAGTTGAATTATCTGCTGAAGATCTTGTCAGTTCATCACCTATACAATGGGCAACCGGGGAAGGAGTTGAAACAGCGACTTCTTCAACAAATATTTTTGCAAAATCATGTCATACTTCTAGGCGTATAGTTGACACAAATGATAATGGAATAGCTGATCAGATGATTTGGAATCATTTTTATCCGATTGGACCTGCAACAGAATTAGATCATAAAGTCAGTGAAGCATCTACTATTGAAAAATTCACTGTAGAATATAATGAAAATGAAGTGGGTATCCTTGGAATAGAGCTTTATGAAACAAACTATGAGAATCGTGCATCATTTGTTCTCTTGCTTGATGAAGAAGACCCTGATTTACAGTTAGATACAACATCAGTTGATTTCAGTTGTAGTTATGATTCTACTGGCGAGGAACTGTCATTTGAAAATGCTATTGGCCAGTCAGTTCCGGTATGGCCTTTTCCTCTTTTTCCTATATGGGATGGTGTTGGACCAGTAGTACTCTCATTAACAGTTTCTGATGAAATGATTACTACAGATGATGTGGGGGATACCTTTGAAGTTGTCCTTACATTTAGTGAATCTATGTATACAGAAAGTTTTCCAGTTCTTGATTTCGATGCTACAGTACATGAAGGATCATCGCAGATGCTAATATTTGATTCCCAAAACTGGATTGATGAAGAAACCTGTCAGATAGATTATACTATTGCTGATGAACACTTGTATGCTGGAAATATTGATGTTATTTGTACAACTGAAGGAGTATATGATGTTGATGCTTATGGTGATGCGGACAATCAAATGAACGCCGCATATACTAAAGCAGATCTATTCACTATTGATACTAAAGCCCCAGATATCAGTGGATTTCCAACTGATAACTTAACCCCTGAAGAAGAATACACAGTACGTGTTGATGTAACAGATGGCAGCGACATTCAAACAGTATTACTCAACTACAATTTTGGCAGCAGTTGGAATACAAAAACTATGAACCACAACCCCAGTTCAGATGAATATTTTGCAGTTGTAACTCCACCTGCTGATGCAACAACCATGATTTATAAAATTTCAGCTTATGACATCTATGATAATGGCGATGAAACAGATGAAAAAGAATTAATCGTATTCAACGAAGATGAAGAAAACAAAGAAAATGAATCTGAAGAGGAAGAAACAAAAGACGACAATGAAACCGAAGATGAAAACACAGATACCGATGGAGACAGTTACCCTGATAAAATGGAGGAATCATATGGGACAAATACAACCAATGCAAATGAATTTCCTTCAGATACCGATGAAGATGGCATCCCAGATGAAGATTCACCTGATGGCAACTACACCGGAGATACTGATGATGACAACGATGGATTACCTGATGAAATAGAAGAAACAATTGGATCAGATTCAAAAAATAATTCCGATACAACAAATATCAGTGATTTAAATGGTTACCTTGTTGACACTGACAATGATGGAATACCAGATATTTTTTATGAAAAATCAAATGAAACCATGACAACAGTAACAAAAGATGATGAAGGAAACTATAACATTGATCTGGATGGAGATGACACTATTGATTATAAATACAATGCAACAACAGGAACCCTAACAGTCTTTGAAGAAAAAGACACAACAGATTCAAAACCATCAAGTGATATACCTGGTTTTACTACAGCTATTCTATTTATGTCATTATCTGCTATCATAATACTGTTTTTAATACGTAGAAAAAAGTTTAGATCTTAATCAATACATTATTTTCTTTTTTTATTTTTCATTCAATTTTTATTTTACCATTTATTATAATGAACAAAATCGTTTAGTTGTTTTCTTTTTTTGCTACCCGCTAAGGTTTTAAGGATTTTCCCTGAGATTTTTTCTTTATCAGCAGGATAACCTAAAGGTGAGAGAGCAACTATTTTTACATCCTCAGGAATTTCTAAAAGAGTTTTGATTTTGTTTTCCTTAAAAGCACCAATCCAACAAGTTCCAAGACCCAAATCGGTTGCCGCTAAAACCAAGTGTTCCATGGCTATTGCTACATCTACTTTAAAGTATTCTGTGTTATTCAGCTTTCCACTTGTTTTAGGATTGCCACATGCAACAATAACTGCAGGTGCTGTTTTTAACCAACGATTTATAGTACTAGCTTTTGTGATATCTTTGATTACTTCTTTTTTATTTATAACTATAAAATCCCAGCATTGACTGTTCCGCCAAGATGGTGCAGATCTTGCACATTCCAATACATAGTTTATTTTTTCTTCTTCCACGGGTTTATCTTTGTAATTTCGGATGCTTTCTCTTTTTTTTATTACGTTTTCAAATTCCATAAAAAAAATTTTTTCCCTTATTTTTTTATCATATTCCAGGTTAAAACTGGGTTTTTGGTAGCGTTGACTTCATCTATTCTTTTAACAGGTGTATTTTGAGGAGCATTTTTTAATAACTCTGGTTTTTCATCAGCGATTTTGATAAGTGTTTCGATGTAGTTATCCAGATCTTTTTTGGATTCAGTCTCTGTTGGTTCTATCATTAATGCTTCTTTAACAAGTAATGGGAAATAAACTGTTGGTGGATGTATCCCATAGTCAAGTAGTCTTTTTGCTACATCCATTGCTCGAACGTCTTTATCTTTTTTGAGTTTTTCGCAGCTTAAAACAAATTCATGTTTTCTTAGTTTCTTATGTGGCATTTCATATTTTCCTGATTTTAGTATTTTTTCTTTCATATAGTTACTGTTTAGTACTGCGTTTTCTGATACTTCCCGTAAGCCATTTCCACCCATCATAGAAATGTAAACATATGCTTTTAGAATACTTGAGAAATTACCATAAAAATTACTAATCTTACCAATAGAATCAGGGGCATCATAATCTAAAACAAATTCATCATCAGCATTTTTACCAACACGAGGAACCGGCAGGAATTTTTCAAGTTTTATATTAACACCCACAGGGCCACTACCTGGTCCACCGCCACCATGAGGCGTACTAAAAGTCTTATGAAGATTTAAATGAACTATATCAAAACCCATGTCACCCGGACGAACTTTTCCCATGATAGCATTCATATTAGCACCATCATAATACAAAAGAGCTCCAGCATCATGTACCAACTCCGCTATCTTATGTATCTCTGATTCGAAAATACCTAAAGTATTAGGGTTAGTAAGCATAAAACAAGCTGTTCTATCAGAAAGAGCCTCCTTTAACGCTTTTAAATTCACCATGCCATCCTCGTTAGATGGAATCTCAGTAATCTTATAACCAGCCATACTAGCCGAAGCTGGATTAGTACCATGAGCGGTATCTGGAATAATAACCTCATCACGTTTGCTTTCACCATTATGTTCATGATAAGCACGAGCAAGAAGCATACCAAGAAACTCTCCATGAGCACCCGCAAGAGGCTGCAAAGAGAAATAATCCATACCAGTGATCTCGCAAAGCATACGTTCTAGTTCAAATAAAACCTGAAGATTACCCTGAACAGTCAAAGTATCCTGCAAAGGAGAAGTACAACCAAAACCCTCCCAACCAGCAACATTTTCACAAAGTTTAGGATTATATTTCATAGTACAACTACCCAAGGGGTATAAACCATTCTCAACACCAAAATTCATCTGACTCAAACGAAAAAAATGACGAACCATCTGAGTCTCATCTATATCAGGAAGATTAACAGCTCTATTTCTTCTTAGATTCTTTGGAACTCCTTTAACATTTTCAAAAGAATCCTTTTTTCCGTTTTCTTCTAAATCTTTAAGAAGAGGTTCATCAAACTTGGCAAATCGAAACATAAAAAACTAAGCCACCTCCCCAAGTAGATCAACAAAACCTTTGATTTCCTCTTCACTAAAACACTCCGTCACACCAAAAAGCATACAATCCTTCAAACCCTGATATTTATCATCAAGGATTAATCCACCCTGATATCCTTTTTTAACAAGTTTTTTATTCAAACGAACAGGATCACCCTTGTACTCAAAAACCATTTCATTAAAACAACTACCAGTAAAACGTCTATTAAAAACATCCAACTCAGAAACCTTTTCTGAAAGCAGTTGACCATTCAAAAAATTATTTTTAGAAACCTCTTCAAAACCTTTACCTCCAAGCAAAGAAAGATAACAACAAGCCGATAGGGCACACAATCCCTGATTTGTACAAATATTACTAGTAGCTCGACCACGACGTATATGCTGCTCACGAGTCTGTAAAGTCATACAAAAACTCATATTCCCATCCTCATCCTCTGTTAAACCAATAAGACGACCGGGCATACGACGAATAAAATCCTGTTTACAAGCAAAAATCCCAAGACTTGAACCACCAAAATCCATACCGTTACCCAAACCTCGGCCTTCACCAATAACAATATCAGCACCATAAGAACCAGGATCAGAAACCACACCAAGTGAAAAAAAATCTACTCCAACAACAAACAAGCCGCCAAATTTTTTTACAAGTTCACCAACTTTCTTAGCATCATCCTCAAAAACACCAAAAAAATTAGGATTCTCCAAATAAACACCACAAGTATCATCATCCAACTTTTTTTCAAGTTCATCAAAATTTATCCTACCGGTTTTATCATCAAAACCCACTTCTTCAATTAAAAGATCTGCACCACGCGTATAATTTCTAAGAACAGATTTTTTCTCCCAAGAAATACTACTCGGAACAATAAACTTGTTTCTCTTACGTTTCAAACGAGCACACATCAAAGCAGCCTCACCCAAACCAGTTGCTGCATCATACAAAGAAGCATTAGCAACATCCATACCAGTAAGATCCGCGATCATACTCTGATACTCAAACATAGCCTGCAAAAAACCCTGACTCGCCTCAGACTGATAAGGAGTATAAGCACTATAAAACTCAGAACGAGAAACCACAGATTTAACAGCAGCAGGAACATAATGAGGTTTAACACCCCCACCACGAAAACTCTTAAGCTCATAACAAGACTTGTTTTTAGAAGCAATACCCCTAAGTTTTTTTTCAACTTCTTGTTGAGATAAACCATCCTGTAAATCCAAATGTTCAACTCTTAGTTGTTCAGGTATATCAGAGAAAAGTTCATCAACACTTTTAAGATTGATCTCTTGCAGCATTTCATTTTTAATAGGTGAGTTAGGAATAAACTTCAAATTTTTTTAAACCCCCAAAACCCGGTAAACAAGAAACCCTTAAAAATCTTTATCTTTAAAAAAACATAGTTTTTTTAGAAAAAACAAGTATTACACTACCAGAAAATGACTAAAAAATACTACAGATTCAAAGAAAAAAAATTCAACAAAAAAATACCAATAGGAAAAATCATCTGTCTAGCAAGAACATACAAAAAACATGCAAAAGAAATGAAAACCAATACTACAAAAGAACCATTACTTTTTTTAAAACCACCAAGCTCAGTAATTTTTAACAAAGAATCAATAATCAAACCAAAAATGTCAAAATGTTTACATCATGAAATAGAACTAGGAATAGTTATAAGTAAAAAATGTTCAAAAATATCAGAGAAAGAAGCCATGAATTATATCCTTGGATATACTGTATGTTTAGATATAACCGCTCGAGACATCCAAACAGTTGCAAAAAAAAATAGTTGGCCATGGAGCATAGCAAAAGGATTTGACACCTTCGCACCAATAAGTGATATAGTTCTAAAAAACAAAAATATCAACCCTAACAATCTTGAATTAACATTAAAGGTAAACAATAAAATCAGACAAAAAGACAACACAAAAAACATGGTTTTCACTATTGAAAAAATAATTTCATACATTTCAAACATAATGACCCTTGAAAAAGGAGATCTTATAATGACAGGAACACCTGAAGGAGTCAGTGAGATCAAAACTGACGATAAAATTGAAGCAAAAATTGAGGACATCTGTTCTCTAAAAACACAAATAAAACAAATGTAACTATTATAACAAATCAACAGTTTTTTGTAATAATGTATATAATATTTTTCTACTATTAACAATACAAACAAAGACAGTTATTATTGAAACATCAGTTTAATAAATTTAAAAATAGATAGTAAATACCTGGTGAAGATGATTTGTACAAAACAGTTGCAATAATTGTTTTTTTAATGCTATTAATACCAACAGTTGCCCCCCTGAAACAACAAGTATCAAAATCAGATGAAACAATAAAAAAAAATAGAAACAGAAAAACAAAATCTAGAAAATGTAGAAAAATCAGATAATATTTTTGAAAATTTTATTTTTAATCTAAAAGCAAAAATGTACATGTATCTTTTAAAAGCACCATCTGTTTCTGCAGCAGTAATAAAAAACGATAGTATCGTATGGTCAAATGCTTATGGTTTCTCAAATTTTTATCTAAGAAGAAAAGCAAACATCAATACAATCTATGTGGCTGGATCAATATCTAAATCTATTACAGCTACAGCAGTTATGAAAATAATTGAAAATGAAAGCTATAATGTTAGTCTTGATGACAATGTTAACAACTGGCTTCCTTTTGATCTTAAAAACCCTAAATATCCAGATTTAAACATTTCTCTTCGAATGCTTCTTGCTCATCAATCAAGTCTAACAGATTCAATAAATGACATCCTTTATTATTTACCCTTAATTGAAGATAAAGTTGAATGGTTAAAAAAACGTATAATCCCGGAGGGAGAATTTTATGATGGAAGTTGTTGGAAAGATTACCCACCGGGAAAAGAACACAATTATTCCAACATGGGTTTTGTTATTTTATCATATCTTGTTGAAAATATCACAAATATGACTTTTGAAGAATTTTGTCAACAAAATATTTTCAAGCCTTTAGAAATGTATAACACAAGTTTTCATAATGAAGGATTAAACAAAAAACAGTTTGCTCGGCCTTATTTCCCCGTTTTTAATTGGTTTCACATACCTTTGTATCATTATGACACCGAATGTGTTTGTGGTTGCGCTGGATTAAGAACTACAGCTGTTGATCTTGCTAAATTTCTTATAATCCATATGAACAATGGAACCTGTGATGGTGTTAGAATACTAAAAAATTCAACAATCGAAGAAATGCATAGAGTTCAATATCCAACTAAAGAACCAAAACAATGGTTTTTTGGAGGAACAACAAGCGCAGGTTTAGGATGGTCCCATATAAACCGCAGTGGAATACATTGGCAGGGAACAAACGGAGGAGCAGTAGGATTCAGCTGCAACATGTTAATGGATACAGAAAACAATACAGGAATAGTAGTTTTAACTAACAAACACACCTACAGATCTGGCGGACCTTACTCTCAAATTAGATTCGAATGGTATCAGGATTTAGCGAAACATTTTTTGACCAAAACAGAAAAAAACTAAAAAAAAGATTTAAAATTCAAAACCTTTACGAGTTTCTTCATCTTTAGAATAAGGGTGTTTTATCTTTGTCATCTCTGTTACTATATCCCCAATCTTAATCAGTTTTTTTGATGCATAACGACCTGTAAGAACAATTTCTAGTTTTTTAGGTTTATTTTTAATAATACTGATGATTTTATCCTCTTCTAAGAGTTTAAAATCTACTGCCACAATAATTTCATCTAATATAATCAAATCATAATCAGTTGAGTTAATAATTTCGTCTGCCTTCTTTAACCCATTTTCTGCAAGTTTAATATCTTCCTCTGTAATATTATTTTTATCTACAAAAGTTTTACTTCCAAATCTAAAAACATGAAAATTTTTCAATTTGTCTATAGTTTCTATTTCACTAGTTTTCTGTCCTTTCATAAACTGGATCATACAAACTTTTTTATTTGCACCTAAAGCTCGTATTCCTGCACCTATAGCCGCAGTTGTTTTACCTTTACCATTACCTGTATAAATATGGATATAAGAATTCATATAAAATAAACCACTTTTTTTCTTAATAAATTTAGATGGTTATACTCTTTTCGTTTAATATGTTATGTAATCCTCCTTTTGAATATGCGGATGAACAAAATTATTAAATAAAAAGAATAATTTAAGAAAAGGATACAAGAGGATGCGCTATGAAAAAAGGAATTTTTGTAATATGCATAATCAGCTTACTTCTTATAGTAAGTACAATAGGCTGTTTTGAAGAAGAAGAGAAAAAAGGTGGAGATACTGATGATGATACACCAACAAATACTGCACCAGTGATAACCGGGAATATAACATACA
>CAYMOC010000074.1:0-9212 GCA_964391965.1 uncultured Thermoplasmatales archaeon | reverse complement strand
AAATATTTTTTCTTTTTTTTATCTATTAGTATTAAAATCAGGCTTCTCAGAGTATTCTAAATCTTCAATATCTTCAGGTTTAATCTGTTTTACAGCCTCAGCATCCGAATTATACTCTTTTTCAGCAGCTTTAACATCAACCATAGTCTCATTATACCAACCCCACAACTCAGACACATCCTCATTAAAAAACACGGTTCCATTTTCTATAGTAAGATTTTCAGCGAGTTTTTTTAAATAAGTATTTGCCTCAAGAAGAAGAAGAACCAAACGAGACCCCGAGTTTGTCAAGTTTATATAATTATTTATAAGCTGAATATGAAGAGGATAATCAGTAAAATTCTTGGTTTTATTAAAAAGATAACCAGAAATCTGAAAATTTTGATCGGAATAAAGATAATCAGATTTAGCAAAAGTACAATTATCTAAAGTAGCATTCTTATATGAATTAAAAGTTGAAACATTATGCTCAGATAATGCAAGAGAATAAAAAAGCCTACCAAGATTAAAATGATAACTACCATTAGCCCTAAATTCTCTACCCAAATCCAAAACACCAGCTGATTTCAAAAAATTATTAGTAAAATTAATATTACGATTTTTCTCATATACTATCTCAATTTCTTTTATCTGAATCTGCTCCTCCTGCGAAGCAATCTGACCCTGAAGATCATCAATCTTTGATTGTCTAAGAATATCTGCAGCAAAATAAGTAACCAAAATTGCACCCACCATTATAGAAACAAGCATGATAAGCATATTTTTATTAAACTTTTTTTCAGTTATCTTACTCATAAAAAACCACCCTCCTCTAAAATAAAACAATACGTATTTTTCATCTCTCCCAATTTACCAACCATTAAGTATATCTATAATTTCTCACATATTAATCATTTGCGTAAAATTAACAATAAAGAAGTTTTTACATACAAAAAACAAGTATTTTTTTTGTAAAAATTAGGGAAAAAATTAAAGAAGGGTATTTATTTACCGGATAGCACAAAAAAAAATGTTTGCCCTGGTAGTGTAGTGGCCTATCATGTAGCCCTGTCGAGGCTACGACCCGGGTTCAAATCCCGGCCGGGGCGCTACCCCTTTTTTGTAAATCTAACACGATAACTATAAATATAAATAATTATAGAAATTACTAGTTGGGTGGATGAGGGATAAAATGAAAAAAAAAGTAGTTTACATTTTTTTAATTACTTTAATACTTGCAATGATTAATTTTTGTTGTATTTTTATTGAAAACGCTCAGGCATCAGGTTCCACTCTTCACGTAGGAAGCGGGCAGACATATAACAATATTCAGGATGCAATAGATGCAGCATCAAATGATGACACCGTATACGTTCACAGTGGAACATATAACGAAAACATTATTGTAGATAAACAAATAAAACTAAATGGAGAAGATGAAACATCAACAATAATAGAAGGAGAAGGAACAGATCACACAATAACAGTTAATGCAAGTAATGTTGAAATCTCATCATTTACAATAAAAAACACGGGTTTATCATCAAGTTATAGTTGTATAAAACTTGATGCAGCTACAAACCTAAAGATTTCAAATAACACATTAAAAGAAAGCGGCAATGGATTATATCTAGTAGGAAATTCAAATCAAAACACAATAAGAGAAAACACTTTTGAATATAACAACATCGGAATATATTTTTCAAACGGTGACGAGAATATAGTTAGAAATAATATCATAAGAAACAATAACGCATATGGAATTCAATGTTCACAATATTCAACAGGAAATAAAATATTTATAAATGATTTCGACGACAACAATATAGAAAACGCAAGAGACCTAACATCAAACAGCTGGAGTTATAATTCACAAGGAAACTATTGGGATGACTACAACAATTACGACAGCGACTCAGACGGTATAGGAGACACACCTTACATCATTGATTCAAACAGCCAGGATGATTATCCCCTAGGTGATTTCTTAAACCAACAACAAAACCAAAAACCCATAGCTACAATAAATCAACCAACTGACACAACAACTATTACCCAAGGAGAAACAATTAATTTCGAAGGAGAAGGAGCGGATCCTGACACCGGGGACACAATCACAAGTTATTATTGGAGATCAAACAAAGACGGATTTCTAAGTTCATCTCAATCATTTTCAACAACAACTTTATCTGTAAACACACATGTTATATACTTCAAAGTCAAAGACAATCATAATCTTTGGTCAACAGAAAAAACAGTTCAAGTAAATGTTTACGAACAAAGTCAAAAACCAATAGCAGACATCACATCAATAAATCCGGTTCAAAGCTATTATGGACAAAAAATCGAATTTAATGGATTCGGAGACGTAACAACTGCAAGTTATATCACTGAATATGAATGGAAATCAAATATTTCAGGCATTATAAGTAAAGAAAAAAATTTTGAATTCTATAATTTAACAAATGGAACACATTTAATATCTTTCAGAGTAAAAGATGATGAAGGACAATGGTCAGATTATACTAATACAACTATTGAAGTTCTCTCAGAAGTAAACAATAAACCCGTTGCAATAATAAACAGCCCTTACATAGGAAAAGTAGGAGATAAAATATTTTTTGATGCATCTCAATCATATGATACAGATAATGACCCTCTAAATTACTCTTGGAACATAGGACAAAATTATACATCAAAAAATAAAACACTATACTATACTTTTAATAAACCTGGAAATTACACAATAAATCTAACAGTAACAGACATGCATGGCAACTACTCAACTATAACCTCATATGCATACATTTCACAGCAAAATACTAACGATACAGTAAACAATACTAACAACACAATAGTAAACAAAAAAGAAAATCAAGACCGAGGTATACCAGGTTTTAAGATAACAATTTTTATTACTGCTTTTCTAATTTTTTATTTTAAAAAAAGAAAAAATAAAAATTTTTAGGATTTTGTAACACTAACCGACAAGGCTACACCGGCTACAACATTATTTGAAGTATATCCTAAAAAAAGACCAGTGTTTCCATGATGAGAACCAGTATTTGATTGAATTCCATTAAGTCCTGCTGAAAAAACCGTTGAACCTGTTGAAAAATCCCAGCTGACACTACCCAGTGTTAAACCACCAATGTTTAAACCTCGTGTTTCAACTGTTCCTTGACCTGTTGCATAAATTAAACACAGATTATTTTTAAAATCTCCGCTGCCGCTCTCCCAATTAGTGATGTAAACCCATACTTCATGGATCCATGTTTGACCTGATTCATCAAAAGCTTGGGCTCTTACCATAACACTAACACCAACAGCATATGGATCTCCAAGAGAATCAAAAATTGCACTTTGTTGTTCCTCATCACAATACCATTCATATGGCGGTTCTTCATCTACATAAGGTAGTCCTTCTCTTTCTCCAAATGGTTCTATATCAAATTCTACACGCTCAATTCCAACATTATCAGATGCATCAGCTCTTACCCAAAATGGTGTTTCCACTTGTTGTTCATTTGCAGGAGTTGTTATTTCTACATAAGGCCGATCAGCATCAATTCTTATTGTACGTTTGTTTTCATCATCATTTTTGTTTTCTGTATTCCCAGATTTATCAACTGACCAAAAATTTACATCCCATTCTCCTTTCCAGCTAGACTGTTGAGACACACTTAGTTGAATACCGCTTCCTTCGTTATAAATCTGACTGGGTCCATTATTCAAAGTATAATATGTTTTATCAACACCACTACCAGTATCCTCAGGGTAATCCTCTGATTTCAACCATAAAATTACACTTTCACTGATATACCAATCATTAAGCCCTTTAACTCCTTCTACATCTTCAACAGTTGTGGCAGGTGGCTGACTATCCTCACCTACATATGTTACGCCCCATTCTTCAAGAGCTGGAGAGGTAGATGGATTATTCCTAGAAAAAGTAGCCTTCAGTCGTATAGACGATTCCTGAATATTTTGAATTGAAGCACCAGGTGAAATATCCCGTTTTATAACATCAACAGGATTATCTCCATCTACTATATCAAAAGAAATATCACCATTTTTTACTGCAACAAATTCATGCCAAGACTGCAAATTAACAGGAGCAATAGGATCAGAAACAATATGCGCCTCTAAAACAAGGCTTTTTTCTTCACCAAAACTGTAACTAACATCAGAAGCACTAGGTGTGTTAAAAGACCAAACATTCGCAAAAACATCAGGAAGATCTAGACTTTCATATGGCTCAGGATAATTTATCCTAGTGTCCTCCCACGCAACATATATCTTATCTCCACTTGATCCAATATTAGCCCAATCAGCTGGAGCTGATTCACTATCAGAAAGCTGCAAAACATAAGGATTAACATTACCATCAGATGAAACCAGTTTACCCCAAATATCGCCACCTCCATTATAAACAACAAAAAATGATGAACTAAGATGAGGAACAACATTCGTTCTCTCATAAGCACCATTAGCAATTTTGAAGGTGTTTATTACAGTGTTTCCATTTTCATCAAGTATTTTACCCCATATATGACCCGTCCAATCACCACTACTTATGTCATCCTCCTGCCATGTTACAAGAAACCTCTCAGTAAGACTACAAAAAGCTACACATGGAAAATTATAATCCACACCAGATGTACCCTGTGGCGAAAGTCTTTCCGCGTCACCTAAAGGATTACCATTAACTGTGAAAAGTTGACCCCATATATCAAAAGGACCATCAGCAGCATTAATTCCTTCCTCCCAGACAACCATATAATGATTATTAACATCATCAAAAGCAATCCATGGTTCAACCTGACTATTCGGCCTATTAGAAATCACTTTCTCAGATCCAACAGGGTTTCCATCTAAATCAAAAAAACGCCCATAAATATTGTAATTACTGGTTCCTTCACGGCCATCTTCCCATACAACAAAAAAACGGTTATTTCCATCATCATAAGACACCACAGGATCAGCTTGATTACCAGAAGACGTACAAATATCAAAAGTTGTTACATCATTAATATCATTAGTGTTAGTTGGAATAATAGCTCCTTTGATATCTCTACTCAATTGGTCATTTGGTGTGTTATAATACTCATAAGCAACAAAAAAATTCTTTGTAGACCCTGATTCACCATAAGCTGAAGCAGGATTTTCATATCTAAAAGGCGTAGTCGGACTAGAATCCCAAGGCGTTATATCAAAACGATTACCGATTCTTTCTCCATCTTCATTATAGAAACAACCACGTATTTGTTGTTTAAAAATCATACCCAATGGAAGATACCTTGGAATTCCTTCCTCCCAAGTTACAAAAAATTTGTTATCACCCCAACTTACATCTGGATCCCAAGCACCCTCACTTTCCATATGATAGGTAACTTGATGATCATGAGCATAATGTTTCTGCCAACTGTTTTCATCAAAAACATCCCAATACTCGCTTTGATCAGACGCGGAAGGATTACCATAAAACATGTAAACATTACTTTCACCTTCTGGAAGAGAAGCTATACGAACCCAAACTATCGCATATGGATCATTAGCAACAGGATTTTTTTCCTCTATCCAATACGGCAACCAATAATCATCATTTTCAAATTTAAACCTAAGATCACCATAATCAGATTTCATATCACTATCGTAATCAACTATCAATTTTATAACACAATCATCTATCAACAGTTGACTATCAACAGTTATTTTTTTCATCCTACTCCAATCAGCATTCGTCCATTGAGGATAAGTACCATACATTTCAACATGACCATCTTCAACAAGATAATGCTCAGAATAAGTTTCATCTATTTTTTGAGCATTATCAAAAGTATCCTCCCAAGTGTAATAGTTATCATCAAATGAGGATTGATAATAAATATCTGAATCATTTTCATCATCGTTTTCATTAGAAACTTGTAAAGTTGTTAGAGCTGAAGCTGATGTTAAAACAAACATCAAAAATATTGCAAAAGAAAAAAATTTAACGATTTTATTTTTTTTGTTTTTCATCTATATTCCATCCTCCACATTATAATACCATTGAGTTTCACCATTAAGATTAGTCCACAGTAGATCTACATCAAAATCATCAACATTTACCTCATAATCCAACCATACATATGGTAGCAACCGGTCACCTTTCCACCATTCAAGATCAAGATAAAACTGCAGATTATCAAACTCCACATTTACACCATACTGATCCTGATAGGTGATGTAGAAATCAAAACTTTGGATGTTTGCTTCATCAACATTTTCATTAATAGTAAAGTAACCTGGATCAACATTACCATTTTCTTCTTCACCTTGTTGTAGTTTCCAACTCATATCAAACTGAAGAGTCTGAGAAAGAGTTATTCCTCCATCTATATCAAAAATAGTACTATTCTGAGCAAACTGACTAAAATCAAGAGTTAAATCTGCTTGTTGATCAACCTGTATATCAAAATAACCTGTTTGAGCTAAAACCCAATCAAGCTCGGCATCAACTGTTTTACCTTTATAATCCAAATTTATCTCCAATCCTTTCATAGTATCAATAAGACCACCAAATTTCAACTGCTGAATTTTTAACTGAGAACCAGAAGTATCAAGATCCCAATCAGCTTGTAGTTCATCAGCAGAAACCTCATCAACAAATAAACCAAGAGAATCACCAGAATCGCTGTTACTCACCTGCAGAGCATTACCAAACATTCCCTCTGATGTATCAAAATAAAAATGTCCGTCATTAGCAACTTTGAACCTTGTATCAATATGACCATTTCTAATCGTTAAAATATCATGAATATGAAATCCTTTATAGTCAAGATTTAACTCCACAGGATCAGGTGGGCCACTAGAACCACGCCATGCATACGCATAACCTTCTAAAGTATTCCATTTAAGTTTACCTTTCGCCTCTGAATAAGCAGGAATATCAGTAACTTTTACAATAGGTGTTTCTTCTTCCGGTAAAAACGCTCTAATACTATCAACATTACTACTACATGTGTGTTTAAGCATACCATAAACATAATTTGAAGGATTCTGAAGATTATCTAAATCAACATTAAGAGTAACACCTGCCTCAACTCTACTACTCTGCGGAATACCACCCGGGACATCAATAAAAATTTCATCAGAAGCAGAAGGATCACTTTTAGGATAATACACATTAACACCACCAAGATCAGAACTCATATCAAGGTCAATGAAACCCGAAGCATGAGCATAAAAAATAGATGAAGGATTCAAAACAAAATCAACATCCCAAGAAACATCCACACGATCCGGAATGCTAACAATCTCTACTTTTTCCAAAAAAGAAGGAGAATTAACTACAACACCAACCGTAAAACTATGACTAGCCTTATAATGAAATTTACCTGATAAAACATCAAAATCAACAGCATCTATATCAAAACTCATCCAACGACCAGTCCTACCCAAACTATCATCAATTTTATCAAAAACTAAAGAAAGTTCAATTCCTTCTTCATTAGAACTAGATTTTTTATTAAAATCAGCTGCAAAAGTAACAGTAGTGGGTTGATTACACCGGCTCTCATCCTCAAAATAATAATAAACATAACCACCAATTGGAATAAACTTTGTTTTAAGATACACAGCTGGATCAAACTCCACTGAAAACACTACATCATAAGAAGGACTAGAAGCCCCTGACTGAAAAGATCTGAAACCATAAAGAAGTTCAAAAGGACCTTTACCTTTAGAAGAACCTGGATCCATTTGATGCTGAAAAATAGTGGGACTAAAAATATTTTCACGAGCAAACGCAAAACGTTTCTCAGTATAACGAGGAATATCCTCCCCATCAGGTGAACGATAACCTGCACCAACAGAAATATAATCACTATCATCTTCATCAGTAGGTTCCTGGTCAGGTTCTTCATTTTTTCTAAAATTTAAAAGATTTAATATTTTTTCAAAAAAGGTTCTTATTCTTGAAAAAAAATTGTCAAACAAACCTGAAAAAATAGAATTACGATTCTCAAAAAAACCATTTTTTTGGTTTAAATCTGATCTAACATTCGAAGAAGACGAACTCTGTTTTATTAAACCATAATTAACATGAAGTTCCGACCATACTTCCATTTCTCCATCAGAATCATCAACATAGCCACCAGATTCAAGTTGTCTAACTCTAACACGTTTCTCAAGAGATTTAACATCATTTCCATCCGCATCTTTTATTATCGACCAATAAAACCCAACTATTACTTCGATATCATCTTCGGGATCATCATCTACATCAAAAAATATACGTTCCCCATATTCAGGGTGTTTTAAAAATTTTTCTCGGAAATCATTGATATTTACAGGTACCTGTTTTTGAAAAGTTTCACCATTGTATTCAATTCGAACATACCATTCTAAAAGACCTGTATTTGTTTTAATCCAAGGAAGTTCTATGTCTTTTTTTTCTTGTTCTGTTGGTAAATATTTTGAAAAAGTTTGAGCTAAATTTTGATCTATTTGACTATTTGTTATTGTTTTTTCTCCGGATCTTATTTCTTTTTTGTTATTATTAAATTCTAAAGCCCCAGCACCTGACATGCTAACACATAGCATGCAAATTGCTATAAAAAAAACCACCAATTTTTGCATAATATATACCTCTTCTTGCCCCAAATACCACAAGTCCATATATATTTGTAAAAAACACTATATAAAACTTGCGTAAAAAAACAAAAAAAGGTACATAAAAAATGAAAGTTAGGATGGTTTGACAGCGTATCAAGAACAACAAGGCTTTCAAGCAGTGAAGTTTACCTCAGAAGAGCTCCGAAGAGCTCAACCGGGGCTCTCCACCTAGGCCAAGAGTTCCAGCCCACTCAGGTGGGTAATCTTCCCAAGAGCTCGCGCATCTTGGTTAAGAGGATTACGCAGGTAGGCTTAACTGCCGGGTTCGGAATGAGACCGGGTGTGTCCCTACCGCTCTGACCGTCAAACCATCTTAAGTCTGAAATTATAAATATTTATATGATACGTAATCTGTCTAACGATTGAGCCAGTAAATGAACGATTAGTAGCTGCGAGCTTAACATGTCGCCGAAGCTTCATGCTTACACCCCAGCCCTATCAAACGGATCTTTTATCCGAGTTCTATGATGCCTCGTCTGAAGGTGGGTTTCATGCTTAGATGCTTTCAGCATTTATCCCTTACAGCGTGGCTGCCCAGCACTGCCCTGTCGGACAACTGGTAAACTAGTGGCTGC
>CAYMOC010000073.1:0-9357 GCA_964391965.1 uncultured Thermoplasmatales archaeon | reverse complement strand
GAAACTCCGGATTATTTCTCATGGGCTGATTACAAAGGAGAAAATTGGTTGACACCTGTTAAAAAACAACTTTGTGGTGACTGTTGGGATTTTGCAGCTCTTGGAACTTTTGAGAGTATAATAAAAATTAGAGAAAATTGTTCAGAATTTAATCCTGATTTATCTGAACAATATGTTTTATCCTGTCTTTCAGGTGCAGGTAGTTGCCATGGTGGAAATAGTTACCGTGCATTTCAATTAATTAATGAAACATCAGAAAGAGGAAATTTTTGTAATGGTGTGATAATAGAAAGTTGCTTTCCCTATCAAGGAACTGATGATATACCTTGTGAAGAAAAATGTGAAAATTGGGGGGAAAAACTTGTTCCAATTTTAGATTATGGACAATGGAAACCTTCCAGAGGTGAAAAAGGGATCGATGAAATAAAAACATTTATTCTTAAGAATGGTCCTGTTGTAGCTCATATAGATGCTACACGTTTTTTCAAATACTGGGGGGCAACTCATAATAACCCTAAGGATTATTTTTTCTACACTGGTCCAAAAATAATGATTAATCATGTTGTAATGCTTGTAGGATGGAAAGATGATCCAAATGTTCGTAATGGTGGATATTGGATCTGTAAAAATAGTTGGGGAACTGATTGGGGCTATAATGGTTTTTTCAATATTGAATATGACTCATTAAATATTGGTAACCGCAATATCGTATGGGTTGATTATAACCCAGAAAGCTATAACTGGGAACCTGTTTCTAATGCTGGCGGGAATCAATTTGTAAAAACAGATCAAAAAATAACATTTTATGGTTCAAAAAGTGTAGATCCCGACTTAGACGTCTTAGATTATCATTGGGATCTAGGTGACGGAACAGAAAGTAAATGTGAGGTTGTAGGACATAAATACAAAAAAAGGGGAATCTACAATGTAACTCTAACTGTTACTGATTCAGAGGGTAACAGTGATTCAGATAAAATATTTGTCTGGGTTGATAAAGAATCAAATCCTCCAGATGCTCCAGAAGTTGATGGTCCAAATTTTACAATTCCAAAAAAAGAATATACTTATACGATATCCTCAACTGATAAAGATAACGATAAAATTTATTATCTAATAGATTGGAATGGCTACTATGATAAAGAAGAATGGATAGGTCCATTTGAATCAGGTGAAGAGTTTAAAATTATGAAATCATGGGGTTTTTTTGAAAAACCTGAGATTAAAGTAAAAGCCAGAGACATATATGGATTAGAAAGCGAATGGAGTAATACTACTTTCAAAAAAACAGAAAAACAAGGAAAATTAATCTTGGAAGATGTTCTGTACAGTTTATTTGAAAATCCTTTGTTTAATAATCTATTAAATCTACAATTTTTAAAATCTTATTTTTTTCTATGATTTTGTTTATCTTGGATTATTTCATAAATTTATAAAAAAATAAAAGACATACTTAAAATGGAGGGGCTGGTAGATCAGTTGGAAGATCGCTACCTTCGCAAGGTAGAGGCCACGGGTTCAAATCCCGTCCAGTCCACTTTTTTTTAAAAGGAAGATTTTTTTATTCATTTGGCATAAGAGTAAGTCTTATAAATAGTAAGCATATACGCTATCAGAACCTCAATTAAAAAGTAATTAAATGATTTAGTATATAATCAAAAAACCTATATACTAAAATAGAATTGGATTAAAAAAAGGAGGTATAAGATAAAAATGGCAGATAAACCACATATGAACTTGGTAATTATTGGTCATGTCGATCATGGAAAATCAACCCTAATGGGAAGAATCCTGTTAGATACTGGTCAGTTTCCAGATCACATGTTAGATAAGTATAAACAAATGGCAAAAGAAAAAGGTAAAGAAAGTTTTGCTTTCGCATGGATTTTCGATAACCTAAAAGAAGAAAGAGAACGTGGAGTTACAATAGATGTAGCACACAAAAGATTCGATACAGATAAATATTATGTTACAATCATTGATGCACCAGGGCACCGTGATTTTGTAAAAAACATGATTACTGGTACATCACAAGCTGATGCAGCTATACTTGTTGTAGCAGCACCAGAGGGAATCATGGCTCAGACAAAAGAACACATGTTTTTAGCTAGAACTCTTGGTGTTAAACAATTGATTGTTGCTCTTAACAAAATGGATGCAACAAATCCACCTTATGATCAAAAACGTTTTGAGCAAGTAAAATCAGATGTGCAAAAACTTGCAAAAAGTGTTGGTTACAAAGATGATCAATTACAATTTGTTCCTGTTTCTGCTTTTGCTGGAGATAACACTGCAAAAGATGCAGGTAAACTAGATTGGTGGAAAGGAGATACGATTCTTCAAGCAATTGATAAATTTAATCCACCTGAGAAACCAACTAACTTGCCTCTCAGATGGCCAATTCAGGATGTCTATTCCATTAAAGGTGTAGGAACAGTTCCTGTTGGAAAAATCGAGACTGGTGTTTTAAAACCAGGCGATAAACTAATGTTTAAACCTAGTATGAAACCTGGTGGTGCAACTGGTGAATGTAAAAGCATCGAGATGCATCATGAGGAAATATCGCAAGCACTTCCTGGTGATAACGTTGGAGTTAACATGAGAGGTGTTTCTAAGAAAGATATCCGTCGTGGAGATGTAGCAGGACCTGTAAGCAACCCACCAACAGTTGCTAAAAGCTTTAAAGCTCAAATTATGGTCTTGAATCATCCATCTGTTATAACAAAAGGATACACTCCAGTATTTCATTGTTATACTGCTCAAGTAGCATGTAGATTCGATGAAATCGTAGCTAAACTTGATCCAAAAACTGGTCAAGTAAAAGAAGAAAATCCTGACTTCATTAAAGCCGGTGATGCAGCAATAGTTAAAGTGATACCAACCCGTCCGATGGTTATTGAACCTGCTAAAGAAATTCCACATCTTGGAAGATTCGCAATACGTGATATGGGTGCAACTGTTGCAGCTGGAGTAGCTTTGGAAGTAGAAAAGGCGGATTAAAAAAAGAAAAAATTACCTCCTTTTTCTTTTTTTATTTAAAACTTGTCAATAAAATTTTTAAAAAGAAGGTTTTCATGGAGTAACTGAAATAAAATGGCACAAAAAGCAAGAATTTCACTGGAAAGCACTGATCCTTCAAAACTCGAAAGAGTTTGTAATCAAATAAAGATGATAGCGGAAAAAACAGGTGTAGCACTAAGTGGCCCTGTACCATTACCGACAAAACATCTGAAGGTTCCTTGTCGTAAATCACCAGATGGAGAAGGAACTGAAACATGGGATCGTTGGGAGATGCGTGTTCATAAAAGACTGATTGATCTTGATGCAAGTGATAGAGCCCTTCGTCAGTTGATGCGTATTCAGGTTCCTGATGGTGTCAACATTGAAATTGTTTTAAGATCCTAAAAAAAACAATATTTTCTCTTTTTTTTTGTAAAATTTATAAAAACTCTTTTTTACCTGTTTTTTTATTACAACCCGAAACTACTTACAAAAAATTTTTTTTTGCTGAGGTAGCAAAGTCTGGCCTAACGCGCCGGTCTTGAAAACCGGTTCCTGAAAGGGAACGGGAGTTCAAATCTCCCCCTCAGCGCTACAATTTTTTTTTAGTTTTTTATTTCTATGTTTCCTATTATTCTATCAGCTATCTGAGGGTTTTGAAGCTGTTTCTCCCATTGAAGCGCATAACTTCTTGTAGATTTTTTTGCTGATTTAAAAGCCGTTTCAATATAATTAGTTTCATCTAATCCTTTTATTAAAAAATATGTGAATGCTCCTATGTTTCTATCTAACTGCCATGCTTTTTGCCATTGTCTTGAAGCTGAAATAACGATTCTTCCAGGGGCGACTAGATTTATAAAAACACCGTCGTAGGTTTCATTTTTTTCATAATAAAATAATTGATTGTTGATTATCTGAGATATTTTTTCTACTAAGTTTAAAATTTTTTGAGAAAAAGATAGAAGATTTTGTGTGAATAGATTTTCTTTATTTTTAATTTCTAATCTTCCACTAAAACAAGTCTCAAAAATCAATATTAGTTTATCAGTCATGCTAAATTTACTAAACCAGTTCATTAGGATGATGTCATATATTTTTTCATTTAATGATGTGATAAGGGCGTTTTTTTGACTGTGGCCTGCGTAATAAAATAATAGGGTACATTCTTCGTTTGTTGCTTTGTTATAAAGCCAGTTGATTGAGTCTTGGATGTTTTCAGGTGTTGCACTACTTCCTTTGATTATTTTTGTTTCTTTCCAAAAACCATTGTTTATTTTTTCTTTGATTTTTTCTGCTGATTTTATTTGCCATTGGCTTCCGCATCCAATGAAAACTGCATAATTATTTGTGTTTTGTGATTTTTGATTTAAATAATTATTTTTTGTTAACGTGACTCTTGTTTTTTTAGCGGTAGGGTTGATGCTAAAATTTGTTATAATTAAGATAGATATTATTGTTATACAAATAAAGATTCTTTTTTTGTTGTATTGTTTTTTCATTTTAAGTTTAGAAATTATTGTATGTTTTATAATAATTTATTGGTATAATTTTTTAATTTTTTTTTAGTTAACTTTTTACAATAAAGATTGTTTAACAATTTGGAAATTAAAAATGAAGATTGATCCATGGAGTTCAACACAATATCAGGATTATGCTAAATTACGGGATGAGTTTGGGATAGAAGATTTTTCTGAAGATCTCTGGAGACAACTTCCGAAGTCTCATAGGTTATTTAGACGTGGAATCGTTTTTGGACATAGAGATTTTGATGTAATTGTAGATGCTGTAAATCAAAAAAAACCGTGGACTATACTTACTGGTTTAATGCCATCTGGTAGGATGCATCTTGGTCATAAGATGGTTATTGATGAGGTTATTTTTTATCAAAAACTTGGTGCTGAGATAGTTATAGCTGTAGCAGATATTGAATCCTATTCAACACGTGGTTTATCACTTGAAGAAACACGGAAACTTGCAATTGAAGAATATATCTCTAATTATATCGCGCTTGGTTTAAAACCAGAGAAATGTAGGATTTATTTTCAATCTGAGAACCAGGATGTTAAAGATTTAGCTTATCTTTTAGGTAGAAAAATTAATTGGTCTCAAATGCAAGCCACTTATGGTTTTTCAGATTCAACTAATATGACACATATATTTTCGCCTCTTGTTCAAACAGGAGATATTCTTCATGTTCAACTAGAAAAATATGGAGGAGTTAAACCTACTCTTGTTCCTGTAGGAGTCGATCAAGATCCACATATAAGATTGTGTAGAGATATAGCAAAATCTCACAGGTTATATAATGTCATAAAAACAAAAGATGAAAAAATTGGTGTTTTTGTAAAAACAGATGAAAATATTGATGTTTTACTTGATAATGCATCAAAAATAGTTAAAAAAATAGGGTTCCAAAAACTTAAACAAATAACGAAATATAAAGCACTTTATATTGATGATGCTAAAGAAGATGATATCAAAAAAATAGATCAAAAACTAGCTTACTCGGAACCAGATTTTGGAGGTTATGGTTTCATACAACCATCTGCTACTTTTCACAGGTTTATAACAGGTCTTACAGGTGATAAGATGTCTTCATCGAAACCAGAAACTGCTATTTTTTTAACAGATACACCTGAGGATGCAAAAAAGAAGATAATGCAAGCTAAAACAGGGGGTGCAGTTACTCTTGAGGAGCATAAGAAACATGGTGGAAAACCAGAGGAATGTGTTATCTATGAGTTGTTTTTGTATCATTTAATAGAGGCTGATGAAGAACTTCTTAATATTTTTAATAATTGTAGAAAAGGAGTTCAAACTTGTGGAATGTGTAAAAAAATGGCTGCAGAGCTGCTTGAAAAATTTTTAGAGGATTTAGAAAATAAACGTAAAAAATCTAAAGATAAAATCGATAAGTATTTAGAAAAATAAAAAAAATTGGTTTTTTTTAGCTGTAGTTTTTATAAAGACCATCTTTTTCGGCTATTTCTTCAAATTTGGAATTAATTTTTTTCTGATCTGAGGAAAGATTATTTTTTATGTTTTCAAAGTTTTTTTCAGAGTTTGAAGCTTTGCCTTTTACAGGGATTTTAAGTCCATAGTCTTTTTTTCCTTGATATGCTGATTTTAGGATTTTGTCGGGATGTATTCCTTTTTTTATGTTTTTAGTTATTTTTCTGAAATCTCCTTGTATTATACCAAAATCGCCAGATTTTTTTATAATGCTGTCTTCTATATCATCATCGATTTTTCTTGCAATTTTTCCTCCAATTCCTTTGATTTCTAGAGGGTTTTTTTGGTATTCTTTTAAAAGATAAACTCCTTTTTTTGGATGAAAAATATAGTAGTCATTACTCATTCTTAGTGGGTCTTTTCCAAATACTGCTTTCCAGTTTTTTGGATGTTTCTTTCCGTCTCTTATGACATCGTTTAATATTTGGTTTCTTGTTTTGATTTTTGCCATAGTTTATCTTCTGTATCTGTTATTGAAACTGGTAATATAAAATAGTTGTTGTCAAAAAATTGTTTTTTGTAATCATTTAAATATTCTTAATTTGTTTTAGTTTTTAGGATGTTAGTTAAAGAAGTTATGACGCATAGTGTTATCACTGTTGATAAAAATCATTCTGTGTTTGATGCCTGTGTTCTCTATAAGAAACATAGGATTGGTAGTCTTATTGTTTTAGATGGTGATGATTGTGTAGGGATTCTTACAGAGCGTGATATTATTGAGAGATGTATCTGTGAAAGAAAAAATCCTGAAGATACAAAGGTTTCAGAGGTTATGACTGGTGATATTAGAATAATTCATGCTCTTGAAAATTTAGATAAGGCTGTTGAATTGATGAAAAAACATAATATTAAAAAACTCCCGGTTATGATAAAGGATAGCATAGTTGGAATTATTACAATTACAGATATTTATAAAGCTCGTCCTGATTTGACAAAAAGATTTATGGATTCTTGGATAAAAACAGAGTGGAAAGATTAAAAAAAGAAATATTTTTTTTGTTTTATACAATATTCACCCAGATGATTGGTATTTCATTGGGAACATTCCGGGTTTTTTTCTTTTTTTGTTTTTTTTCTTTCAAAACAATACACCTTTTTAAAAATTAAAGAAATTTTTTTTTATTGTATGCTGGCTGCTAAATGTCTTGCACGGTTTCCAACAAGTGATACTTTAGCTGCGAACTGCATAATTTTTGCTTCTTCTTTGCTTGATACTTGACCAACAATTTTCATATTTTATCGCTCCTCACAATAGCTTTTGTTTTTTGGGTTTAAAAGGCGTTGTTGTACAATTATTACCAAGGTTCTTTACAGTTATGTGCGGAAGTAAAAAAAGAAGAAAAAATATTTAGTTTTATAGTGTTATTTCATGAGGTGTTCTTTTTGGTAATAAATCTATGTTAAACCATACGAGTTTTGGTATAAATGGTATACTTTTTAGATAACCTTTGATTAGTTTTGGTCCAAAATTTAGAGTTCTGTTATCCCAATGATTTTTTAACCATATGTTAAATATCACTGATTCGAAAGTGGCATGAATATCATTTTCGATAAAATTATTTCTAAGGATTTTGTTATTTTTACATTTTTCTCCTATATAAATTCCGACTTTGTTTTTGTTGATATTGTTAAAAATTATTTCGTTTTTTGTTGAGAGTATATTTAGGTATATTCCATATCTGTTGTTTGTTATATTGTTATTATAGACGTTGGTGTATGTTGGATTTCCAACAGTTTCATCTTTGCCTCCAACCTGGGTATAGATGCCATATAGGTTAAAGCTTAGTTTATTATGTTTTATGGATGTGTAATCTGATTTTGCTGAAAGTGTTACTCCGCTCTCTCTGTTATTTGTTATTTTATTATTATGTAGTCTGTTGTATGGTGAAACTCTCCATAGCATTACTCCATTAGTATTATTTTCGATATGGTTGTAAAAAAGATCATTCCATTTGGCAGATATTAAACCGATTCCGTATCCTGTGTTGTCTGATATGTTATTTTTAATTATTGTGCAATAATTGGAGTAAAGATCTATCCCGGGTCCTCTTTGAGTGTTGCATGTGTTTTGTATTTTGAATCCAGATATGTAACAATAGTCTGCGTGTATTTTAATTACTGGTTTTGGTTGATTAAATGTGATTGTGGTTTTTTGTTCTTCTTTGCTAATTATATCAATTGATTTATTTATAGTTATTTTTTCATTATAAGTTCCAGGGTATACATATATAATATCTCCGTTTGTTGAGTGTTTTAGGGCATGTGTAATTTTTGTATAATTTCCAGAGCCTTCTCCTCCTACATGATGTTTCTTTCCTTTTATTGGAGTTGATATTTCAGATAAGTCTGCGATTGTAGCAAGCGCTAATTTTGCGATTCTTGTTGCATAGGTGATATTGACTGTATTCATGTTGTCTTGGGGTGTATGAAAATCTGGATTTTTGTTGCTTTCATAATAAAAAATACTATCATATCCGTTTTGCCAGAATCTAAAATGGTCACTGTTTGCAAAATAAATTCTTGCTACTTCAACATCTAAATTAATATAATCTTGATATTTTTCAGAGATTTCTACTGTTTTTTCTGAAATCCATTTTGATCTTATATTTTCAAAAACTTTTACTTTGCCGCCATCTTCAATATTTGATGCATAACCTGTCATATCGATATTTAAAACTGCTTCAATATTGTCTTTGTTTTTAGCTGAATCAACTGCGTAATGATATGAACCATAGAGTCCTTGTTCTTCACCTGAGAATAAAACAAATCTAATATCATGTTTGAATTTGTATTGACTTAAAACCTTTGCAGCAGCCAATACGGATACAGTTCCACAACCATTGTCGTCTGCTCCAACAGATTCTGGTACACTGTCATAATGTCCACAAATAATATAGATTTCATCACTTGATTCATCTGATCCTTTTAAAGTAGCTTCAATGTTTTTACTTGAAAATGCATCATTAGTCCAATTATGATATCTAACATCCAATCCCAACTCATCATACTTGTTGTAAATATACTCGGCTGCCTCTTCACAACCTTTTGTACATGTAGATCGTGGGCCAATATCTGTGAGCTCTTCTAGATATTCAGTCATTAAATCTGAATCAAGTTGGTTAATAAGTGTTATCATATTTCTTCCTTCAAGTAAAGAATCTTTGTTGTACTCAGAAAAATCATCATTTGAATTACTTTCTGTATTTGTTTTAATTTTTTCAAGTTGTTTAATATCAATTCTTATAGCAGATACGACACCAGCGCTTAACAAAAACAATATTAGAAAAATAACTATTATTTTTTTCTTCATTTTTAGCACCTATCATTAAGAAATTAATTATTTTAAAT
>CAYMOC010000072.1:0-9510 GCA_964391965.1 uncultured Thermoplasmatales archaeon | reverse complement strand
TAAAAAAGAGAAAAAAAGAAAATAAATTTGGTTTTTTTTTCTTTTATAGATCTACAACTCTATGATCGAATGCGTTTGGAGCACTTATCATAAATATTCCTGCTGATCCTACTTCTGGTACTATCCTTCCATAGACTTCTTCACCTGGTTCAAGTCCTTGTGTTTCTGAGAATGCTGCTGTTAGGTTGATGATTATCATTACCATATCACTTGTACCCATACCATATGAACTTGTTACAGAGTTATCAGAGTCTCTTACGGCTATTATTCCGAAATCTGTTGCAGTTAAGTAGCTATGGTTTAATGTGTGAAAGATCCCGTCTTCTGAAACACTTCCGATTATTGTTCCAGGGTCGGTTCCAACTCCTTCTTTGTCATTTGAGTAATCTAATGATAGTACTGTTAGGTTATCATATTCTATATAAATAAGAGTTTCATTTAGATCCAGATCATAACTTCCTGCTCTTGGTCGGACGCTTAATGCTAAGTATTCCATTTTGGTTTTTTCTTCGTTTGTATATCCAGTCATACCTATTATGTTTACACCACTTGAGACTTCTCTTATGGTTTGTTTTCCTACCGCATAGGCTCTGTTTTGTAGTTGTTCACTGGTTTGTATTATGACACTGGCTGCGACTGCTGCAACAAGAACTAGTGCTATAAAAACAATTAGGGTTCCTATTCCTATTGATGCTGTTTCTTCAGCCTTTATTTTTCTTTTTTGGTGTTTTGGTCTGCTGCTTCCTGGTTTTATCGCGATGACGGTGTTTATGCTCAAGCATCCTAATCCTTGAGCTGAGTCTACTAAAATAAAACCGTCTTCGTAGTCTATGTCTTCTACTGTGCCGGTTACTACACTTGCTCTACTGTCACCTGGTTCTTTGGTGACAATTTTGCAGTATTTTCCAATTAGTTTTTCCATATATTTTTTTTTCATTTCCTTTCACTTCCTTCCGTTTCGTTTCCATGGCGGTTAAACCATGGTACGCGTTTGCATGTTAAGTGTTGTCACGCCACAGTATATAAAGATTAGCCGTTTAAAAAACAAAAAAGAAAAATGACAAAAACGACAAAATACCAAAAATGACATTTTTACAAAAAACACTATTTTTCTTCTAAAAATAATATAAAATGATAACAAATGTATAAAAATCTTTAAATAAATAGTAACCGCAGTTATACAACAGAGAACAAAAACTGAGTGACAAAAAATATGACAAACATAGGAAGACTAGGAATATCAACCATAGTACTAATCATTACAATACTACTCATTAGTTTAACAGCTTTCACAGTCCTATCAAGTGACATAGATGGAACCAATAATGAAACAGAAAATGATCTAATAAAAATTTTTCAAAAAGCAACAGAAGAATCAGTAGATGACATCACAACCTATCTAAAAATAACAGACAGGGTAGGAAAATACCAAGGACCCGCAGGAAATCAAAAAATACAAAAAATAGCAATAATGATAAAACCACTAATATCAAAACAAATAAACATATCAGAAATAACAATAAAGATATCCAATGGAGAAAACCTACAAATTCTAACTTATTCACAAGAATCTGCTAAGATAACAAACGCAAATAATCAAATATTTAACCATCCAATATGGAATAATCTAACAACAAACACTTTCACAATCATCTCAACCCATGATAAAGACGATTCAATAAGACAATACAATTGTTTAAACAAAAACACAGACATGGGATACATAATAATCAAACTACCAATAGATCTATATATGAAAAAAGATGACACGCTCACTCTTCAAATGTTTCCCTCAACAGGTATCAATAAAAAAATAACACTCGAAGCACCTCTCCCTATGAAAAACTTGGTGCAATTATAAAAAAAACAACAAATTTTTTTTAAAGATCTTCCTCTTCATCATCATCTATTCTTCTAGTATGAATATGCTCATCATCCATCTCTAGTTTTTCTTCAAGAGGCTCAAATATATGTTGTTGCTCCTGCCATTCCTCAGAAGACATATCTGCTCTCATCTTTAGAGATGTTTCCCTCTCAAGTCGTTTTAAATCAAGCTCAGTTTGTTCAAGTTCCATGTTTAACTGTTCTATTTGATTGTCTTTTGATCTAACAATTTTTTCTTTTTGTTCAAGAGTGTTTCTAAGTCGGTTTAACTCATCCATTCTTGTATTAAGATTATTTTTTTGTTGTTTCAAATTTTTATCTTTCTCTAACATTTGTTTTTTAAGAGTTTTAAAATCTGATTCTTTCTTTTTGATTTCATTGTTTTTCTCATCAAGAAGTTTTTGTTTATCTGAAAGTTCTTTTTTAAGATCCTGCAGATCCTCCTTAGATAGCTCACTTTGAAGTTTATTAAGATCATCTGATTTCTGATTAAGCTCTGTTTTTATTTTATCAAATTCTTTTTGTTTTTTAACAAGATCATTTTTAAGCCAGTTAAGAGCCGACCGGCTAGCTCGTGCCTCCCGATCTTTTTCCTCTACCTGAGATTTAAAGTTTTCAAGCTGTTTATCTTTTTTATTCAATTGTTCTTTTAAATTTTTTATTTCTTTTTCAAAAACACTGCTGTCTTCTACTTTCTTCTTCATTTCAGATATAAGCTTGTCTTTATTTTCAACCATTCCTTGAATTTTTGAAATGTTATTGATCTTTTCTTCAAGTTTAGTGTTAAGTTCCTCTACTTTTTTGTCTTTAGAAGATAATTGTTTTTCTTTATCAGTTAAATCAGTTTTAATATTGTTTATTTCTTCTCTTCTATTCTCAAGTTCAGTTTTAAATTTATTCAAATGATGAGTTTTTTCATCAAGTTCTTTTTTAGCAAAATCCAACTCCTCATTTTTATTTTTAAGTTCAGATATTTTATCTTCTAAATTTTCTCTAAGATTCTTAATAAGATTTTCATTCTCATCAAGTGATTCATTTTTTATTGTCAACTCTTTCTGTTTCTGATTTAAACCCTCTCTAAGAGTTTTAACCATGTTTTCTTTTTTATCAAGCTCAACTTTTTTCTCTTCAAGTTCCTTTGATCTCACACTGAATTCTTCTTTTATCCTACTAAACTCATTTGTTTTATCCATCAAAAGATTCTGTTGACTAACAAGCTGATTTTTTATGCCTTGAATTATTTTATTACGCTCACTCAGCTCATTTTTTAAAGACTCGATACTATCTTCTTTCTTTTGAAAAACAGTTTTTAAATTTTTAAGATCCTTATCTTTTTGTTCCAGTAACAAATTCTTTTTGTTAATCTCCTCACTGGTTTCATGCATTCTTTTCTCAATGTTTTCAAGTTCTTCATGTTTACGTTTCAAATCAAGATTTCTTATTTCTACTTCCTGATTTCTTTCTTCTAATGCCAACCCAAGATTATTTATCTCATCCCGACTCAGTTCCAGTTCTTTTTGTTTAACAGATAACTCATTTTTAATATTATCAAGTTCTAAATTTAGTTCATTTAATTCTTTCTTATTTTCTGTGAAAGCATTTTGTTTTTCAAAAATCTGATTCTCTATCCTGTCTCGTATTTTCTCCATCTCAATTATTCTACCATTTTTTCTTTTCAACTCTTCATTTCTTTCATGGAGAAGACCTTCAAGGTTTAGGATTTCTTTTTTAACAGAGTTTATCTTTTGACTTTTTTCTTTAAGAGTATTTTCTAAATTAAAAATTAATTCTTCTTTATCGTTTAACTCAAGGTTTTTTTCATGTAACTCCATACACTTCTCAGAAAGCTCTGATTCTATACTCTTAAGATTTTCAGATAAAACATTTATTTTTTCTTTGTTTTCTTTCAAAAAACTATTCTTTTCAGCAAGAAGCTTTCTTTGTTTTTCAAACTCAGTTTTTATATCGGATAACTCGTTTTCTTTATTTTTAAGCTGATTTCTAAAAGAATCTAACTCACCCTGGTTTTTCAGAAGAACGTTTTCTAATTCGTTAACAATTTTTTCTTTATTAACTGTATCATATTGTTTATCTGAAAGCTGATGGTGTAAGTTTTTAAGAATCGAATTTCTTTCTTTGATTTCATCTCTTAATGACTCGTTTTCATTTTGTTTATTATTAAGTTTTTCTTGGAGACTAATGATTTCTTTCTCTTTTAACTCAAAATTTGAAAGAGTGTTATCCAGTTCGTTTTTAATCTCACCTATTTCAACTTCTTGTCGTTTTATGATATCTGATCTTTTAGAAATATCGTTAAACCGGTACTCAAGCTCATTTTTTAGTTGTTCTAAATCCCTGTTTTTAAGGTTTAACTCCTGATTTAATTGTTCAACATCGGTTTTTGCCTGTTCGAATTTTTTTTCAAAAAATTGTTTTTCTTGATTAACATCAACTATATTCTTATGATTCTTCAAAACCTGATCCTGTAAACTCTTAATTAAATTATTTCTGTTAGTTAACTCTTTAGATATGTTTTCAGCTTCAATCTGTGTATTTTTAAGTCTAAGCTGCATTTCAACGTTTTCTCGTAGGGTATCATGAAGTTTTTTCTCTGTTTCATCTAAATTATTTTTTAAAGTATTAAGTTCGTTTACATCAGGACGTTGTTTAGTTATTTCTTTTTCCAACTGGTTTTTTAAAATCTGATTGTTTTTCTGTTCATCAAGTAGTTGTTTATTTTTTGTATCTAACAAAAATGTTTTTTCTTCAAGTTCAGATCTTATACTTTTAAGTTCATCTTCTTTATTTTTAAGACTAGAAATGTTTTCCTCTAATAAACTGTTTTTTTGTTGAAGGTCCAACTCCAGGGATGCTATTTCTTTTTGTCTTTGTTGCAAATCTGATATATTGTTTTCTAAAAGCTTCTTTTTTTGTTCAATAAATAGGTCTTTTTCACCAATTTTTTGTTCAAGATTTTGTATTATATTGTTTTTCTCTTTAACATTGAATTGATTACTCGTTAACTGTTGTTTAATATTAGCAATTATTTGATTCCTCTGATTTAAATCATCATTCAACTGTTGTAGTTGATTTTTAAGATCCTCATTGAAAGAGTTAACATTGAAAATTTTTTCTTGGTTTTTATTAAGTTGATTTTGCAAGTTTGATCTACTATACCATCAATTTCATATGTAGTTACTAATTCTTCAACTAAATTATTTTTTTCCAAATCTATATCTTCAACTTTATCTGATAATCTTTGTATCTGCTTCTGTTGTTTCTCTAATAAAATATTCCCTGTTTCTAGGTCTTTTTCTTTTATGTTCAGTTGTGTATGTAAATCATTTTTTTCTCTTCTTAGTCCTTCAATAAAATTATTCTGGTTTATTATTGAAAACTGGTTATCTGCCATTTGTTTCTGAAGCTTTGATATTATCTGGTTTCTTTGTTGTAATTCTTCTGAGAAGTTTTCTTTTTCAAAAATAATATTTTTTATTTTTTCTTCTAATTCATTATTCTGTAGATGTTTTTCTTTTAGTTTTTGACCATATTTCTGCAGGATACTACTTTTTTGGTTTAATTCATCTAATAAGTTCTCTTTTTGATTTTTTAATGTTAATATTTCATTGTTTTGAATATTTTTTTCTTTTAGTTTTTCACCTAGTTTTTGAATAATTTTTTCTTTTTTATCAATTAAATCTTGAGTTTCATTTAGATTGGATGTTTTATTTTCAAGTTCATTTTTTAAATCTGAATGGGTAGTCTGTATCTCAATCATTTTATTTTGATTGCTTGATACTTGCTGTTGAAGCTGTTTTATTATGTCATTTCTCTGCTGTAATTCAGAATTTAAATCCTGTTTTTCACTTAAAATAGAGTTTAATTGATTTTTTGTTTTCAAAATTTGTTCTTTTTGTCTATTAAGAAGAACATTGTTAACCACTAGATCTTTTTCTTTTCCCTGAATTATAGATGTAAGTTTATCCTTTTCATGGTTTTTTTCTTGAAGTCTATCCTCTAACTCATCTATTACATTATTTTTTGTAGTGAGCAATTCTTCAGATTCGTTTAACTTATCCTCTAAAATATTGTTCTTGTTTTCAATTTCGAATAAATTATTATGATTTTCAGATAGAACCCTCTGTAAATTCCCAATAATAAGGTTTCTATCTTCAACATTTCTTTTATAATCCTCAATTTGATCAATTAAAACATTAAATTCATCTTCTTTTTCAAAATAATTATTTTTTAACCGGTCGATAATGTTTTCTTTTGATAAAACTTGAAAATTTGCTTCCTTGATTTTTTCTTCTAGATTCTTGATATCTTCATCCTTGTTTTGAATTTCAATCTGATTATGAAACAACTCATTTTTTATTTCTCTTAGTTCCTGACCTATCTGTTGCACAAGGTTTCTGTTATAATTTAGTTCATCAAAATACTTCTCAATATTTGTATCCTTTTGATTAATAATTGTATCTTTTTGTTTTAAAGCATCATTTATTTTTTCTAACTGGTTTTCTTTATCCTTTATTTGATGTTGTATCTCAGCAATATAACTATTTTTTCCCTCTAGTTCTTGAGATGTTTGATTTAGTTCTTTTTTAAGTTTTTTAACTTCTTCATTTTTATCTGTCAACTCTTGTTTTATTTCTATAACCATATTTTGATTTAAAGAAGAAGTATTCTCTAGTTCAGATTGTAGTTTTGAGATTTCGAAATGATTTTTATCTAACTCGTTTTTAAGTTGTTCAACAATATTGTTTTTCTCTCTAAGTTTTTCAGATAAAATATTTGTTTCTTCTCTTTTAGTATTAATTTCTTCTTGTAACTTATTTTGTTTTTTTTCTAAAAAACTACTTTTCTGGTTTAAAAGACTATTAAGTCTATTTATTTCCTCCTCCTTGGTTTCTATCTGTGTTTTAAGAATCGAGTTTTCATTCAGTTTTTTATTTAAATCATTCTGATTTTCTATTAAACCTGTTTTTATATCAATTATCTTCTGACTTAAATCAATTAATTCGTTGTTTCTTTCATCTATTTTTCTTTCAAGGTTTTTAACAGCCTTTGTTTTCTGTAGGATTTTCATCTGTTGATTATTAAGTTGACCTGTCACAGTTTCTATAATATTATCTCTTGAACCAATCTCCTCTCTTAATGTGTTAATCTGAACGTTGCTCTCATTTAACATCTCCTGGAAATCATTTATCTCAGAAACCTGTTTCTCAAGCTCTCCGATTCTTTTATCTTTATAATCTAATTTATTAATTGTTGTTTCTATTTTTTTTCTTTTTCTACCTAAAAGTTTCAAGATCTCCTTAATTTCTTTTTCTTTTTCATCAAGCTCTTTACGGTTTTTCCTTTGTCTTTCATCAAAAAGACTTCTAAAATTTTCAAGTTCGTTTTTTAAATCCTGAATTTGCAGTTCTTTTTGTTTTAAACCATGTTTAAAATTGTTAATTTCATCATTTTTATTTTCAAGATTACTTTGGATTTCATCTCTATCCCTTTGAAGAATTCTAAGTTTTTCTTCAAAAATATCAAGGTTTGAATAAATTTTTTTGAAATCACTATTTTTTTCTTCAAAACTCTGCTGCATTCTACTTATCTGTTTCTCTTTTTGATCAATTTCGTTTTTAAGATCTTCCATCTGATTTTCTTTTTGTTTCAAAATCCATGTTTTTGATTCAAGTTCTTTATTTTTTCTTTCAATTTCTTCTTCAAAACTTCTAAGAAAATCTTTTTGTTCTCTGTTTTTTTCTTGAAATCTATTCAAACTATCTTTTAAACTATGTATTTCTTTATCCTTAAAAGCAATTTTTTGCTCCAAGTTATTCAAATGATTTTTAAGCTGTTTAATTTCATATTTTTTTTCATCAAGTATCATCCTTGATGAATTTAAATCCTGATTTACTTTATTTAATTTAAAACCTGGTTGAGAAAAATTTTGATATTTTTGTTCTAATTGTTTTTTTAGATTTTTTATCTCCTTACTTTTTTCTTTTATACTACTAAATGATTTTAAAAAATCTTCATCAGATGATCCTTCTTTTCGAAGAGTGGTTTTCAGTTCCTCTGAATGTTTATGTTGCGTTGGTGTTAAATCTTTTATAACCGCTATTTCACCATCTTTTTTGTTATCTATATAACGGGGTTTAGTTTCAATTTCTAAAGAAAAAGTTTCTCCTCCTTCATCTAAAACTTCAAGATCATAATAAGGCGTGTCTTTGCCTATCAACATGGATATATGTCTTCTAACAGCCTTTTTTTTGCCCTTTTCAGATAAAAAATTCATATCGCTTAAAGATTTACCAATAATCTCCTTTTTTGAAACACCAAGTTTTTTACAAAAAATTTCATTTGCATCAATTACTTTTCCACTATTGTTCACAAAAAAAACAGGGTTATTTTTACTATATTCCTCTGCACTCAAGGAATTTTTTTCTTTTTTAATATCAAAATCATCTGACCCGTTTTTCATATTTTATCTACCATTATCTACTTAAACAATAAACTTGACTATTAACCTGTCAAGTCATCCAAACCCCTTATAATTCTACTTATACCTCACAACCTCGTTAAGTAATCTCCAACAAATGATAATACGAATACCAATTATTAACCTTTTTTAATTAAATAATCAAATCATTTTATTAGTTTTTCCACAGAGTTTTTAAGTTCATCATACTGAGTTTCTAAACTTTCAAATTTTTCTCTTAAATTCAAATATTTTTCTTTATATGGATTTTCTTCTTCCTGTTTTTTTTCAAAAACATTATTCTCGATATTTTTAAAATCATGATTGTCTGATAATAACAAGTTTTTTCCTAAGACTCCAAAAGATGTTTGATCGAGTCTTTTAAGAAGATTTTTACATTTTGATATGTTTACTTCTAAAATGTTTACTTTTCTACGATGTTCCATAACGTCTTCGGCGAATTCACGACGATCTATATCTTTTATAAGACGACGTTCAGTTAAATCCATCAGGTCTTCTTTTATAGCTTCACGTTTACGTTCAAGGACTTTTAGATGACTATGAAGCATTTCTTTAAGAGTAAGTGTTTCATCTATGAAATCAGCCATTTCGCTGTCATGTCTTATAAAAACCTGATGGAGTTCTTTGTTATAATCTTCGTCATCTGTCAGAAGAGCTGTAAGTTCAGGTGACACACGATCTTTAAATTCTAGTTTCTCTACTGTTTTTAATGCCTTTGTGTACCAGCTAGGTATAAAAATTAAACCTTTTTTATCTTCATCGAATTGATCTATAGGGAAACTTAGTACTGTATCTGATGAGGCATCTTTTATTCGGTATCCCATCAATTTATTGTCTTCATCATATATTGAATCATAAACTATTCCAAGTTTTTCACCTGTATCTTCTAAGAAAACAGGTTTTCCTTTCATGTTTTTTTTGATTATCTCTGTTTTTTTATGGTTTGTAAAAATATTTTCGGTTTTTGAATCATTTTTTGTTTCCCTTGTTTCTTCTGTTTCTAAAAAATCATCATTGTTTTGTTTAGTTTCCTTAATTTTTTTTATCTGCTTTTTCTTTTTTTTGGGTTTAAAAATAGGGATTTTAATCCCGATTTTTGTTTTCTTTTTTTTATGTTTTGAAGAATT
>CAYMOC010000071.1:0-9783 GCA_964391965.1 uncultured Thermoplasmatales archaeon | reverse complement strand
CTCTTTCAGATTTTTTATAAAAATATTTCTTGTTTCAGTTATCTTTTCTAAAAACTGATCAGGGTAATCAATATTGTTTTTCAGTGCTTCTAATGCAGCAGCCTGTGAAATAGTAGATGGGCAGATACTTGTTGTATCCTGAATTTTAAGGATTTCATCTTTAAGTTTTTCCGGGAAAACCATATACCCTATTCTGAAACCTGCCATACCAAAAGTCTTAGAAAATGAAAAAACTGAGATTGTGTGATTGTTTTCTTTTTCAAATGATCCTGGGCTGAAATGTTTACTGTTGTTATAGGTGAAGTTTTCATAGGCTTCATCTGAGATATGAAAGATTTCTTTCTCATGGCAGAAATCATTTATTTTTTTTAGATTTTCTTTGGAGTATACTGCTCCTGTAGGGTTGTTTGGTGAAACTGTTATTATTGCTCTGGTTTTTTTGTTATATTTTTTAAAAATTTCTTTTATATCTGGTTGATAATTTTCTTTTGTAGGTACCGTTACTGGTTTACATTCTGCTAGTTGTATAGCCATTTTTTGATTAAAATAATAGGGTGAAAGTAGGATTATTTCATCTTGGGGTTTAGTAATTGCCATTATAGCGTTTACAAATGCTTGGTTTCCACCAGATGTTACTATTATGTTTTTTTCTGGATCTGCTTTTATATTGTTTTGTTTCAGTAGTTTTTTTGAGATGGTTTGTCTTAGATTAAGTTTTCCTGCATCTGGTGTGTAAGTGTTGAGTTTTTCTGTTTTTAGTTTTTTTATTACTGTTTCTATAACGTTTTCCGGTGGTTTAAAAAATGGTGTTCCTTGACCCAGATTGATGGTGTTTTTTGGGATGTGTGTTTCATCAAGGAGTTTCTGGATGGGTGCATTTTGTATTTTTTTTGTTCGAGATTTTATTTTCATTTTTTTTCCTGTCTTTTTTTTGGATTTATGTTTCTTTTATTAATCTTTTCGTTATTTAAAAATGTTTAATTTATAAAATTTTATAGATAAAACTTAAATATTTCATAAAACTTATAAAATGTTATCAAAAAATACTTGTTAGGTTTCAAAAAAATATGGAATATAAAAAATCTAGTAAAATTATCGCTTTTCTAAAGATACTGCGTCCAGAAATAACAATTTTAGGAATATTCTGTGTTTACATTGGAGCAATAGCAGCTGGTTCAGAATTTTTCTCATTAGATTTACTTATCGCTATGGTCTCTGTTTTCCTCATAGGAGCCGCTAGCATGCCTTTTAACGATTATTTTGACTATGAAATAGATAAAACTATTCATCCCAATAGGCCTCTACCTAAAGGCATATTAAAACCATCTACAGCTTTTTGGTCTTCTGTAACTATGTTTGTTATAGCTTTATTCTTATCAACACTTGTAAACCTAATGGTTTGTCTATTCACTGTTATAGGTGTAACTTTGGTTGTTCTATATGAAATTATTTCAAAAAGTAGAGGTTTTTTAGGTAATATTTTTGTTTCATTAACAAGTGCTTTAGCTTTTACAGTAGGTGGAGCTGTTATGGAAAATTTAGAAAAACCATTGTTTTTTACAACTATTGCTTTTTTTATTTTTCTTTCTCGTGAGATACTAATGGATGTTAGAGATATTGAAGGAGACAGGCAAACTCGTGTTACTCTACCAATTTTAATCGGTAGAAAAAAAGCATGTTATGTTGCTTGTTTTATACTTGGTTTTACTATGTTTCTTATTTATATCCCCGGGTTTCTTATTTTTTCAAATGTATGGTATCTATTTTTGAGTCTGCCGTTATTATTTTTAACTATTTATGCTCTTGTTCTTCCATTATTAGATATTGAAAATGCTGCTCGGACTACAGATTTACTTCGTTTTTCTATGATACAGGGTATTATATTGTTTTTTTTTGTGGTATTTGTTTAAGACAATTTAGTAAAAAAATTTTATTTTTTTTCTTCCATTCTTAGTTTTTCTAAATCTTTTTCAAGACCATCTAGATTATCCCATATAGCCATTAGATGAATGTTGTCCATAAATTGTCTGTTTTGTCTTTCTATTTTGTTTACTCCAAATCTTATAGCATCTATCAGGTCTTTTATTTCTTCTTTGCTTAATTTATCTTTTTTTTCTGATCCCATCTTATTTTATGTTTAATCTTTTTTGTTGATATAAATTTTTTTAAAAAAACTAATTTTTTTTTAATACGGTATACTGTAATCTTTACATCTTTATTTAATAAAGTTTATTAGTTAAATAAAAAAGTTTTATGATTAAAAAATATTTTTTTTATTGTTCCTTGTTTTTTTTATTCTCTGCTACTTTTTTCATCAAGTAATCACGTATCTCTTCAGGTTTTGTGCTTTCAATTCCAAAATATTCTGGGAATTTTTTGGTTGTAGTAAGTAGTTCTGTGTTTCTATGTTTCTTTGAATGAACTAGTTTCATAGATGTTAGTTGATCTACATGCTCATATGCTTTGTTTCCTATCATACGTTGAAGGTTACTTTGTTTAACTGGTTGATGAAAAGCAATCAGAGTCAATGTTTTTAAAATATTTTCATTTATTTCTGGATCGGCTACCATCATAGTTTTATCCGCGTATTCTTCTTTTAATTGCATTGTGTATTTCCGTCCGGCTTTTGTTATCTCCATAGAGGTATCCTTTTTTTCGTTGTAATCCTGTATTAACTCTTTCAGGTTTTTTCTAACAGTTTTAGGTGTAAGCCCTGAGTTTTCAGCTATTTCTTTTACACTAATTGGACTGGTTGCTTGGAAGAGAACTGATTCAACTAGACGTTTTCCATTGGTACCCATATTTTTATAAATCCCTTTCCCTAAAAAAACTTTTTTTTTTAACTATATCCGTTGTTCTTGATAAATATTTTTCCATATGGAAACTTTCTCTGATATACTGTTATTTTGTTATCATTTGAAAGGAATAATATTGATAGAAGCACTCTTATGATTTCTTTTCTTTTTTTGTTTTCACATAAATCATATAGTGTCATTATTTTTTTTCCTTTGTTTTGTATCTGCTTCCATACTTTTTCCACATCGTCCTCAATTGGGTCTTCATGAGCTGTATCATTCATTCTTTTTCTTGCTTTTTCAGCAAGTCGTTCTTGTGCTTTACGTCTTTGTTCCTCTATTATTTTTCTTTCCTCTGATTCTTTCCTTGCTTCATCAAAAGCATCTAGTAGTTCTATAAGTGTTACTTTTCTTTGTGTTTCACGTCGGATTGGTTTCTCAATAGGTGATTCTGGTGATTTCATCACAAGATTTGTATACGAGTATGCGTCATCCTCATTAAGCCACATCTCACTGGGTAGATCAGCCCAATCGAAGGGTTCATAGCCTTCTTCCTCATGGTTTTCCATGTTTAAAACCAAATCATCACTCTGCATTTTTAGGATACGCCAGGCCATCAAAATTATTCTTCCAGCTGTTATCAGATCTATTTCTTCTTTACCTGCTCTATTTAGATACATTGTTGAAAAATTTACAAGATCTATCTCCCAGGGATTCAGATGCTGCTGCATCACAAGTTCAAAAGCTATAGCTATTGATCTATCAAACGGGTTTTCTATTGATACATATTCACCGGTATTGGTTTTTTTAAGCATTTCGACATAATGATTAATACGTGTTCCATCTGTTTCTTCATCTATTATAGATTTATGGAAAAGAAGATGATTTATTACATCATTATCTACTGTGAAATCATGATTATTAATTGGCTGCACTTGCTTTCACCTTTTGTTTAATATGTAACTCACCCTTCGGTCCAACTGATTTGGGATCAACGTTTCCTATCATATCTGATACACCATTATCACGCATTGTAACACCATAAACATAGTTAGCCTCCTTCAGAGCAATCTTTCTAAGGCTCACCATTATAAACTGTGAATCCTCAGCATTTAATTTAACCATACGACTTACTGTTTCAGCATTTACTCCATCAAGAAACATATCTACTTCATCTAGAACATAAAATGGACTTGGATCAAATTGTTGTATAGCAAAAATAAAAGCTAAGGATGCTATACTTTTTTCGCCACCAGAAAGAGCTGAAAGAAGAAGTACTTTTTTTCCACGAGGACGAGCTTTAATAGTTAGACCGCTTTCAAAAACATTATCTGGGTCTTCTAGTTTAAGCTCGGCTTCACCGCCTTCTGATAGTTGACTGTAAATTTTTTTAAGATTTTTGTTTATAGCATCATATACTTCAAAGAATTTTTCTTTCTTTGTCTCAGTTATCTCTGAAACAAGTTTAACTAAATTTTTTCGTTGATCTTTAAGGTGTTTGATATCCTCATCAAGCTTGTTTTTCCGTTCCACCTGATGATTATATTCATCCAATGCTCGCATGTTAACAGGTTCCAGCTCGCTCATAGTGTTTTCTATGGTTCGAACTGAGTCTTTTAGGGATTCAACATTTGGAAGTTTACCCTCTTCCTCTAGTTTTACATCATAAAGTTTGAGTTCTTGATCAAGTTCATCGATAGATGATTCTAATGTGGGAAGACGATATTTAGCTCGTGATATAAGATCATAATATGATTCAATACGTGTGTTAACACCATCGATCTGGTTTTCTAATGTAACAGTTTTTTTGTAAAGACTATCACGTTTACTGGTGAATTCTTTTATTTTACCAGTCATTTTCTGCTCTACATTCATCAAAGTCTTTAGTTCATCATGGAAACCATCACGTTCTTTTTTTAGACTGGTTATATTGTTTTTATGCTCAGTTATTTTTTCTTCTGTTTCATTTAGTTCTTTCTGTATTTCATCATTTTTTTCACTTAATAGTTCTATTTTTTTATTAAAAGTTTCAATGTTGCTATCTAAACTATTTATTTCATCCTGAAGACTGTTTACTTCTTCTTCAAGCCCTCGGGATTTCTGAGCAAGTTCTTTTTTAGTGCCCTTGAGAAGAAGTTTACCTTTTTCTTCTTTAAGATTATTCAGTTCTTCAAGTCGTTTTTTTGTTTCATCTATTTCAGATAACACATTGTTCTTTTTTTCAATTAAACTGTTTTTTTCATTGTTTTTTTCATCTAGTTCGTTTTTAACTATCTCTATTTTTTTATCAAATTCTTTTTTACGTACATCTAAATCTTTTAATGTGTTTTCTTTGGCATCAATATTTTGACTGCTTAGTTCGTTTTCAAGATTAGCTATCTCTGTTTTTATCTCTTTTAGTTTCTCAGAGAGTTCATCCTGATGATGCATTGCTTTTTCTAGCTCTTCAGATATACGCAAGAGTTTTCCTTTGTCTTTTTTATTAAAACTTAGACTATGACGTGGTTTACTACCTCCACGCATCGCGCCACTGCTTTCTACAAGGCTTCCTTTAAGATCCACTAGTCGTACCCCGCCCATTAAACGACGTGCATCATCAAGGCTTTCAACTACAACGGTGTCACCAAAAACATACCAAAAAGCGCCTTTGTGTTCTTCTTTGAAATCTACTAGATCAAAGGCAAAACCATGAGATTTCTCGTCTTTTACAGCCATCAAAGCATTACCACGGGGTTTACCTGAATGCATTTTATTTAGTGGTAGAAATGTAGCTCGACCCATGTTTTTACTCTGCAAGTATTTAATAGCTTTTGCTGCTACACTATCATCATCTACTACAATAGATTGCATTCGTCCACCTGCAGCGATTTCTACAGCTGTCTGAAATTTTTTTTCAACATTGGCAAGTTCAGCTATGGTCCCATGAACACCAAGAAGTTCTCCCATATCCCGGAGTTTAAGTATTTCATTTACCGCTCGGTTGTAACTCTGATTTACTCGTTCAGCTGCTTCAAACTCAGCCTGAAGCTTTGATTTCTCACGTTGCAATCTACGTATACTGTTTTCAATATCGGAAAGTTGCTCGGTTAGATTTGCTTGTTCCTTTTTTTTCTCAAAAAGCTGTTTTTCTATTTTCTTGGTTTTTTTACTATGTTCACCGTGTTCTTTTTTAAACTCTGTTTTCTGCCATTCAATGTCTTTTATTTCAAACTCATAAGTTTTAAGAGATTCTTCTAACTCAGCTATTTGAACCTCAAGAGCCTCAATTTTATCTGTGAACCGGTTACGTTTAAGTTTTAGTTCATGGACAAGACTGTTTTTTTCATCATGTTCTTTACGCATTTTAGATAGTTCATGAGAAAGATCCATTGATTTATCATCAGTTTGAGCGATATCTTCTTTAATCGATTTAAGTTCAGAGTTTTTTTCTTCAAAAACCTTTTTTTGTTCTTTGATTTTTATTTCAAGGTTTGTTTTCTGTTCATTTAATTGTTTTAATTCTTCTTTTACTTCATCTATTCTTTGTGTTAAACTTTTGTTTTTCTGTTTAAGATTCCGTATTTCGTTATTTGAAAAATTTATTCTTTCCTCAATTTTTATTTCTTCACCACGGATGTTTTCTATTTTTTCTTTGATTTCTTTTACTTCATCACCGCCGACATCCGCGATTTTTTCCTCTATTTCATTTAGTTCTTTTTGAAAACTATGATATTGTTCTTTAAGCTCACGGCTTTTTTCATCTAAAGTATTTTTTTCTTTTTCATATGATTCTATCTGTTTTTGAACCTCTGAAATCTGGGTTTGTACATCCTGTTTTTTCTTTGTCGCAATTTTTGCTTTAACTTCATAAAGCTGATCTTTTAGTTCCTGATATCGTTGTGCTTCATCTCGATCTTTTTTTAGTTGACGAATATGAGTATTTATTTCATTTAGAATGATTTTAATCCGATCAAGGTTTTCATCGACATCAATTTTTTCGTTTTCTGCTTTATCTATGTCTTTATCAAAATTACTAATCCCTGCGATGCCATCAATGATTCGACGACGGTCTACATTACCCATCTCGATAATATTTGTTATATCGCCTTGTTTAACAATATTATACCCATCACCACTCATACGGGCATGCTGCAGAAGGTTTTCAAAATCAGAAAAAGTACTAGATTTACCATTCACATAAAAACGACTATAGTAGTTACCAGGATCATCCTTTAATGGTGCTCTTTTGATCATACGAGTAAGAACAACTTCATCCTCATCCAAAGGCATACGGCGTTCACGGTTATCAAAAATCAAAGAAACAGTGCAATGCTTCGATGGATTCTTATGTTTCTTACCACCATTAAAAATAAGATCAGTCAAACGCCCAGCACGCATAACCTTAGAGCTTTTCGGACCAAGAACAAACAAAATAGCATCAGCGATATTACTTTTACCAGAACCATTAGGACCTGTAATTGCTGTAAAACCTGGGAAAAAAGGAATCTTAAGCTTCTTCCCAAATGATTTAAAATTCTCCACGTGGATTTCTTTAAGATACAAAACATCATCCCTCAAAGTATCTAAACTTGACCTATCTAACGTTAGCCGAAATAACCAATTTTTACCATCCAATCAAATAGTCTTTTTGCATCCCAAACTAACTAACATTATATGTAATAAACAAACTACTATTTAAACCATAATCAAAGATAGGAATTCTTTGAGAGATTCATCTTTTTTTTATAAGACTATATTTCAACCATTGTATTGGAGCTGGAATAACTATAGCTGTCGTATACCCAAGATCCATACAGATGACGTCCTAAAGGCCTATAATATATTCCTATGTCATAAACTGAGATATCATCAGAGTTAATTACTATTTCATCGCCTTTTTTTATTTTGCCCCAACTACCTGGTGCATGTAAACCTGAATATGATTCAGTCTCGCCTTTTTTAGTTATTATTGAATAATCTATTGTATCTGAAGAAGAGTCTGTAATTGAGATATTTACTTCACTCCAATAGAATTCACTAGCGGTTTGTTGTTTTAATTCAGATTTAGATGTTTTTACTAGTGAAAATGAACCTGCTAAAGGGTGTTCTAAAACAATACGTTCATCATCAACAAATTGATATTCAAACCCTTTAATATAAAGCCAACTGAAACCTACCGGCAGATCATCATAATCTTTTTCATATTCAGATTTAGTTGGTTCAATATACAATTTCCCATCATTAAGATACCAATCTGCTTCTATATTAGTGTCGGCTTTTTCAATAGAACTAGTGCCGGATTTTTTTTCATCATCATCCTCAAGAGAAGATTCGATACTTGTGACCCATATTGTATCATTAGAACTTGATCTACTGCATTCTATAACTGGATAAGATTCTGTAACAATACTAATCTTAACAGTTCCATCGCTTTTAAAATTATAATATAGATGGTTGCTTGAAGGTGAATAGCTACTGCTAGAGAACATACTATTGCCGAAGTTGATGGCCTCCCAATAATCATCTTCACCTGCTATGAAATTACTTTTATCTCCAAGAATTCCTCCAAATCCTGTTACAAACAAAAATACAAATGTTGATGCTATTATCACCAAGAAAACTAAAGCTATGGCACCTATTTTTCTTTTAGAAGTTTCATTGAATCTTGGTTGACCAGGTTGTCTTTTTGGTGCTGCTCTACGTTTGGTTTTCACTGGTCGACCTCCAATACTAGGCCTTGGTTGATTATTCATCGGTGGTCTTCTTTGAGGTTGTTGTGTTGGCGGTCTAGCTATTGGTTGAGTAGGTGGCCTGTGAGGTTGTTGATTCTGTGTTTGTGGTTCATCAAAAGGACTACTAGGCCTTGGCGGCATAGATTTAGCTGCTGTGAACTCTGCTCCGCAGCTAGTACAAAAACGTGCATCATCAGTTAATGGCGCTCCACATTTTGGACAATTCTTCATAAAAAAATCTCTCCTTTAAATTTATAATTTCTTTTCTGCATCCCAATCCCTTCAATCTTTTACATATGTTTCAAACAATATTTATTATTTTCCCAATTTTTTTGGTAAAGATAATAAAATGGATTTATTTACTATGAATCCTTCTTTTATTGACAACTTTTTTTTCCATTTTTTCTTCTTTTTCATACTCTGCTATCAATTGATCAACTTTTTCCACAACTTCAAGATGAAAATCTACAAAATCATTACCAGAATTTTTCATCTGTGTAACATTGTCATTTGTCTGTGAAAAAGGTCGGGGGTTAAAACAAATGTTTTTATCCCTGATTTTTCCAATAAATCCTTTGTCTAACAAACTTGTTTTAAAGTTTTCACTCATGTATGCATCCCAACAAAAAAGATTTTTTCACATGTATTTATATTTTTTATGCAAATGTATATGCACATATGATGGCATATAAAAAAACAAAAAAAATTTATATTTTTTTGAGTCGAACTGTGTTATCTTCGCTTATTTCAAAAACGATTTTATCTCCCTTGGAGATACCTGCTTTTTCAAGTATAAAAGAGGGTATATTTGTTTTATCTCCATCGGCTTTTATGTTAACATCGAATTCAACATTTTTTAGATTAAATTTTTTTTCAAATTTTTTAAAATCATCTTCAGTTGTGATGAACTCAACATTATCAGAAAAAACTGCTTTTATCAGGTTTTTATCCTTCCAATCTGATATGAAATCATTAAGATTATCTTTTTTTTCTATAAACTGTATTTTTACTGAATCCTCGGAGGAATCAAATTTTTTGTTGTCTTCTTTAAATTCTTCTTTTTCTACTGGTTTTACTTCTTCCTCTTCTTTTATTTCAAATGTTGGACTCATAATCCCTTATTTCCACCTTTTTTAAGGATAAAAAAACTTTTTCACTATTTTTGAATGTTTTTTAATGTATTTAAAAGCTATTAAAAAAATAATTTTTTTTTTGAGTGCCACGGGAGGGACTTGAACCCTCGACATCACGGTCTTCAGCCGTGCACTCTCCCAACT
>CAYMOC010000070.1:5852-9846 GCA_964391965.1 uncultured Thermoplasmatales archaeon | reverse complement strand
ATTCCGTAAGCCTTCTTCCTATTCCACCGGCTCCAACGACTATAATGTACATGTTTTTTTATCCTCATTTTTTTTGAATTTGAATGGTTTTTGGTAAAAATAAGCATGTTATTAAAGCTTTTGTGCAATTTAACATATGATATTATAAAAGCCAATGTAGTTAATTAACTTGATAAACTTTTAAAGTCTATACCGTTAATCAAATTAGTTATGAACTCTATAATTTTTTCCAACCAAGGACAATTAAAAAAATCAAAAAGATTCATACCTTTGAAACTTTTTGGTTCGGTTTCAGAAACACCACCATATCCATCCTCAAAATGAAAATAATATGTATGAGTGCCTTTACCAATTTGATCTTCTGATAGAATCAAAGAGTAATCTGAGTCACTACCAGAGCCTTTTAAGTTATAACTTGTATCATCAACAAACAATTTTTTAACAACTGGATTATCTCCATCAGAATCCTTATAATGAACCAAGAATCTTACTTCATCCTTTTTTTTATCCCAATTCATACTTGGGGCTGATAAAACTGGTTTATTATTATATGGTATATCAACGACTAATTCTGAACTACTAGTCTGCCCGAAACCATCAGTAACTGTTAGGATCACATTAAAACTTCCACCGGTTTCAAAACTATGACTTGGATTCTGAACGTTTGAAGTTGTTCCATCATCAAAATCCCAATACCAGTTATATCCTGGGGCGCCATCTGTAACAGAACCACTGAATTCTATTTCTACAGTTGGCCTAAAGTTTTCCTCATTAGTTGAAACAGATGCAGAACAAACAGGTATTTTATAATCATCTTCTACTTTGAAAAACATTTTAGCATCATTCTCTGCATCAGGAACAATACCTTCATCACCAGTACTGCTATCTGGAACATAATCACCAGATGTAGAATAGGTAACGGCGTCAATACGACCCCATTTATCACGTTTATCAGAAGAAGTTTCACTAAAAGAAATCATTTCACTACTAACAAGATCATAAGTGCCATGAAAAACAGCTCCACGTTTATAAAAATCAAGAGCCTCCCCTACATTATCCGCAACATTATCAGCACCCTGATCATCAGGATCTTTACAACCACTTACATCGGCCATATCATCCCAACCAGCCTCAGCTAATGTATCATGATCATATAGTTTCAAAGCAAAATTAACAAAGCGACTATCAAAATCATAGATATGAGAAAAATCTGGTTCCCAAGTATTATTGGATATCCAATCACCGTTACTATTTTTGTTAAAAACATTATCAGTAGAAATAACATTATAATCTTCATCATACAAGATAAACTGATAATACCATTCTGGTTCAGAACCTACATCAATATAATCTTTTTCTTTTACAAATGTAACAGTACAGCTAAAATGCGGATCACCCGCAATTATTACCGCTAAAGATTCAGACCACTCACTAGCTCCACTGTCATCCTTAGCTCTAACTCTAACACTAAACAATCCTTTGTTATCCCAAATATGGTCAACGGTTATTTCCTCACCAGAGTCAAATGGACCAACCCATTCCATATCTGATCCATCACCCCAATCAAACATATAAAAAACATCATCATCTTCTCGATCACTGGTAACTGTTGAATAAGAATAACTTTCACCTGTAACCCCCTCAACTGGACCATTAGGTTTCTCTGGTTGTTCAGGTGGATGATTATCAGCATTATAACTAGTATCTTCTAAATCAAGATTAAAATCAGATTGTATCTCATAACCATCTTCTTCATTAGTAAAGAAAATTGATTCCTCAATTTTAGCTAGAAAACCAGCATCTGGAGCATACCAAAGATTACTAGGATTACCCCAGTCGCCTCCTATTAAAAAACAATCATAACCATTTTTTTCTTCAAATTCTTTGTAAGTCATGTTATCAACAAATTCTGTTGATTCACTGTAACTATCACTCCATCCTCCAAAAATATCAATAAAAACATTTGCATTCAAAGTAGCCTGATCTATATCAACCTGCCAGGTATCCTCATTTTCAACTATCGGAAAATCAAAAAAATCAAACTCTGGATTAAAAGTCATACTCATATCAAAAATAAGAGTATGCCAAGATCCAAAAACAAAAACATCTCCATCAACATTAAAAACAAAATCTTTCATAGCAAGAGTATCAACAGTAACGTAAGCATTTCCACCAAAATCACCACGGATTGAAGCGAAATCACCAATAACAGGTACCTCTATTTTTCCAGATATTTCACCATCTACATCTAACTTATATGTTTCTTCACCACCACGAATAACAACATCTTCCACAGTAGCAACCATATCAGATATATCCGCATCAACTTTCATAAGACGAATGCCACTAGGGATTTTACGTACAGTAAAAACAAAATCCATATCATAACGCCAAAAATTTTCTTCATACCAAGTAGGAAGCGTAGCATTTCTTTCTAAAGATAAAACAGCAGATTCGTTATCACTTTCATCATCAACTGCTTCCAAAGACTGAAAAGTTGAAAACATCAAAAAACTACAAAACAAAACAGCTATTATTTTTCTTAAAACCATTATACAAAACTCCCTTCTTATTTAATTTAACATTTTATATTACAACAATTTTATTTAAAACTTTTTAAAAAGAAAAAAAATGAAAACTAAACATACTTTATTACAATTTAATCGCCTACGTTAAAAGCATTATTTGCCTGCATAGCTATAATTCCCATAGCAGTACATGTCTCTAAAGAAACATTATACCCTGTTAACTCAAGATGATAAAGACTTTTATCCAACACATCAGAGGGTAATCCTTTCTTTCCAAGACCCATCAAAAGATACAGTTTACAATCTGATTTTTTACCCATTTTTTTTACTACATCTTTCATAGTTATTTTTTTACTATTTTCTGGATTGGATGTTGTACTAACAACTAAATCATTTTCTGAAAAAATAGGCATATTATTTTTTGAACATTCAAAAAAATGTATTCTTTTTTCATCAAAAAGATATCTAAGATATCTGCCTTGACTTCCTATATTAGTTTCATTTTCAGCTTTTTTAATAAAACTTTTAAGATCATTTATTGGAAAACCTATCAACCCTAAATCTAAACCAAAAGCCAAACACAATGGTGCTGCTCTAGCAACAGCACGAAAATGAACAGGTTTAACAGCACCCTCATAAGCATCATATAAACCCAGAACAAAACCAGAGGAGGACAAAAAATTTTGTTTGCTTTTCAACTGAGATTTTTCAGGCATCTTATTTTTCAAACCATTTCCTTCAAAACCATATTTACTCAAAGTTCTTTTAACTTTGTTTTTTAGTTTATCATCATCTACAGAATTATTTAACTCTGTTAAAATTTTTTTAGCTTCATTTTTTTGATCTATTTTGAAAAAACCTTTCGCTATTTTTAACTTTACACGAGTTTTTTCTTTCTTATCTTCAATAGAACTACCTATTTTTTTACTTTCTTTAAACAACTGTTCAGATAGATCATGAAATCCTTTTTTATCTGCAGCACCTGCAAGAGTAGTTAACAAATCTGCCTTGAGTGTATTGTTAGAAAAATTAAATATTACATCTTTTAAAAAAATAAAATCTTTTTTAGAACTAACATGTCTAGATAGATACCGAAAACCAGATAGTTTTTTTTCATCTTTTTCATTTTTAAAAATTTCAACTGCTTTTTCAAAAGCGGGTTTAAATTCTATAGATTTTTTATCACATTGAATATAAAGATATCCATAGAGTTTACCGCGTATAAAACCATCTTCAACTTTTTTTAGTACATTAAATATTTTTTCTGAATCTACAATATTTTTATTGCATTTAAGAGCCCATTGTCTAATAACATTTTTTGAATCATCTAAAATAAAACCATCATTAAAAACCGCGTTTTCTAAAAGTTCTTCAATACGGCGGCATCCTACATATTTACTTATTTTATCTATACTTTGAGAGAGATCTTTTCCCTTTGGAAAACCTGAAATTTTTTTTAAAATATT
>CAYMOC010000070.1:0-5842 GCA_964391965.1 uncultured Thermoplasmatales archaeon | reverse complement strand
GTTTATGGATTATATCTTATGGCAGCTTTATCAGAAATAATAAAAGGTGTCTGGTTTTTATTTGGAGGAGCAGTTATATTAGTTATCTTCTTAATATTAATAGTAAAAGAATATGAAATAGTAAAGTGAGGTTCATGAAGCTAAAAAATATTTTGTTGTTTTTCAGCTTTTTTTCCTCTCCAATTTTGAGCATGTTTTGCAAGTTTAGAATAGAGTTCACCACGACGCCACAGGCGTTTTTCTTCAGAAGCATTATCTATAGCTTCGTTTGCTATTTTTTTTGCTTCTGAATAATTGATTCGTGAGTCATCTGAAAGTCTGAAAAGAGATAACGAAACATAATAAGGATCTGACATAGTTCTAGCATCATCTATTAGTTCTGATGGATGGCGGCCTTTTTTAGATTTTTTTTCACGGATGATACTACGATAAAAAGAGGGATCATGTCTGTTAGTGTTATCATTTTTAGAATTCATAAATTTAAAACTCTTCCGAATGTATCAACTAAACTAGTTTTTTAAAACTTTTTGAAATCTAAGAATTGTAAGTTGTTTAAATAAACCAGATAGTAGTTTATATATACTAATAATTAAATAATCGGAATTTGTGAGGAATACAAAAAAATGAAATATGTTATGGTTTACTGGTCAAGATTTGGGCATAACAAAAAAATTGTTGAAAATATATCAAAAAAATTAGAGGAAAAAGGAGCGGAAACACAAGTGTTTAATACAGATGAGGCTGATCCTAAAAACTTGCCGGATGCAGATATCTATATTTTTTCAGCATCTGCTGAAGCATTCCGTGTTCAAAAAGACATGAGAAAATTCATGAAAAACCTTGAGGACATGGGTGGAAAAAAATATGGTATCATAAACACTCATAGTATGAAAAGTAAAAACTGGCTTAAAAGCATGGATAAAATTCTTTCAAAGAAGAATATGGAAAAAGTCGCTGGAATAGATTTTCATATTGGTAAAGAAGGACAAAAAGAAGGAAAGGGTTTTACAGAAAATTGGGAAGAAAAAATTGATGAGTTTTCTAAAAAACTCTAATTTTTTTTATATTTTTTTATTAAAAAGTTTAGAGTTAAAATAGAATATTTAATTATTAAGATTGTTAAGTAATATGCTTAATTATTAAACGTTTGCATTAAATCATAAATTTTTTTTGTAAATAATTTCTTAAATATTATAAAAAATTATACTTTTCTAAATTTTTTTTGTACTGTACTACATATTAATGCTAAAATTTATGTTTATATAATAACACAATATCAAACTATAGATGTATAATAAATAAATTTTATGATAGTGAATAATTTCAATCTTATTTGTTTAATAAGAAAATTTTTGTTATTATGATTATTTATATGTATAATACTTTTAAGGTCTGATAATTTTGTTAATTATTTTTATCTGATGTATATTATACTCTTCTATCCGTTTATTATTATTTTTATAATCTAAAGGATATATATTATAATAAAATTGGATTTTAGATTGTTTCTTAAATAATAAATGCTGTTAAGCAAATTCCTTAATTTATTAAATAAATTGTTTAATTCTAAAATTTTTATGATTTTTTAATGGTTTCTGCGTTATTCTCAGAATTTGTTTCATCGTTATTTTCGTTAAGGTCAACTTTTGGTCTTAATAATATATTTCTTACTGTACTTGGATGCCACATGCATCTTCTATCGGGACGTGTAAATTTTGTTTGAACTTTATGTTCATTTAGATATCTGGCTATTTCACTATAACTTTTGTCTTCAGATCTTAACTCTATTATTTTATCAAGGATTTTTTGTTGCTCAGGATTTTCTACGAGTCTAGTGTTTTTCTTTCTGCCTCCTACCTCATCTGATACTTGTTTGTATCCGTAGGGTGCTTGGCCGAACCATTCGTTTTTCATTTTTTGTTTTACACCAACTCTTATTTTTGATGCTAGTTGTCCTCTAAAAAATTCACTGAATGCTGCAAAGTTTGTAAGAATAAATCGACCCTGGTCACTGTAGATGTCGATATGTCTTAGTGTGTAGATGTGTATTTTGATACCAAAGGATAGTAGATCATCCATTATGTTTAGTACATCTTTTGTTGATCTTGAAAATCTGTCATTGTCATAAACACATATTCCATCGAAGAGTTGATTTTTTGCATCGGTTATCATTTCTTGAAATCTTGCTCGGCCTTTGATGTCTTTACCGCTGGTTTCGTCTTTGTATGTTTTTACCCATCTCCATTTTTCTTTTTCTGCCAACCAGCCGTCGAGAGTATTTTTTTGACCTTCGGGACTATAGCCTTTTGCCTGCTCTTCTCTACTAACTCTGATGTAATATGCTACTTTATACTCTTTTTCCATCTAATCTCTCCTTATAAACATCAATATTCTGGGTTTATTTTTAATTGATATGTGTCTTTTAAAGGGCTTTAGTCAGTTGAATGACATATGTCAAATGTAAGCACATATACATAAATATTTGCTAAAATTGTGTTATTGATTACCAAACTAAAATATAGCATGTTAAAAAATGTCAATATAGATTTTTGTAAAAAATATATTGAAAAATCGAAAAATGGTTTAAAATGTATTTTTTACACGGAAACCCCCTATTTTTTATGCTATTTTTGGGTTTGAATGCAATTATCAGTTTTTTTACAGGAGAAGCACCTGTTTTTTTAGCAATTTCAGGGTCTTTTATTGTATTTTCTGCAATTTTTTAGACTAACTAAAATATTCTTTTAATGACAAAACTAAAAAAGTTAAACTTATAGCTTAACAAACTTTATAATTTAACAAAAAAACTAAACTAAAAAATTTTCTAATTCTTTTTCATTTATTTTAAAATCAACGTGGCTTTTTAAACCACAGCTAGCACAAGTCTCCCATTCATCTAAATTTCCGTGACCACATTTTGGACATACCCAAGCCATATTTTTTCCCTCTCCAAAGTATAATAAATAAATGTGATTTTATAGTATTAAATATTGTGAAAAAAATAGTGAAAAATAGAAAAAAATAATTTATATGAATAAGTTTCTACTTTTATCAGTTACTTCAAGGTTTTTACTGCGGCCGGTTTTATGTTCGATTATATAGTTATTTTTCACTAACCATCTAAGTTTGTTTCTTAGAGTGGGTTTGCTTATATTCATTTCATTTTCCAAATCTTTATATTTTGGAAACAAACCCAAAATATTTTGTTTATGAATATATTCAATAATTTGTTGAAGATCCTTTGTTAGTCTTTGTTTTGTAATTGTTTCTATTTCTGTTGTTTCTTTTTCAATTTTACTTAACTGTGTAGAATCTAATAAGTTTGTATCAACAGAAAAGATTACAATAAGATTGTTTAAAATTGCTGTTTCTCGAGTTTTTTGTATTAAATCAAGTGTTTTTTCAAAACTGTTTTTTGATAATATATAGTCCAGACGGTCGAAAAATATCACGGTTTTTTCTTTTTGGTTTTTTATTTTTGACAAAATTGTTGATGTTTTGGGTTTTATCGAGTTTTCTAATTTTGTATCAGAAAGCCAAATGTGTTTACTGTTATGATTAATATTTTTGAGGAAATCTTTTTTAAGGGCTCTTGAGAATATTAATCCATTGTAACCTATATCAAGTAAATCATTGTATGCTTTGATTGATTTGTTAAGTGTTTTTTCTTTTACAAGATAAATGTTTCCTTCTTCTATATCATATTTCATCATCTGTTTTTTTAGCATTTGTTCTTGTTTTTTCCACTCGGTTATATCTCGACCTATGCCATATAATAATCCTTGTTGAGATGTTACTTGAGTATTCCATTGGATCCATTTGTATGAATTGTTTTTGCTTCTGCATCTAACTGTTACAGAAAAATTTTTTTTACCATGTTTTAATTTTTTTTCAACAAAAGTTTTTGTTTTCGTAATATCCTCTGGATGTACAATATTGTAAAAAGTTTCTCCTGTCAAATCTTTTTCTGAGTAATTAAGTATTTTTTTGAAAGCAGGGTTTATTCTTGTGAATTTACCTGTTTTAATATCTGCTTCGCATACAAGATCTGTTGAAAGATTGAAAAATCTTTTAAGTCTTTCTTCATTTTTTTTCCGTTCTGTGATATCTTGAACGGTTCCATTAATTGAAACAACTTTTCCATTTTTATCTTTAACAGATTTGCCTATGATATGGAAATAAGCAGTTTTTCCAGAAGGAAGTTTTGCTTTTAAATCTGTTTCATATGGTTCAGCGTTTTCAATTGCATTTTTTACAAGTTTTTCAAGTTTTTTTGCATCTTTTTTCTGATGTAAATTCATTATTTCAGCATAAGATGGTGGACCAAGTTTTTTGTCTTGTTCATAGAGTTCATATATTTCATCTGACCAAAAGGCTTTATTTTGTTTAACATCCCATTTTACATGACCGATTTTACCGATTTTTTCCGCTTCTCTAAGTCTTTTTTCGTTATCCTGTAAAACTTTTTGAGTTTTTTTAAGATCTGTAATATCTTGTCCTATACCATACATAATTGTTTTATTTTTTATTTTTAAAGGAACTGCGTTTAACAAAAGAGTTTTGATTTTATTGTTTACCAGATACTGTGTTTCTAGGGTTCTGGGTGCTGTAAATGGAGAATGTTCTTTTTTTTGTTTATCTAAGAGTTCTGGTGGAGTAAAATCCCATACACATTTTTTAACAAGTTCTTTTTTAGAACATTCTAAAAATTTTAAAGCAGCTTGGTTTGCATCGATATATTTTCCGTTTTTATCAACAGTCAATATCGGGTTTTGTGTCTCCTCGAATAATGTTCTAAGTCTTTCTTCGTTTTCTTTTATTTTTTCTTCATCCTTTTTTTGTTTAGTTATATCTTCAGCGGTACATATCATGCCGTTGTATTTTCCGTTTTTTAATCTTGGTGTCAACCAACCAGTTTGAATAGTTTGTTTGCCTGTTGGCGTTATCACTTCTGATTCATATTTTTCTGGTTTTTTGTTCCTCTTTGCTTTTTTGTAAGATTTTAGGAAAATATCTGTTGTTTCAGGATTAAAATCCTTAGTTACATCTAAACCTATTGCTTGTTCAGATTTAATACCAGATATTTTTTCCATACCGGGGTTGAAATAAACCATTTTATCGTTTTGGTCTGTCACCCAAATTCCATTAGGTATTTTTTCTAATATGAAAGTATAAAAATCTTTTAAATCCTTGATTTCTTTTTCAATTTCTTTACGTTCAGTTATATCCTCAGCTACTTTTAAAAAATTTATAATTTTACCTTCGTTATCAGTAATCGGAGAAATCAAGGCATATTCCCAATATAGACTTCCATTTTTTCTTTTATTATGAAACTCACCAGTCCATTTTTTACCAGATTTTATATTCTTCCATAGTTTTTTATAAACTCCATTGTCTATTTCCCCTGATTTTAAAATGTTTGGATTTTTTCCTATTACTTCCTGTTTTGAATAACCAGTTAAATCTGTAAAACGAGGGTTTACATATTCTATATTTCCTTTTAAATCAGTTACCACTATTACAGAAGGACTCTGTTTTACTGCAGTAGATAGTTTAATAAGTTCTTTTTTAGATTTTTCACGTTGCGTAATGTTTTTACATATGCCAAAATAGCCATCAAAATTTTTATTATCATCAAAAACAGGAATACCCATGGTTTCAAAGATTACCTTTTCACCGTTTTTATCAATCCAGGTATCAACAAGTTCATCTATTCTTTCTTTTTTTTCAACAATTTTTAAAAAAAGTTTACCTACACGTTCCGCCTCTGTTTTTTCCATGAAATCAAAAGGTGTTTTACCAATTATTTCTGATTTTTTAAACCCTAATATATCACTAACAT